>CAMDOT010000174.1 GCA_945903635.1 Rhizobium sp. Q54 | reverse complement strand
GACTGACGTCCACTCCCTTGTCGGACTGCCATGTGCCGGCCAGGCGACGCAGCGGACCAAGATTGGCCAGCGTGTCCGGTGAGAAATCCTCGGGTTCGGTGAAGATGTCGTCGGGGATAGTCACATGAAGTCCCTTGGTTGACGTGGATCTGTTTTGGTGGGGAGTTGCTAGCGCCAGAGCGGCGGCAGTGGCGGCAGTCGCACGTTGCCGGGGCGGGCCACGATGCCCATTTGCGCCAGGGCTTCGCGGACTTCGCGCGGTGCACGGATCGTCGGACCCGAGGCATCGACGCCGGCCAGCCGGAACAGTCGATCGACGATACGCTGCCAGCGGTCGCGATCGTCGGGAAAGCGGTGGATCTCGACACGATGGGTCTCGTCGATCCCCGCCTTCGCCTTGGCGATGCTGAGCGCGAGCTGCAGCCCACCCAGCTCGTCGACCAGGCCGGCGCGCTTGGCGTCGACGCCACTGAAGACACGACCGCGCGCGGCGGCGTCGAGCCGGGCGCCCGTGAGCTTGCGCGCTTCGCCAACCTGGCGCGTGAATTCGCGGTAGACCGTGTCCAGTTCGCGGGCGACGATCGCGCGCTGGGCGGTGGTCGGCGGTTGGAAGGTGGAGTACATGCCGGCGTTGGTGCCGATCGAAATCCGGTCGACCTTGACGCCCAGCGACGCCAACAGTTCCGAGGCGACCGGCCAGACGGTGAACACGCCGATCGACGCGGTGATGGTGGTCGGCTGGGCAACGATCACGTCGGCCCGAACCGCGGCGAGATAGCCACCCGATGCCGCGACATCGCCCATCGAGGCGATGACCGGCTTGCCGGCGGCCCGGGCGCGGCCGACGGCATCGGCGATGGCGTCGGCGGCCGGATAGGTACCGCCTGGCGAGTCGATGCGCAGCACGATGGCGCGCACTTCCTTTGCGCTTGTCGCCTGCTCGATAGCATCGACGACGTCCGCGGCATTGGCCATGACATCGTCCTCGAGGAGTCCGCCGTCGCCACTGGCGCCCGAAACGATCGGCCCGCTTACCCGCACCAGGGCGATAACGTCGCCGCGGGGCTTTGGCCGCTTGTCGTCGTCGGCATATTCCGACAGCGGGATCAGGTCGCGGGCGGCGCCGGCGCGCTGCCAGACGTCCTCCAAAGCATCGCCGCGATAGCCGATCCGGTCGACCAGGCCCGCTTCGCGGGCGCGTTCAGCGTCGAACGGCGCCGCATCGATGAGGCGGCGGACCTGCAAAGGTTCGAGACGGCGGTCGCGCGCCACGTCGGCGATGAACTGTGCGAAGAGACTGTCGAGGAGCTGTTGCAGGTTTTCCCGGGCCGGTCCGGTGTAGCCGTTTTCCAGGAAACTGTCGGGCGCGCTCTTGTATTCGTAGCGCTTGCCGCCCTCGACACGCACGCCGAGCTTGTCCAGGCCATTTTTCAGGAAGGGCGTCTCGACAGCGATGCCGGTCACGGCGAAGCCGCCGCTCGGCTGCAGCCAGACCTGCTCGAGCGCGGAAGCTAGATAGTAGTCGCCGAGATGGCCTCCGCTGCCGCCCAGCGACTCGGCGAAGCCGACGGTGAACTTGCCCTTGCCGCGAAAGTGGGCGATCGCCTGGCGCAGTTCCTGGACGCGCGCGAGTCCGGCCCGGTCGTCGCCGATCTCGACGAACAGCCCGATGACGCGGGGATCGTCGGCCGCCTGCCACAGAAGCTGGACGACATCGACCAGGTCGCGTGAACTCTTGAACAGGCCGCCGCGCAGCAGGTCGGAGGAGGCGGCTTCCGGCGGCAGGTCGCGCAGGTCGAGCGACAGGACCATCGAGCGCGGCAGCGGCTTGGCCGAGAACGGACCCGAAGCGATCACGGCCACTCCGCCGGCGACCAGAAGCAGGGTCAGTGCGCCTACGGTCGCGAGGAGGCCGACGAAATATCGTCGCATGGCTGCGTCTCCGATCGAATTCTACGACTTCACCAGATTCGGCCTAAATGTCCGGACAGCGTCAAGCATCGCCGCCGATGACATATCGAGCCCATTGTCGCGGACGAGAACGGCAGCCGGGATGCCGCGGACCGGGCGCAGGCTGTCGTCGAGATGCCACTGCGAGAGCTTCAGGTCGGCCGAGACGAAGACCTCCGGCACGACTCCGATCTGGAGCTGCGGCCGCATGGCGAGGCGGCGGAGCCTCACCCATTGGATGTCCTCCCAGGCCAGGCGGCGATTGCGGCCGAAGCCCAACAGGATGCCGTCGCGGTCGATGACGATCTGCGGCTGGCGATTGGCATAACGGCTGACACCGAGGTAGGCGTAGTAGCCCATGGCGATGGACAGCCCGGCGAACAGCACAAATCGCGGATCGTTGAGCGACAGCGTCGGTGCATGGGCGGAGTTGGTGGCGAAATGGACGATCGCACCGACGATCATGACAACCGCGACGACGGCCATGCCGATATTGTGTACGACCGAATAGCGGGCCTCGGCGGGCTTCAGCGCGGCCATTCGGTCTTGATCAGGCGCACTGGGCGCGATGGCGCAACAGGTGGTCGGCCAGCACGCACGCCATCATCGCCTCGGCCACGGGGGTGGCGCGGATTCCGACACAGGGATCGTGGCGACCTTTGGTTCGCAATTCGACCTCGTTGCCGAAACGATCGATGCTGCGCACCATGGAAAGGATGGAGCTCGTCGGTTTGACGGCCAGGCGGCAGACGATGTCCTGGCCGGTCGAGATGCCGCCCAGGATGCCGCCGGCGTGGTTGCTGAGGAAGGCGGGCGCACCGTCGGCCATGCGCATTTCATCGGCGTTGTCTTCGCCGCTCATGGCCGCCGTCGCGAAGCCGTCGCCGATCTCGACGCCTTTTACGGCGTTGATGCTCATCAGCGCCTTGGCGAGATCGGCATCGAGCTTGTCGTAGACCGGATCGCCCAGCCCGACCGCAACGCCGGAAGCCACGACCTCGATCACCGCGCCACAGGAGCTGCCGCGCTTGCGCACGTCGTCGAGATAGCCTTCCCAGCCCTGGGCCGCCTGCCGGTCGGGGCACCAGAAGGGATTGTCGCCCGTGGCGTCCCAGTCCCACTTGGCGCGGTCTATCTTCTGGCTGCCGATCTGTATCACTGCGCCGCGAATGGAAACGCCATCACCCAGGATCTTGCGTGCGATGGCGCCGGCAGCGACGCGCACCGCGGTCTCGCGGGCCGACTGCCGGCCGCCGCCGCGATAGTCGCGCACGCCGTATTTCTTGAAGTAGGTGTAGTCGGCATGGGAGGGCCGGAACTGGTCCTTGATCTCGCCGTAGTCGCGGCTGCGCTGGTCGACATTGTCGATATGCAACGCGATCGGCGTGCCGGTCGTGACGCCCTCGAAGACGCCGGACAGGATTTTTACCGTGTCGGGTTCCTGGCGCTGGGTGACGAACCGCGACTGGCCGGGCCGGCGCTTTTCCATCCAGACCTGGATGTCGGCCTCGGCGAGAGGAATGCGCGGCGGGGTGCCGTCGACCACGCAGCCGATGGCCGGGCCATGACTTTCGCCCCAGCTCGTGAACCGGAAGAGAGTGCCGAAGCTGCTGCCGGCCATGGCCGCCGGCCTACTCGCCCTCGAAGTTGCCGAGCAGCTCGGCGATCTGCTTGGCCGACGAGGTATTGATCATGCCGACGACGTGGTAGCCCGCATCGACATGCATGATCTCGCCCGTCACTGCGGTACCGAGGTCCGACAGCAGATAGAGGCCGGCGTTGCCGACTTCCTCGGTCGTGACATTGCGCTTGAGTGGCGAGTTGAGTTCGTTCCACTTCAGTATATAGCGGCCGTCGTTGATCCCGGCGAAAGCCAGCGTCTTGATCGGCCCGGCGGAGATGGCATTGACGCGGATCTTCTGCTCGCCGAGGTCGGCCGCCAGATAGCGCACGCTGGCCTCGAGGGCCGCCTTGGCCACGCCCATGACGTTGTAGTGGGGGATGACGCGCTCGGCGCCGTAGTAGGTAAGCGTGAGCAGGCTGCCGCCATTCTTCATCAGCGGCACGGCCCGTTGCGCCACCGAAGTGAACGAGTAGCAGCTCACGTTCATGGTGAGCTGGAAGTTCTCGGGGCTGGTGTCGAGATAGCGGCCCTTGAGCTCGTCCTTGTTCGAAAAAGCGATGGCGTGGACCAGGAAATCCAGTTCGCCCCAGCGCTTCTCGATCTCGGCGAATGTGGCGTCGATGCTGGCGGCGTTGGTGACGTCGCAGGGCAGGATGATGTCGCTGCCGATGGATGTGGCCAGGGGCCGGACCCGCTTCTCCAGGGCGTCCCCCTGGAAGGTGAAGGCGACCTTGGCGCCATTCTCGTGACAGGCCTTGGCGATACCCCAAGCGATCGAGCGCTCGTTGGCGACGCCCATGATCAGGCCTTTTTTTCCGGCCATTAATTGTGCAGCAACGGTCATCCCTTGTTCTTAGCGGGGGATGGCCATTGGGACAAGATGCCGGTGGTGGAAGCCTTCGACGGCCCCCTATATTGTGGCTGTCATGATCCAGGAGAAATCCAACCCTTTGGCGCTGTTCGGCGACTGGTACGCCGAGGCCGCCAAGACCGAGCCCAATGACCCAAACGCCGTGGCACTGGCCACTGTGGGTCCCGACGGCACACCCTCGGCGCGCATGGTGCTGCTCAAGGACTACGATCCGGCCGGTTTCGTGTTCTATACCAACTACGAGAGCCGGAAGGGCCAGCATTTGCTGGGCCATACCAAGGCCGCCCTGCTGTTCCACTGGAAGTCGCTGCGTCGTCAGATCCGCCTGGAAGGGCCGGTGTCGCCGACCACGCCGGAGGAAGCGGACGCCTATTTCGCCAGCCGCGCCCGCGGCAGCCAGATCGGCGCCTGGGCCTCGGAGCAGTCCCGTCCACTCGGGAGCCGCTTTGCCCTGGAAAAGCGCGTGGCCGAATATACCGCCAGACATCTGGTCGGCAGCGTGCCGCGGCCGGCCCATTGGTCGGGCTTCCGCCTGCAACCGGTCCTGATCGAGTTCTGGCAGGACGGGGCGTTTCGCCTGCACGACCGGCTCGAGTACCGGCGTGCCTCACCCGCCGAGCCCTGGACCACGCGCACCCTCTATCCCTGAGGCGGGCATGGCGATGGAGCCACAACGCCTGATGCGCCTGGCCACCATGGCCTCGACGGCGGTGGCCCTGATCCTGGTCGGCGCCAAGGCGGGAGCCTGGTTGATCACCGACTCGGTGAGCATGCTGTCGTCTCTCGTCGACACCTCGCTCGACCTGATCGGTTCGCTCGTGACCTTCTTCGCGGTCCGTCAGGCGCTGGTGCCGGCCGACGCCGACCATCGCTTTGGACATGGCAAGGCGGAATCCCTGGCCGGCCTCGTGCAGGCGGGTTTCATCGCCGCATCGGGCTGTGCGCTCCTGTTCGCGGTCGGCGAGCGCCTCAACAATCCCAAGCAGGTTCATGAGGAGAGCCTTGGCCTGGCGATCAGTGTGCTCGCGATCGCCCTCACGCTCGGCCTTGTCGCCTTCCAGCGTCACGTCGTGCGCCGCTCCGGCTCGATCGCCATCGGCGCCGACATGGCGCACTACAAGACGGACTTGGTGGCGACGCTGGCGACGGGCGTCGGGCTGTTCGCCTCGGGTCGGCTCGACCAGCCGCTGATCGACAGCGCCGTTGCGGGCCTGGTGGCACTCTACTTGGTGCATGGCGGCTGGTTGGTCGGGCGCGCGTCGTTCGACGTGCTGATGGATCGCGAACTGCCGGACGGGGAGCGCCGGCGCGTCCTCGACATCGTGCGCGGCGATCCCGACGTGCGCGGTGTCCATGAACTGCGCACGCGCTCCTCGGGGCTCACCAAGTTCATCCAGCTGCATGTCGTCCTCGATCCGGTGCTGACCCTGGCGGCAGCTCACGGCATCAGCGACCGTATTCAGATCGCGCTTCGGCAGGCCTTCCCGCAGGCCGAGATCATTCTGCACATCGACGGCTGGGACGACCGGGAGAAACGATGACCGAGCAGCCTTCCTTCGTCGTAGAAGATCAGTCTGAGGTCGTTGCCTTTCTCGCGGCCCGGCTGGCACCGGCGCGCCGCATCGATACGCACGGCGCCGTGGTGTTCCTGTCCGGCGACCGCGCCTACAAGCTGAAGCGCGCCGTGAAGTTCCCCTACATGGACTTCTCGACCGCGGACCGGCGGGCGGCCATGTGCACCGCCGAGATCGACATCAATCGTCAGCTCGCGCCCGAGATCTACCTCGGTGTCGCGCCGATCCACCGTGATCGCGACGGCGGACTCGTGCTGGGCGAACCTGAAGAAGCGTGCGCCGCTGCCGTCGACTGGCTGGTCGTCATGCGCCGCTTCGACGAGGAGGGGATGCTCGATCGCATGGCGGCGCGCGGCGCGCTGACGCCCGAGCTGATGACGGCGCTGGGCGCGCGGATCGCGCGTTTCCACGACGGCTTGCCGGCGATCACGGCGGGCTTCAGCGGGCCGGATGACTATCGTCACTCCGTCGCCGCCGACGTGCGGCAGATGCGCGAGGCGGGCGACCGGCTCGATCCACCGACCAGCGAGGCGTTGGCCGAGGCGATGCCGCGGGCGCTCGAGCCTTTCGTGGAGCTGGTGGCGCGACGCCAAGCGGCCGGCGCGGTGCGGCGCTGCCACGGCGATCTCCATCTGCGCAACATCGTGCTGCTCGGCGGCCGGCCAGTGCCGTTCGATGCCATCGAATTCTCGGACAAGATCGCCAATATCGATGTGCTCTACGATCTGGCCTTCACCCTGATGGACCTCTCACGCCAGGGCCTGGACGCGCTCGCCAACCGGCTGCTGAACGAATGGCTGTGGCGGATCGCCGATCTGCCGGCGGCGGCGCACGACGAGGCGCTTGCCCTGCTGCCGCTCTTCCTGTCGCGCCGGGCCTCGATCCGCGCCTATGTCGATTCGGCGATCACCGCCGTGAGCGGCGGCGACAATGCCCCGGCGCGCGCCTACCAGCAGGCAGCGCTCCGCTTCCTGCAACCGATGCCGCCGCGCTTGCTGGCCGTGGGCGGGCTCTCGGGCAGCGGCAAGACGACCCTGGCGCTGAAGCTCGCACCGGAAATCGGGCGGACGCCGGGTGCCGTCGTCGTGCGCAGCGACGTCGAGCGCAAGCGCATGGCCGGGATCGGACTGGAAGAGCGGATGCCCGCGGGCAGCTACTCGCCTGAGCTGTCGGACCGGGTCTATGCCGCCCTGCTGACGCGGGCCGAGCGGGTCTTGCGTACGGGCCACAGCGTCGTGCTCGACGCGGTCTTTGCCCGCGAGGACGAGCGCCGCGCGGTCGAAGCGCTGGCGACGAAGGCCGGCGTGCCGTTCGAGGGCATCTGGCTCGATGTGCCGAAGGACGTGGCCCAAGCCCGCGTCGCCGCCCGCAAGGGTGATGCCTCGGATGCCACGCCCGACGTCGTCGAGCGCCAGTTCGGCTACGACCTCGGAGAGATCAGCTGGAAGCCCTACCCAACGAGCCGGCCTATAGTATCGTAAAGCAGGATGACGGCGAACCCGACAAGGGCTGCGCCGCATACGGCGTTGACGATCCGATACAGTTTGTCCGTGAGCAGGCTTCGCGCGCCGGCGATAATTGCTGAAGCCGCGAAGCAATAGACGACACAAGCGATCATGAAGCCGCCGAAGAACACGGCAAACTCCGAAAAGGCCGCGGCGTGGCCGATGATCGCCTGGATCGATGCGCCGAATGCGATCCAGTAGGCCACGGCCTGAGGATTGGTCAGCGACAGTACCGCGCCGGTGGCGAAATCACTGCCGACAGATGACGGTGCCGCAGGCGGTTGGCGGTTTTGCCAGGCATTGCGAAGCGCCTGGAAGCCAAGCCATGCCAGCAGCGCGGCGCCCGCCGTGCCGACAAACCCCTGGACCGCCGGGATCTGTATCAGAATGCCGGCACCGGAGAGACCCACCACCGCCCAAACGGCGTCGCCGACCAGCGAACCGAATTCGACCATGAGCGCTGCAGAGAAGCCGTGAGCAGCACCTCGTCGCGCCGCCATTGCAAACACCGCTCCAGGTGGGCCGCAAAACGCCAGCCCCATGACGAAGGCCGTCATGAAAAGCATCATGTCGCGCCGGACCGCTACGCCGATCGCGCGCCGAGCCGCGGCACGGTCAGGCGCGCTTCTTGGCTGTCGCGCTGCGGGGCAGGTGGCGGGCGAGGTATTGGCCGGTGTAGCTGTCCGCCACCTTCACGATCGCCTCGGGCGGACCTTCGGCGACCAGACGGCCGCCACCGGCACCGCCGTCGGGACCGAGATCGAGGACCCAGTCTGCGGTCTTGATGACTTCCAGATTGTGTTCGATCACCAACACGGTGTTGCCGGTCTCGACCAGCCGATGCAGGACTTCGAGGAGCTTGCGGACATCCTCGAAGTGCAGACCGGTGGTCGGCTCGTCGAGGATGTAGAGCGTGCGCCCCGTGGCGCGGCGCGACAATTCCTTGGCGAGTTTGACGCGCTGCGCCTCGCCGCCGGAGAGGGTCGTCGCCTGCTGGCCGATATGGATGTAGCCGAGGCCGACCTGCTGCAGGGTCAGCAGCTTGTCGCGGATGATCGGGACGGCCTTGAAGAACTCGCAGCCCTCGTCGACCGTCATGTCGAGCACGTCGGCGATCGACTTGCCGCGAAAGACGATTTCCAGCGTCTCGCGGTTGTAGCGCTTGCCCTTGCAGACGTCGCACTGGACGTAGACGTCGGGCAGGAAGTGCATCTCGATTTTTATGACACCGTCGCCCTGGCAGGCCTCACACCGGCCGCCCTTGACGTTGAACGAGAATCGCCCGGGCTTGTAGCCGCGCTCCGTCGATTCGGGCAGTTGCGAGAACCAGTCGCGGATCGGCGAAAAGGCGCCGGTGTAGGTCGCGGGATTGGAGCGTGGCGTGCGGCCGATCGGCGACTGGTCGATGTCGACGATCTTGTCGAGATGGTTGGCGCCCTCGAGCCCGCCGTGCGCGCCGGCATGCTCGCGCGCATTGTTGAGTCGCTTGGCCAGCGCCTTGTAGAGGGTCTCGACGATCAGGGTGCTCTTGCCGCTGCCCGACACGCCGGTGACGCAGGTGAAGGTGCCGAGCGGGATGCTGGCCGTGACGTTCTGGAGGTTATTCTCCTTGGCGCCCTTGATCGTGAGCCAGCGGCCGTTCTTCGGCGGCGGCTCGCGTCGCACCTTGGGAATAGGGACCTGGCGGAAGCCGGAGAGATATTGTCCGGTGAGGCTGGCGCTGTTGCGCATCACCTCCTCGGGCGTGCCCTGGGCAACCACATGGCCGCCGAGAGCGCCGGCGCCGGGCCCCATGTCGACCAGATAGTCGGCGGAGCGGATCGCGTCCTCGTCGTGCTCGACCACCAGCACCGTGTTGCCGAGGTCGCGCAGCCGGGTCAGTGTTTTCAGCAGCCGGTCGTTGTCGCGCTGGTGCAGGCCGATCGATGGCTCGTCCAGCACATAGAGTACGCCGGTGAGGCCCGAGCCGATCTGGGACGCGAGCCGGATGCGCTGGCTTTCGCCGCCCGATAGCGTACCCGAGGTACGATTGAGCGTGAGGTAGCTGAGGCCCACGTTGTCGAGGAAGCCCAGCCGCTCGTTGATTTCCTTCAGGATGCGCTCGGCGATCTCGCGCTGCTTGGCCGTGAGCTTGGGCGGCAGGTCGAGAAACCATCGCACGGCATCGCCGATGGAAAATTCGGTGACCTGGCTGATGTGCAGCCCGCCGATCTTCACGGCCAGCGCTTCCGGCCTGAGCCGCGCGCCGCCGCAGACTTCGCATTTGCTCTCATGCTGGAAACGTTCGAGTTCCTCGCGCACCCAGGAGGAGTCTGTCTCCTTCCAGCGGCGGTCGAGGTTGGGGATCACGCCCTCGAACGGCTTGGTGGTCTGATACTGGCGAATGCCGTCGTCGTAGCGCATGGCAATCAACTCATTGCCGCTGCCCTGCAGGATGGTGTCGCGCACCTTCTTGGGCAGGTCGCGCCACGGGATCGACATCTTGACCTTGAAGTGCTTGGCGATGCTCTCCAGCGTCTGCATGTAATACTGGCCCGAGGAATCGGCCCACGGCGCGATCGCTCCCTCGGCCAGCGACAGCCGATCGTCCGGCGCCACCATCTCGGGATCGAAGAACATTTTTACGCCGAGGCCGTCGCAGGCCGGGCAGGCGCCCTGCGGGGCGTTGAAGGAGAACAGGCGCGGCTCGATCTCCTCGATGGTGAAGCCGGAGACCGGACAGGCGAAGCGGGCGGAGAATACCGTGCGCTCGCCCGAGTCGGCGTTCTCGGCAATGGCGAGGCCTTCGGCCAGCGTGAGGGCGGTTTCGATCGAGTCGGCGAGCCGGTTGCCGAGATCGGGCTTCACCACGATGCGGTCCACGACGACGTCGATGTCGTGCTTGAACTTCTTGTCGAGCGCCGGCGCCTCGGCGATCTCGTAGAGCTTGCCATCGACCTTTACGCGCTGGAAACCCTTGCGCTGCAGCTCCTGCAGTTCCTTGCGGTACTCGCCCTTGCGGCCGCGCACGATGGGCGCCATCAGATAGAGCCGCGTGCCGTCGGCCATCGATTTGATGCGGTCGACCATCTGCGAGACCGTCTGGCTCTCGATCGGCAGCCCGGTCGCCGGCGAGTAGGGTACGCCCACGCGCGCGAACAGCAGGCGGAGATAGTCGTAGATCTCGGTGACGGTGCCAACCGTCGAGCGCGGGTTGCGCGACGTCGTCTTCTGCTCGA
Source organism: Rhizobium sp. Q54 (assembly GCA_945903635.1). Taxonomy (GTDB): domain Bacteria; phylum Pseudomonadota; class Alphaproteobacteria; order Reyranellales; family Reyranellaceae; genus Reyranella. The sequence continues at coordinate 2,416 of CAMDOT010000174.1, read as the reverse complement.
TCGAGATCGCCGGCGACAGGCCTTCTATCGAATCGACGTCGGGCTTCTGCATCAGTTCGAGGAACTGGCGCGCGTAGGACGACAGGCTCTCGACGTAGCGGCGCTGCCCTTCGGCATAGACCGTGTCGAAGGCGAGTGAGGATTTTCCGGAACCGCTCAAGCCGGTGATCACCACCAGCCGATCACGCGGCAGGTCGAGATCGACGTTCTTGAGGTTGTGTTCACGGGCACCGCGGATCGAGATGAAACGGTGCGGCTCGGCGACGGGTAAGCGGGACTTGGCCATGTGCACCGTAGAATAGGGTATGCGCGGGATCAGCGCATATGGCGATTAACCCCCAGCTTCGCCAGTCCCTATATCACGTCCCGATATCAGGTCCGGGCCTCAGGCTGCCTGTGCTTGCGCTGCTAGCACTCGGTCCGTCGGCCGGTCGTTCATGAGCAGCTGCAGGGTGCCTGCCGCCAATCCGACCAGGACGCCGATCTTCCAGGCGAGGTCGTAGGAGCCCATGAGATCAAAGAGATAGCCGCCGCCCCAGGCGCCGAGAAAGGAGCCGGCCTGGTGGCTCAGGAATGCAATACCGGTCAAGGTCGACAGGAACCGCAGGCCGAAGATCTGGACCACGAGGCCGTTGACCAGCGGAATGACACCTAGCCACAACGTGCCCATGGCGGCGCCAAACAGGATCACGGTGAGCGGCGTCGGTGGAAACATGAAGAACAGCGCCAGCGCGAGCGAGCGCAGGAGATAGATGGCGCCCAGCAGCAGGCGCTTGGGGTAGCGGTCTCCCAGCCAGCCGAACAGCCACGAACTCAGGATATTGAAGCCGCCGATCAGCATCAGCGCGATGGCGCTGTAGGACGCATCCATGCCGCACTGGGCGAGGTAGGTCGGCAGGTGAGTGGTGAGGAACACGAGCTGCAGCCCACACACGAAGAAGGCGATCGCCATGACGACATAGCCGCTGTGCCGGCGCGCCTCCTCGAGGGCGCGCAGCAGCGTGAGGTCGCGGTCGGTCGGCAGACTGTTGGGCAGCTTGTCGGCGCGACTGCCGATCCAGGCGGCCGGCAGCATGGCGAAGGCGAGAATGACAAAGGCCCAGATCGCCGCGCGCCAACCGTCCGTATTCAGAAGGTAGGCGGCAATCGGCGCGGTCACCATGGTACCGACGGAGCCCGCGGCCGAGACGAGGCCGAAGGCCAGCGTACGCCGGTTCGGCTCGACCACGCGAGCCGCGATATTGGCCGTGATGCCCGACGTCGTGCAGGCAAGTGCCACGCCGATCAGCACGCCGGCCCCCAGCACGATCGCTAGGGCACCCTGCGCGGTGGCCGTGAGCCAGATGCCCAGGATGAACAGGGCGCTGCCGACCAGTGCTACCCAGCGCGTGCCATACTTGTCGGCGAATACGCCGGCGATCGGCTGGCTCAGGCCCCAGGCGACCTGCTGCACGGAGATCGCCAGCGCGAAGTCGGAAATGGCGATGCCCAGTTCCTTGGAGGCCGGCGCCTGGAAGAGGCCGAGGTTCTGCCGGATGCCCATGGCCAGGGTCATCATCAGGGCGGCTCCGCCCAGCATGGCGTAGGCTTGGCCTCGAGAGACCTCGGAAACGTGGAAAGATTTGCTCATGGCGCCGGAGGATAGGGGAGGCTTTGCTGCCGCGGCCAATGAATTGTCGGAGGGCTGCCATGAGCCAACCTCACGCCAGCCGATTTCACGTCGGATGGCCACAACCCAAAATTGGTGGCTGCCCACAGGCGACCGGGACTAGGTTGGCCGCCGTGAGGTAGGTGCCGCGTCCCGTGGCACCGGGAAAGCCAAGGAGGCCCCCATGGCGGGCAGCGTCAACAAAGTCATTCTCGTCGGCAATCTCGGCCGCGACCCCGAAGTGAAAGCCATGCAGGATGGCCGTTCGCTGGTGAACATGTCGGTGGCGACATCGGAGACCTGGCGCGACCGCAACAGCGGCGAGCGCAAGGAGCGCACCGAGTGGCACCGCGTCGTGATCTTCAACGACAAGCTGGCCGAAGTGGCCCAGAAATTCCTGAAGAAGGGCGCCAAGGTCTATCTCGAGGGCCAGCTCACCACCCGCAAGTGGACCGATCAGAGCGGTCAGGAACGCTATACGACCGAAGTGGTCGTCCCGCGTTTCGGCGGCACGCTCACCATGCTCGACGGCCGCAGCGGCGGCGGTGAGGGCGGTGGTGGCTCGGCCGGTGGCATGGACGACGACATGGGCGGCAGCGCGCCTCCGTCGGGCGGTGGCGGTGGCGGCCGGCCGGCGGCGCGTGGCGGCAAGGCCGAACTGGACGACGATATTCCGTTCTAGGAAGTAGGCCGTTCTGAGCGCGCGCGACGCTAGATCGGGAACCCCATCTCGCGCAGCGCGCGGGTGGTTTCGTCGGCTGAGCGGTG
>CAMDOT010000173.1 GCA_945903635.1 Rhizobium sp. Q54 | reverse complement strand
TTGGCATCCTTCAGATAGGCGCGGGCGCTCGACCAGCGGCGTGAGTTGTTGATGGTGGTCTGGTAGTAGCCGACGCCTTCCTGGTTGGCGCCGTTGAAATCAGGGTTTTCGGGGATGCCGGCTTCGAGCGCGGCATCGTGCATGGCCTTGGCGAGCGTCGGCTTCCATGCATGGTCCTGGACCTTCAGTGGCCCGCCGGTGCCGTGAAACTCGTCGGCGCCGCGCGCGTTGTCCTCGGCGCGCTTGAAGTAGGGCAGCACCGAGTCGTAGTCCCAGCCCTCGCAGCCGCGCTGGCGCCATTCGTCATAGTCGGCGGCATTGCCGCGCATATAAACCATGCCGTTGATCGAGCTGGTGCCGCCCAGCACCTTGCCGCGCGGCTGGTACATGATGCGGTTGTTGAGTTCGGGCTCGGGCTCCGAATCGAACATCCAGTTGACCTTCGGATTGTTGAAGGTCTTGTGGTAGCCGAGCGGCACATGGATCCAGGGATAGGAGTCGCGCGGACCGGCCTCGAGCAGAAGCACGGAATAGCGCCCATCCTCGCTTAGCCGCCCGGCAACGGCGCAGCCGGCCGACCCCGCGCCGGTCACGATGAAGTCGTACGAAGCCTCGCCTTGCATTCCGCCCTCACTTCTTTTGCGGCGAGCCTAGAGCGTTTTCCGGTTCCCGCGCCAGCGCCCGGGAACGCGTAGCAGAATTGGCCCCAGTGATTGTTGCTAGAGGGAGGGCCGCCGCAACGCGGCGGAGCGGTAGCGAATTCAAGCATCCGCCGTTACTGGCGCCGCGCTGCCGCAGTGGCTGCAGCGCGGGCTGGCCGCGAGGCGCAATCCTCTGCAGCCCGGGCAGACACCGAGGTCGAAGCGCGTGAGGTCGGGCAGGGCGCGGTCCGTTCGCGCCGTCGGCGCGGCGAACAGGTCGGCGAGCCTGTCGCGCCAGTTCATGACGCGGCCCGGTCGCAGACATCGATCCATTCCGCGCCGACGAGAGCCGCGAGGCGATCCGGGCTGATGCGCAGCGCCGAGTTGGTCGAGCCGGCGGCGGGCACGACCTCGTCGAAGGCTTTCAGCGACACGTCGCAGTAGACGGGGAGCGGTGTCGCCAGGCCAAACGGACAGACGCCGCCCGGATGGCCGGTCAGGGCCGCCACCTCGTCGGCGCCCAGCATCCGGGGCTTGCCGCCCAGCACGTCCTTGATCTTGCGGTTGTTCAGCCGCGCATCGCCCGATGTCACGATCAGCATCGTCCGATCCTTGATGCGGAGCGACAGCGTCTTGGCGATCTGCGCCGGCGCCACGCCATGGCCGCGCGCCGCCATCTCGACGGTGGCGGTGCTGGCGTCGAGTTCCACGACACTGATGTCGGGGGCATGTGCCGCCAGGAAGGCGCGTACGGTCTCCACACTCATCTCGAAGCAACCTTGATCACGAGGGCAGGGCAACCTAGCGTCGCGCCGCGCCCTCCGGAAGGCGCCTGTTGGAAGGCATGAAGGAGCGTCATTTTCGATGAACGAGCAGTGGATCGAGACGGCCTATACGATTTCGACCTGGGTTCTGCCGGCGATCCTCGCCATCACCCTGCACGAGGCGGCGCATGGCTTCGTTGCCTGGCGCTGCGGCGATCCGACGGCCCGTCAGCTCGGCCGCGTCACCCTCAATCCGCTGAAGCATATCGACCCCTTCGGCACGATCCTGTTGCCGGGTCTGCTCCTGCTGCTGCGCGTGCCCTTCATCTTCGGCTATGCCAAGCCCGTGCCGGTGAATTTCCAGGCCCTGCGCAATCCGCGCCGCGACATGGTCCTGGTGGCCGCGGCCGGTCCCGGCATCAATATCGCGATGGCCGTGGCGGCGGGCCTGCTCGCTCATCTCGCCGTCCTGCTGCCGCCGGCCGCGATGGAATGGAGCGTCCTCAATCTGGAGAACGCGATCGCCATCAACGTGATCCTGGCCGTCTTCAACATGATCCCGTTGCCGCCGCTCGACGGCGGCCGCGTCGCCGTCGGACTGCTGCCGAACTTCCTGGCGGTGCCGTTGGCCCGGCTCGAGCCCCTGGGCATGCCCATCCTGCTCGGCGTGCTGTTCATCCTGCCGCTGATCGGCCAGCAGATCGGCCAGAACCTCGACATCATCGGCTGGCTTCTGCGGCGTCCCGTCGTCGAGGTGATCGACTTCGTCTTCCGCATCACCGGCAACGGCTGAGAGCCGCTCAGACCGCTGCGCTCGCCGCTCCGGGCGGGGCCACCGTGATCTGGGAAATCAGCCAGTTGGTGTACCAGCGGGCCATCCAGGGAATCGGGATCACCAGCATGCTCACCAGCGCGAACACGATCGTCCGCCACAGGATGTCGAGACCCGTCGCGGTGAAGTCGAAGCTCGCAGTGCCGCGCACGTTCCGGCAAATCCATTGCGTCATGAACTTCACGACCCAGGCCCAGCCGATGATCGTCACGAAGGAGACGATCAGCAGGATATTCCAGCCGATGTAGGGCCAGTATCCGCCCTGGAAGGAAAGCGACAGCCGGCCGTCCTCCGACTTGAGGTTCGCGCAGAACCACTTGTAGATCAGGATGACGAGCGTCCAGGTCACCAGCATCACGACAAGGCCGAGATAGCCGGGGAGATGGTGGCGGTCGATGATTCCGTGAAGCCAGCTCACCGCCGACACGCCCATGAAGACGTACCAGATGTCGGCTGGCCGCCCGGTGAATTCCAGGCGCTTGCCATCGGGCAGGGCGACGTGGTCGACGATGAACCTGTAAAGAGCCGTGGTCGTCCAGGGCGAGGGAATGATCAGCACGAAGCCGATCGCGGCCAGCACGCTGCGCCAGAACAATCCCCACACGGGAAGCGCGGGCCTCAGGTATCCTCCCGACGAAGGATGCGGCAGACGACCGTCGGTGCCCAAGCTCATGCCCGCCTCCCCCAGTTTTCGCAACCAGACTAGCAGAATTCACATCGGCCGGCCGCCGGTTTCGCGCCGCGCGACACGGGCGTCGACAGACGATGCCCGTCGCTGCACTCTCGATGAAGTCGTCCGGGAGCCAGAAAATCTTCAATCTCTACCTCGCGCTTGGCGCCATGACGGTGCAGCAGTCCCTGGCGACGCTCGGTCGCTCGACGGTGCCGCTGATCGCCGCCGCCATCGTGGCTGACCTCGGCGTCGACCCGGCGCTGGTCGGCGTCTATCTCGCCATCGGTTCGGTCGCAGGTTTCATCACCACCATGGGCTGCGGCGGGTTCATCCTGCGCTTCGGCGCGCTGCGCATGACCCAGGTCGGCATGGCCGCACTGGGCGTGGGCCTCGCGATCACCACCGCGGGCTGGCTGCCGCTGTTCGCGGTCGGCGCCTTCGTCGGCGGCCTGGGGCAGGCGCTCTCGACGCCGTCGAGCTCGCACCTGCTGGGCCGTCTGTCGCCGCGTCACCTGGCGCCGCTGATCTTCTCGATCAAGCAGACCGGCGTGCCGGCCGGGTTGATGATGGCGGGCGTGGTGGCGCCGGTGCTGGCCGTCGAGGCGGGCTGGCGCGTGGCCTTGCTCGTCGTGGCCGGCCTCTGCCTGCTGACGGTGGTCGTGTTGCAGCCGCTGCGCGCGCGCTTCGACACCGACCGCAATCCCGCCCAGCCGATGTCGCCGGCCGACATCAGGGCGAACGTGGCGGGCGTGCTGCGCGATCCGGCGCTCAGGACCATGTGCGTGGCGATGTTCAGCTTCGTCGGCCTGCAGTCGCTCTTCACTGGCTTCTTCGTGCTCTATCTCGTGCGTGGCCTTGGCTACGACCTCGAGCGCGCCGGCTTGGTCTTCGCCATCGCCGTCGCCGTCGCGGTGCCGGCGCGCATCGGCTGGGGCTGGCTCGCCTCGCGCCTGGTGAAGCCCGCCACGCTGCTGGCGGTGCTCGGCATCGCCATGGCGGGGGCCGCGACGCTCGCCGCCGTCATCGATCCCGCCTGGCCGACCTGGGCTGCCACCGTGATCGCCACCGCCTTCAGCGCGACCGCGGTGAGCTGGCATGGCGTGCTGTTGGCCGAAGTGGCGCGGCTGTCGCCGCCCGGCCGCATCGGCGCCACGACCGGCGCGGTTCTGGCTTTCGGCGACGCCGGCTCGCTGGTCCTGCCGCTGCTGTTCAGCGCCGCGCTCACGCTCACCGGCGGCTACGCCAGCGGCTTCCTGATCGGCGGGGCGCTGGCGTTGGCCGTGGGGCTTCACGGCCTGTGGCGGCGCATCAATCGCGGCGTCTGAGGCGCCCGGCATGGCGACTGCCCTGACGTTGTGCTAGTAAATAGCGTCTGCGGATCGCGTCAGCGGCGGCCTCTGTTTTGATCAACCTCTCGAATTTCTTTGCCCTGGGCGTCGATCCCTCGCAGGCATTGCCGGCGAAGTACAACGACGCGCTTGTCCTTCTGTCGTACCTGGTCGCGGCGCTCGGCGGCTACGCCTTCCTCCAGTTCGCCACCCGGATTGCCGAATTGCGCGACCTGGGCCTGCGCTATGGTTGGCTCGTCATCGGCGCCATCGCGATGGGCGGCGGCATCTGGGCGATGCACTTCATCGGCATGCTTGCCCACGTCTTGCCGATTCCGGTTTCCTACGATCCCTGGATCACCGCGGTGTCGATCGTGCCGGCGATACTGGCGGCGGGCGTCGCCCTGCACGTCGTCGCCCGACCGGTGGTGAGCACCGGCCGCCTGCTGGTCGGCGGAACGCTGATGGGGGCGGGCATCGGTGCGATGCACTACACCGGCATGTCGGCGCTGGAGCTGAACGCCCTGGTTCGCTACGACCCGACGCTGTTCGCCGCGTCCATCGTCGTCGCCGTGCTGCTCGCCATCCTGGCGCTTCAGGCCTGGCACTGGCTCAGCAAGACGCAACCGACTGAGTTCAGCCGGGTTCAGGAAGTGGTGGGCGCGCTGATCCTGGGCCTCGCCGTCACGGCGATGCATTACACCGCGATGGCATCGACCTATTGTTTTGCCAGGGCCGACCAGAACAGCGGCGCTCCGGGGCTCGATCATTCGGTCTTCGCCGCCATCATCGCCTTGATCGCGTCGCTGGTCCTGCTGATGGCCATCGTCGCGGTGATCTTCGACCGGCGCGTCGCGCTGGAAACAAGCATGCGCCACGAGGTGATGGACAGTCACCGGCGGACCAGCGAGCAGCTTTTCCAGTCGCAGAAGATGGAGGCGGTGGGCCAGCTCACGGGCGGCGTGGCGCACGATTTCAACAACATCCTGACGATCGTGCTGTCGAACGCCGATGCGCTGCTCGAGGACGAGCGCATGCCGCCCGAAGTCACCAAGCGCGCGCAGCGGATCTGGGACGCGGGGCAGAAGGCTGCCGAATTGACGCGTCAGCTGCTGGCCTTCTCGCGCAAGCAGGTTCTGAAGCCGGAAAAATCCAACCTGAACGATATCGTGTCGACGACGGGTCAGTTGCTGCTGCGCACGCTGGGCGCGCACATCGTCGTGCAGACCGTCGCCGCCTCCAATCTGTGGACGACCAACGTCGACCGCACCCAGGTGGAAACCTCCCTGATCAATCTTTGCCTCAATGCACGCGACGCCATGCCGACGGGTGGCCGCCTGATCATCGAGACGAAGAACGTCACGCTCGATCGCAACTACGTTGCAGAACAGCAAGACGAGGACCTGGTGCCGGGTGACTACGCGATGCTGTCCGTCACCGATACCGGTTCCGGCATTTCGCCCGAAAATCTGGGCCGGGTCTTCGAGCCGTTCTTCACCACCAAGGAAGTGGGCAAGGGCACCGGCCTTGGCCTCAGCATGGTCTACGGCTTCATCCGGCAGTCGAACGGCCATATCGCGGTCAGCAGCGAAGTCGGCCACGGGACAACGGTGAAGATGTATTTCCCGCGTAGCGAGCCGGCGGTCGCAGCAGCGACGCTATCGCGCAGGAAAGCTCTGCCGGGCGGCAGCGAGCGCATTCTGGTGGTGGAAGATGAAGAATCGGTTCGTGCCGTCATTAGCGAGCAGCTGCAAAGCCTCGGCTACGACGTGGAGCAGGCCGGCAATGCTGAACAGGCACTCGTACAACTGCGCGCTGGCCGGTTCGACCTTCTTCTCACCGACGTCGTCATGCCGGGCCGCCTCAACGGCAAGGGACTGTCCGGCGAAGTGGCACGCCTGTGGCCTGAGACGCGTATCGTGTTCATGTCGGGCTATCCGGAGAATGAGCTCACGCACAATGGCCCGCTCGACGGCGGCGTGATGTTCATGGCAAAGCCACACCTCAAGGCCGACCTCGCCAGGATCGTTCGCCATGCACTCGCCAACGGCGACGGACCGGGTTTCGGGCGGCGGCCGGCGGTGAGTGAGGCGTAGAGATGACCAAATCATTTGGGGAGTGAGGCATGAAAGCCGGGAACGCGCGCAATCTGATGCAACTTTTCGTCGACGACCTGACCGACTATGCGATCGTCATTCTCGACGTTCATGGTGCCATCGTCACCTGGAATGCCGGAGCACGCGAACTTTTCGGCTACACCCCGGAGGAGATCGTCGGCCGGCGGCTTTCCGATCTCTATCCGAAATCGGACGGCATGACCGGCAAGTCCAGCGCCTCGCTCAATGACGCCCTGCAATGGGGGCGGCACGAGACGACGGCCCGGCTGGCCCGCAAGGATGGAACCATGTTCGAGGCCCAGATCGTTCTCCGGCCTCTCTCCGACGCCTGGACGAAGCTGCACGGCTTCGGCCTGATCGCCTACGATCTCGACCGCTCGAAGCGCGCCGCCGTGGAGAGGGTTGAAGCGGCCGTTTCGAAATCGGTGCCGGCTCGCACGAAGATCCTGGTCGTCGACGACAATACGGCCATCCTCGAAGAGGCCGCGGAACAGCTGGCCAACCTCGGCTATCGGGTCGCCTCGGCGTCGAGCGGCGCCGAGGCGCTCGAGGTGCTGGAAAGCGAGGGCGACGTCGACCTGCTGTTCACCGATGTCGTCATGCCGGGCAGCATTGGCGGGCGCGCGCTCGCCGAAAAAGCAAAGCAGATGCGTCCCGGCATAAAAGTGCTCTTTGCCTCGGGATATTTCGAGGGCGCGCTCGTGGGCAAGGGCGAACTCGAGACCGACGTCCAGTTTCTCACCAAACCGTACATCAAGCGCGAACTCGCCAAGAAGATCGAAGAGGCGTTGAAATCGGCTTCTTGAGGAGGGTGATCGGCTGGCACGGGCCATTGGCGGCAGGAGGCAACTCCATGGCGCGACGCGCGAAACGACCAGCCGGTCGGTTGAGCGAGAAACAAGGGAGGTATATACCAAAGGGTATAGACCAACCAGAGAAGCCCATGCAGACCGCCAAATTGTTCAAGAATGGCCGCAGCCAGGCGGTGCGCCTGCCGAAGGACTTCCGCTTCGACGGCGATGAGGTCTACGTCAGGCGCGAGGGTGATTCGGTCGTGTTGAGTCCCAAGAAAACGCCCGCGGAGAACCCCTGGAAGGACTTCTTCGAGGCCCTGGACATGTTCGATCCTGCATTTCCGATTGAGCGCCATCAACCGAAGGAACAGCAGGTTCGTAAATCGATCGAGGAGATGTTTGCCCCGCGCCGCAGACAGGCGAAGAGGGCGAGGTGAAGGTCCTGCTCGATACGGACATCACGTCATACATTTTTACCCATCGTGACGAGCAGGTTCGCCGCCGGTTTCTCGCTTTTGCGATTGGCGAAGTCGGAATCTCGGTGATCACGGCGGCCGAACTCGCCTTCGGGTCGGCGCTCAATCGATCCGAGCGCAATCGCCGCGCGGTCGCGCGTGCCCTGGAATCGCTGGCAATCGTGCCGTTCGATCTGGCCGCGGCGCACGCCTATGCCGAAGTCCGAACGACGCTGCAGCGTCGGGGAACGCCCATCGGGCCGCTCGATACCCTGATCGCGGCGCACGCGATCTCGCTCGGCGTCCCGCTCGCCACCAATAACCTTCGTGAGTTCCGCCGCGTTCCCGGGCTGAGGGTCGAGAACTGGCTGAAGTGAATTCCCACAACGGACAAAGACACCTGAAATAAACAGAGGGCGGAGACCTCATGACAAAAGACAGCAGCACCTTCTGGAAGAAGTCCCGCGTCGAACTTCGCGCCGCCGGCTTCGAGCCGGACGCCACCGCCAAGACCACGGCCGTGGTCACGATTGCCAGCGCCTGGACCAATGCGCACCGCTGCAACAACCGGGTGCGCACCATCTCCGACCTGCTGATCGAGATCCTGGCCGAACGCGGCGGGCAGGGGCTGGTGGTCGGTGCGCCGGCGGTGTCCGACGCGCTGACGCAAGGCACGCCGACCGCGGGCTACAGCCTGGTGTCGCGCGACGTCGTGGCCGACTGCTTCGAGATCGGCCACTACGCCCACCACGGCGACGCGATGATCGTGATCTCCGGTTGCGACAAGACCGGCGCCGCGGCGCTGATGCCGCTGGCACGCACCAATGCCTTCGGCCTGGTGCTCTATCCCGGCACCAGCTCGCCCGGCCGCGTCTCCTTCGGCGCCTGGGCGGGCAAGGGCAACAACCTCACGATCATGGACTATGTCGAGGGCAGGGCCGCCAACGAAGCCGGCCGCATTTCGGGCGAGGAGCTGCTCGAGCTTGAGCGCAACGTGATGCCCGGCAGCGGCACCTGCGGCGCCATGTTCACCGCCAACACCATGAGCACCCTCGCCGAAGCGATGGGCATGATGCTGCCGCGCGGCGCCTCGCATCCCGCCGACTACGATGCCAAGAGCGATATCCACGCCGACGTCCGCGCCCAGGCGCGCGCCTCGGTCGAGGCGCTCTATCGCTTGATGGAGCTGGGGCTACGGCCGCGCGACATCATGACGGAGCGCGCCTTCGAGAACGCCATCACCACGGTCTATGCCATGGGCGGCTCGACCAACATGTATCTCCATCTGCTCGCCATCGCGCGCGAAGCCGGCGTGCCGATCGGCATCGAGCGCATCCAGCAGGTGGGCGAGCGCGTTCCGTTGATCTCGAACCTGCAGCCGCACGGGCCCTACGCCATGGTGAGCCTGCACGAGATCGGTGGCGTGCCGGTGGTGATGAAGGAGCTGTTGCGCGCGGGTCTCCTGCACGGCGACGTGATGACCGTGACGGGCAAGACACTGGCGGAGAACCTCGACGCGGTGCCGACGCTCGACAGGCTCGGCAAGCAGGACATCGTCTTTCCGGTGAGCAAGCCGATCGCGCCGCCCAACAATCACATCAGTGTTCTGAAGGGCAATCTGGCGCCGGAGAGCTGCCTGCTGAAGCTCTCGGGCAAAACGCTGGAGAAGGGCGAGTTCCGCGGCACTGCCAAGGTCTTCGAATCGGAGGCCGACACGATGAAGGCGATCCGCGCCGGCGAGATCGTGCGTGGCACCGTCATCGTGGTGCGCAACGTGGGCCCCGTTGGCGGCCCCGGCATGCCGGAAATGGTGATGCTCACCATCCAGCTTCAGGGGCGGGGCCTCGGCGAGGATGTGGCCCTGATCACCGACGGCCGCTTCTCGGGCGTCAGCCACGGCATCCTGATCGGCCACATTTCACCCGAAGCCGCCCGCGGCGGCCCGATCGGAGCGGTTCGCGACGGCGACACCATCGTCATCGATCCCGGTGCAAGGACGCTCAACCTGGATGTTCCCGACGCCGAGATCGCGCGCCGTATGACCGAGTGGCAGGCTCCGGCGGCCGGCCGGGTGCGGCCGGGATCGGTGCATGACAAGTACATCCGACTGGTGTCATCGGCACATCACGGGTGCGTGGTGTGATGAAAGGGCTGCTGGGACCAGGTCGATAAATGCGCGTCGGGAGCGGCCAGATTGGGGTCTTGCCTGACTGATGCGACCCACGATGGCCGCCCCCGGCGTGCCATTCGTATGTTCCCGCTATGCTGATGCCCGAAAGATTGCTTCAGCAATCGCAGCGGCTCGATGCGCCGGTGGAGTCATCTAAACCTCCATGTCGGATGTTAGACAACTGCATGCCATCACGAGCAGGCGCGTTCGTCAACAACGAACAGCTGCGATTCAAGCGGACCATATTGTTTTCACAATTGAGGACGGCAATGAGCATGCGGCACTGCTCCACGAACATTGGAGTCGAACATGAACCGGATGCTCATCGTGATCGCCCTGTTGGGCGTGTCGCCCATGGATTCCGAGATCGATCTCGTCCTTGATCGCAGCCAGTGGGAGACATTGAAGGCGCTCGGCACGCCCGATGCGGATCGGCGGCCCGTGGACAAACAAGCGATCGAACGGCTGGTCTCGGAGAAACTCGCCGAGATGCAAGATGGTCGCCCCGTCATCACGCCGATGGGCCGCAAGGCCGTCGTGAGAGGGTCGCCCTCGCTTTGGGACATTTCCGGCTAACCTATCAGCTCTCTTGAGCCGCAGGGCGACGTGTGACGTACGATGGGGGACCCGTCTCGCTATTGAACGCTTCCGCCCGCCCTCCTAGCCTCCCGGGCAATCGAGGGAGGAAATATCCATGCCGACAATCGACGCCCAGGTTCATTGCTACGAGCGCAACCATCCCGGCCGCCCGTGGGTCGCGGTGCTCGCCGGGCCGCCGGAAGTCACGGCCGAGGACATGATCAAGGCGATGGACTCCGTCGGCGTCGACGGCGCGCTGCTGGTCTCGGTCTATACGATGTACCGCTGGGACGAGAGCTACGCCGTTGGCGTGCAGAAGGCGCATCCTGGCCGCTTTGGTGTCATCAAGCCCGTCAACGCCAACGATCCCAAGGTCGAGGACACGATTGCCGCTTGGGCCGCGATGGATGGCACGGTCGCCATCCGCATCATGTTCACCCCGGAGATCTCCACCGACGCGGCCGATCCCGGAATCAACCGTGTGCTGGCGGCGGCGGCCAAGCACGACCTGCCGGTCAACCTGATGGCGCGCGGCCGACTGGAGCAGGTGGGGCAGCTCGCCAAGCGCAAGCCCAACACGACTCTGGTGATCGATCACCTCGGGCTGGAACAGCCGATGGCGCCGCCGGCCCCCAAGGAGCCCTGGCATGAGCTGCCCAGCCTGCTGGCGCTGGCCTCGAACCCCAACGTGGTGGTGAAGATCACGGGCGCCTGCACGCTCAGCCACGAGAAATTCCCCTACAAGGACATCTGGGATCCGCTCGGCCGCATCTTCGACGCCTTCTCGCTCGATCGCTGCATGTGGGGTACCGACTGGACCCGCGCCGTGGCGCTGCTCACCTACAAGGATGGCGTCGATTCCTTCCGCGTCACCGATCGCCTGTCCGACAGTGATCGCGCCACGCTGATGGGCGGCTCCCTGCAGAAGATCTACAGTTGGTCGCCGAAGAAGTAGTACTGGCGGCGCGCCGCGGGAGTGGGGCGCTGCCAGCCTCTAACTCACCTCATCCGTCCACACCTTGAAGCTCACCAGGGTGTTGGGTCCGAAGGTGTGGGTGATGGGGACGTCGGCGGCGTCGCGGCCGCGGGCAATCAGGACGCGGCCGATGCGTGGCATGTTGTTGCGCGCATCGAAGGTGTACCAGCGGCCGCCGAGATAGGCTTCGAACCAGCCCGCGAAGTCCATCGGACCGTAGGGCGGCGGCATGCCGATGTCGCCGAGATAGCCGGTGCAGTAGCGCGCCGGGATGTTCATGGCGCGGCAGAAGGCGATGGCAAGGTGGGCGTAGTCGCGGCACACGCCCTGGCGCTCCTGGTAGGCCTCCCATGCCGTCCTGGTGGCGCGTGCGTGCTCGTAGCCGAACTGGATGTGGTTATGGACATAGTCGCAGATCGCCTGGACGCGCGCCCAGCCGAGCGGGGCATTTCCGAACAGGCCCCAGGCTATCTCGGACAGGCGATCGGTCTCGCAGTAGCGGCTACCGAGAAGGAAGACGATCGTCTCGTAGGGCAGGTCCTGAATCTCCTGCTGCGGGGCCGACGGAGCGACCACGTCGGGCACGCCGCTGTCGCGCACAGTGCCGTCGCCGGAGAGCCGGAACTGGCCGGCGGGGGCCAAGAAGCGGCTGCACCAGTTGCCGAAGGCATCGCGGTAGGGCGAGATTGGCACGGCCGGGTTGGTGGTCAGATGGTCGGGCACGATGACGTCCGATGCGCGGCTGTAGTGGATGCCGAGTGCCACGATCATCGGTGTGGGCTGGGGGAAGTCGTAGATCAGTTCGTAGCCGACCCGGATCTTCATCCGCCATCTCCCGCCATCATGAAGCTTGCGTGAACACCTTTACGTCCATGCCAAGCGAATCCGACGCAGCGCCAATGAAGGTGCCGTGGAGGGGGAGCGTATGCTGGGGATCATGGGCCACTGCGACGACAACGAGGTTCTCCCTGCCGATGTTCCCGCTGGTCGGATCGAAATCGACCCAGCCGGGGCCGGGCAGATAGACCTGTGCCCAGGCATGGGTCGAGCCGTGTTCGTCCGACGACAGGATGAGATAGCCCGAGGCAAACCGCGCCGCGAGGCCGAGCGCGCGGGCCGCGTCGATCATCAGCATGGCGAAGTCGCGGCAGCTGCCGTGCCCCTGCCGAAGGGTTTCCACCGGCAGTTGGACGCCCTTCGCCTCGCGCCGCCGATAGCGAAAGGTGCAATGGATAGACTGAGAGAGTTGGGTAAGAAGCTCGAACGTGCCGATCGACCTGTCCACCGGCAGAAACTCGCGTGCCCAGCCGGCGACTTCGTCGTCGGGATCGCCGAGAGCGTCGAGAGAATTGCGTTCGAGGCAGAGCGCAAGGTCGGCGCATTCGTCGGTGTTGTAGTCGAAGGGAAAGCGGCCTGCGCGTTCCTCGAGATCACCGGCGGAGACTGGCGGCGGTGACTGTTCGAGGCTAACGACGCTTTCGACGCACAATTCCTGTGCACAGTCCGCGAAATGCGCGATGCCGACCTGGTTGCCGAAGTCGTCGATGACGAACTCCAGGCTTGCAGGCTGCGGGCGAATCTCGAGGCTCGCCTCGATCACCCGTTGATCATGGGAATCGCGCGGGCGCAGCATCATCCGGTGTTCGCCGAAGGCGACCGGTCGAAGGTACCGATAGGTCGTGAGGTGCCGGATCGTGAGGGTCGACATGAGGCCTCCGGTCCGCGGCGAAAATCGTGCCTAGCCCGACATACGCACGATTCAAGCCAAAGGGCTACTCGGCTCATCCCTCGGGCCGATGCGCCGGGCAATGAAATATGGGTCTTCCGGGAATCGAGTGGGTGATTGGGGAGATCATAGCGCGCGAAAAGCTTGTGGATAGCGGTCTTTCTGCGCTTTGAGGCTCGCAGTAATTTGGCACAGTGAGGGATGGGCAAAACAGTGAAGCGGCAGCGTCGTCTGTCGGA
>CAMDOT010000172.1 GCA_945903635.1 Rhizobium sp. Q54 | reverse complement strand
GATCGATGGCAAGAAGTTCGACCCCAACCGCATCGACCAGCGCGTCAAGCTCGGCGCCGTCGAGGAATGGACGATCAACAACGTCCACTTCCACGACCACATCTTCCACATTCACACCACTCCGTTCCAGGTCACCCAGGTGAACGGCAAGCCGGCGCCGAACCTGCCGTGGCGCGACACCGTCGTCGTGCCGCGCAACGGCAGCGTGGTGTTCCGCTCGCGCGTCCTCGATTACCCCGGCATCTACATGCTGCACTGTCACATGATGAACCATGAGGAGATGGGCATGATGCAGACAGTCGAGGTTTACAAAGACTGACCTCGGAACAGACATGAACCTGAACACCATCGAAGAGGTCAAACGTCCCACCTCGGCCGACCAGATCGGCCAGTGGCGCGACGACTATGCCTGGCTGGCCGGCGGGACCTGGCTGTTCTCCGAGCCGCAGGCAGCCACCCGCACGCTGATCGACCTTGATGGGCTCGGCTGGGCACCGCTCACCGCGACGGCCGAGGGTCTCGAGATCGCCGCCACCTGCCGCGTCGTCGACCTCCATGACTTCAAGGGGCCGGCCGAGTGGCGGGCCGTGCCGCTGTTCCGCGCCTGCATCGATGCCTTCCTGATGTCGTTCAAGATCTGGAACGCAGCCACCGTCGGCGGCAATATCGTGATGTCGCTGCCGGCTGGCGCCATGATCTCGCTGACATCGGCGTTGGAAGGCGTCTGCACGCTGTGGCCGCACCCCAATCAGTCCAACGGCGGCGCGCCGCGCGAGGTGCCGGTTGTCGACTTCGTCACCGGCAACCACAGGAACGTGCTGCGGCCGGGCGAACTGCTGCGCTCCATCCACCTGCCGGCCTCAGCCCTGTCGAAGCGCCATGCCATGCGCCAGGTGTCGCTCACTCACCTGGGGCGGTCGGCAGCCCTGATCGTCGGCACTGTCGGACAGGATGGAACCGACTTTCTCCTCACGATCACGGCGTCGACGCCGCGGCCGGTCCAGCTTCGGTTCGCCGCGATGCCGTCCGCCGACGAGCTGCGCCGCGCCATCGACGAGCGGTTGCCGCCCGCCGCCTACTTCGCCGACGTCCACGGCTCGGCACCCTACAAGCGTCACATCACCTACTACCTCGCCGAACAGATACGCGCGGAACTCGCATGAGCAAGTTCGAAGTCAACGGACACCTCTATTCGGCCGAGCCGAGACCGGGCCAATGCCTGCGCACCTTCCTGCGCGATCTGGAAGTCTTCGGCGTCAAGAAGGGTTGCGACGCGGGCGATTGCGGCGCCTGCACGGTGTGGATCGACGGCAAGCCGTTCCACTCCTGCCTGGTACCCGCCTTCCGCGGCGAAGACCGCAAGATCACGACCATCGAGGGTCTCGCCACCGACGGTGTGCTTCATCCGGTGCAAAAGGCCTTCCACGACGCCCAGGCCTTCCAGTGCGGCTACTGCGCCGCCGGCATGGTGATGACCACGGCCTCGGCGGCGTTCCAGGAGCACAAGCACGACCTGCCGCACGCGCTGAAGGGCAATCTGTGCCGCTGCACGGGCTACCGACCGGTCCAGGACGCGCTCCACGGCAAGAGCAATATCGAGGAGGACATCGCCGGCAAGGCCTGTGGCGCCAGCCTGCCCAATCCCTTCACCGACGCCATCCTGACCGGCAAGGCGCGCTACACGATGGACATCGCGATGGAGGGCATGTTGCACCTGAAGGTGCTGCGCTCGCCGCATGCCCATGCGCGTATCACGCGCATCGATCGCACCAAGGCCACGGCGGTGCCGGGCATCGTCGCCGTCTACACCTGGGAAGATGTGCCGCGCCGGCTCTACAGCACCGCGCTGCACGAAGACCATCTCGTCGATCCCGACGACACTTACATGCTGGACAACGTGGTGCGCTTCGCGGGCCAGCGCATCGCCGCGGTGGTCGCAGAGAGCGAAGCTGCGGCCGAAGCCGGTGTGCGTGCCCTTGTCGTCGACTACGAGATCCTGCCCGCCGTGTTCGATCCGGTCGCCGCCATGGAACCCGACGCACCGCGGCTGCACGACAAGAACGAGGTCGTCACCCAGAACGGCAACATCTTCTGTACCCTGCAGGGCGAGATCGGCGACGTGGCGAAGGGCTTCAAGGAAGCCGATGCCGTCCACGAGATGACCTACTCGACGTCGCGTGTGCAGCACGTCCATCTCGAGACGCACGGCTCGATCGCCTGGAAGGGCGAGGACAATCGCTGGCACGTCCGTACCAGCTCACAGGGCCCGTTCACCGTCCGCACCAAGCTCGCCCACCTGATGGGCGTACCGGCGCGGGAGATCCATGTCTTCACGGAACGGGTCGGCGGCGGTTTCGGCGGCAAGCAGGAGATGGTGTCGGAAGATCTCCCCCTGTTCGCCACGATGAAGCTCGGCGGCCGTCCGGTGAAATGGGAATGGACACGCGAGGACGAGTTCATCGGCGCCACGACGCGGCACCAGATGACGACCAGGGTCAGGATCGGCGCCAGGAAGGACGGCACGCTGACCGCGCTCGACGTCCACGTGGTGTCGAACACCGGCGCCTACGGCAACCACGCCAGCGAGACCCTCGGCGCCGCGATGGGAAGCCCGTTCGCGGCCTATCGCTGCCCGAACAAGAAGGGTGTCGGCCACGTCGTCTATACCAACATGATCCCGGGCGGCGGCTTCAGAGGCTACGGCGCCTCGCAGACGACCTTCGCGATGGAATGCGCCATGAACGAGCTGGCGGGATTGCTGGGCATCGATCCCGTCGAGATACGGCGCAAGAACGTCGTGCGCCCCGGCGACAACATCGAATCGATCTGGCAGGAACCGAGCGACGCGAGCTTCGGCAGCTATGGCATCGACCAATGCCTCGAGATCGTCGAGACGGAACTCAAGAAGGGCAACGGCGTCGCAAAGCCCGCCGGCGACGATTGGGCCGAGGGAACGGGCATGGCCCTGGCGATGCTCGAATGCGGCCCGCCGACCGAGCACCGCTCGGGCGCCGAGATGAAATTGCTGCCTGACGGCACCTATCACCTCGCTTGCGGCTCGTCCGAAATGGGCAACGGCATCACCACGGCGCACAAGCAGATCGCGGCGTCCATCGTCGGCGTGCGCGCCCGTGACGTCGACATCATCAACGCCGACACCGACCGCACGCCCTACGATACCGGCACCTTCGCCAGCACCGGCACGGTCGTGGCGGGCAAGGCCGTCCATCTCACCGCCCAGGCAATGCGCGACGACATCCTCGATTTCGCCGCCCGCCACAGCGGCGTCGATCGCGACAAATGCCGGCTCGACAACGATGCCGTCGTCTGCGGCAACAAGCGGATCCTGCTCGCCGAACTTCATGCTGCCGGCGCCAAGGTCAATCATCGCTTCACGGTCGGCCGCAAGGCCTACCTGTCGCCGCGCTCGATCGCGTTCAATGTGCAGGGCGTGCGGCTCGCGGTGCACCGCGTCACCGGAGAGATCCGCATCCTGCACAGCGTGCATGCCGCTGACATCGGACGCCCGATCAATCCCATGCAGTGCCGCGGCCAACTCGATGGCGCCGTCGCCATGGGCTACGGCTGGGCGCTGACCGAGAACATGGTCCATGACGAGGGCCACATGGTGAATCCACAACTGCGCAACTACCGCATCCCGGCTTTCGCCGACACGCCGCACACCGACTTGTTCTTGGCCGACACCCACGACACGATCGGACCGCTCGGTGCCAAGTCCCAGGGCGAGTGCGCCATCAACCCGGTGGCGCCGGCGATCGCCAACGCGCTGGCCGCGGCGACGGGCGTACGGTTTGCCCACCTGCCCTTCACGCCGGACCGGCTCTATTCCAAGCTGTCGGCGAGACCATGAGCGTCAGCCTCGTCACCCAGACCTGCGTGCGGCCCGAAAGCGCCGAGGCCTTCGCGCGCTGGCAGGGCGAGACCAGCACGGCGATCGCCCAATTCCCGGGCTTCATCGAACAGCGCCTGGTGCCGCCCAAGCCGCCACTGCAGGTCGACTGGGTGATCATGCAACGCTTCGCGAGCATGGAGGACGCGCAGCGCTGGCTCGTCTCGCCCGAACGCCAAAAGCGCATCGAAGGCGCGACGCCCATGCTGGTCGGCCGCGACGACGTCCACATCGTCGAGGACGACAAGGGCGGCCGCAAGCCGGCGCCGGTCTCCGCCGTGATCAGCACGCGCGTCCTGCCGGGCAAGGAAGCCGAGTACCGCGCCTGGGAGCGCAAGGTCGCCGCCGCGCAGACGAGGGCGCCCGGCCTGCAGGGCTACCGCTTCGAACCGCCGGTGCCTGGCGTCCAGGACGACTTCGTGGCGATCCTGCGTTTCGACAGCGAGGCCAACCTGCAGGCCTGGCTCGACTCGCCCGAGCGCAAGAAGCTGGTCGAAGAGGCCGCGCCGCTCACCCAGGAATTCCACACAAGGATGGCGCACACCGGCTTCGAACAGTGGTTCCGAGACAGCGATTCGGGCCCGCCCGCCATACCGGCGTGGAAGCAGAACATGATGATTCTGCTTTGCCTCTATCCCTGTGTCGTCCTGTTCGCGACCTTCGGCGAGATCGGCGTCCTGACGAAGCACTTCGGCTGGACTCGCCCGGAGACGACGTTCGTCGGCAATGTCTTCAGCCTGACCATGCTGAACTTTCTCGTGCCCTGGATCAGTCTTCGCTTCGCCTGGTGGCTGAAACCGCCGGCCGGCAAGAGCGCGCTGGCCGTCAATCTGCAGGGCGTCGCCATCCTCGCCGTCGCCTACGCCGTGTTGGTCGCGATCCTGTCGTATTCGATCAGATGAGCGAGACGAAGCGCAGCGTCAGCATCGTCACCCAGACCGGCGTGCGGCCCGAGAGCGCCGAGGCTTTCGCCCGCTGGCAGGGCGAGACCAGCATCCTGATCTCCGGCTTCCCGGGATTCCTCGAGCAGCGGCTGCTGCCCCCCAAGCCGCCGCTGCAGGTCGACTGGGTGATCCTGCAGCGCTTCGCCAGCGCCGAGGCCGCGCGACGCTGGCTGGTGTCCCCGGAACGACAGGCGCGCCTCGACGGCGTTGCGGCCATGCTGATGGGGCACGACGACGTCCACATCGTCCGGGACGACATCGACGAGGCCCGCAACGCCGCCGCCTCGGCCATCATGATCAGCACGCGCGTTCGTCCCGGCAAGGAAGCCGACTACCGCGCCTGGGAACGCAAGATCGAGGCCGCCCAGTCGAAGGCGCCCGGACTGCTGGGCTACCGCTTCGAGCCGGCGGTGCCCGGGGTGCAGGAAGACCATGTCACGATCCTGCGCTTCGACAGCGACGCCAACCTGCAGGCCTGGCTGAATTCACCGGAACGCCGCAAGCTCGTCGAGGAAGCGGCCCCCTTCACCGAGGAATTCCATACCAGGCTGGCGCGCAGCGGCTTCGAGGCGTGGTTCAGGGACGGCGCCGGACCAGGCGCGCCGCCCTTGCCGGTCTGGAAGATGGACATGCTGGTCCTGCTGCTGCTCTACCCCACCGTCTTCCTGTTCGCGACCTTCGTGGGGGCGCCGCTGCTCGGCCATACCCTCGGCTTCCCCTTCGCGGTCGCCGTGTTCGCCAGCAACGTGGTGAGCGTCACGCTGACGGGGTTTTTCGTGCCCCGGGTCGCCAGGCGCTTCAACTGGTGGCTGCGGCCCGGCGTGTCCGCCAGGCCGCTGCGGACCAACCTGTTGGGCGCCGCCATCGTCCTGGCGCTCTATGCCGTCATGGTGACGGCCTTCTGGCGCCTGTTCTGAAGCCCGCTCGACGCTGCTAGACTGGTGGCACGGAGGAACCCATGACCAAGCGTCTCAGCCCCGAAGCGGTCGCCCAATACCGTCGCGACGGCTTCCATTTTCCCGTCCGCGTGCTCTCGGCAACCGAAGCGCGTTCGTATCGCGACCGCCTGGAAGCGGCTGAACGGGCAGCCGGCGGACCGCTTGCCGGCGACCGCCGCCACAAGGTCCACCTCCTCTACACCTGGGCCAACGAGCTGGCGCGCCATCCGGCCATCCTCGACGCCGTCGAGGACGTGATCGGGCCCGACATCCTGTGCTGGAGCACCACCTTCTTCACCAAGGAGGCGCACTCGCCCTCGTTCGTGTCGTGGCACCAGGACGCGACCTACTGGGGGCTCAGCACCGATGACGTGATCACCGCCTGGGTCGCCTTCGCCGACGCGCCGGTCGAAAGCGGCGCCATGAAGTTCTGGCCGGGCAGCCATCTCAACAACCAGCTCGAGCACCGCGACACCTTCGACCAGAACAATCTCCTGACCCGCGGCCAGGAAATCGCCGTCGACGTGCCCGACGGCGCCGGCGTCGACGTGACGCTGAAGGCCGGCGAGATGTCGCTGCACCACGTGCTGCTGGCGCACGGCTCGGGGCCCAACACGACCGGCGATCGCCGCATCGGCTACGCCATCCGCTACATCCCGCCCCACGTGCGCCAGCTAAAAGTCCGCGACTCCGCCATGCTGGTGCGCGGCCGCGACAACCACGGAAACTTCGACCCGGAACCCGTGCCCAAGGCCGACCTCGACGAGGCCGCCCTCGCCGCCCATCGCGACGCCACCGAGCGCTCGGTGAAGGCGCTTTATTCGGGCACCGACCGGACGCAGTTCCGTGCTTAGGCGGCGACTGGCCACGGCGCTGCTCTGCGCCTTGCCGCTCGGCATCACACCATTCGATGCCGGGGCACAAACCTCGCCGCAGACGTTCCTCGAAGAGATCTACCGGCCGTACCTCACCCAGGATTTCAAGGGTCAGTCCTACACCCAGGTCAATCGCTTCTTTGCCCCCGACCTCGCCCGCGCCATCGAGCGCGACGTGCGCGACGCCCAGCGGCGCATGGAAGTCCCGGCGCTCGACGGCGATCCGTTCATCGACGCGCAGGATTGGGAAATTTCCAAACTCTCGATCTCGGCCAAGGTCGACGGCACAAAAGCGACCGCATTCGTTGGCTTCGAGAATCTGGGCAAGCCGGTCCAGCTCACCGTCGATCTGGTTCAGACACCTGTCGGCTGGCGCATTGCCGACATCGAGGCGCCCAGCGGCTCGCTCCGCAAGCTCTACAAGCTGCCCTAGACTCATCCGGACCGCGTATGTGGACGGCCCCTTGGTTGCAAGAGCAATTTGGGTTGATGACGATCGGGGCGTTTGCGTTCGTATGTCCGGCCTGTTTGTGCGGTCTGTCATGACCGCTGGCCGAGATGGAATGCGCAACCCGGTTTCCAAACGAGCCAGTGACCTCGAAGGCCACGCGGTCCGACGGAGTGTTCCGAGTGTAGGTTCGCCTGATCGCATCATCTCCTGCTGCTCGTGCAAGCCTCGGTCTCGGCGTCGTGCAGAGATCCCGGTAGTGTCTAACTCGTCAGGCAACAGCCACGGTCAGTGCCGCGGCATGTCCCCGGTCATAGCTCTGACCGCTGGTCATGAGCTTCCAGGCGATGCGGGCGGTCTTGTTGGCGAGCGCGATGGCGGCCGGCTTGGGCTCTTTGCGCGCGAGCAGCCTGGCCAGCCAGGGCGAGGGTTGGGTGCGTCCGCGCTTGACCTGCTGGATGTAGGCGGTCGCACCGCTCACCAGCACTGCCCGCAAGCTCTCGTCGCCGGCGCGAGTGATGCCGCCGAGCCTCTGCTTGCCGGCAGTCGAATGGTCCTTGGGTGTCAGGCCCATCCAGGCGGCACACATGCGGCCGGAGCGGAAGCCATGGGGATTGGTGATCCTGGTCGCCAGCAGGCAGGCCCCGATCGGGCCGACGCCGGGGATCGTCGCCAGACGCCGGGTCAGTTCGTTGCCGCCATGGAAGGCCTTCAGCCTCTTGTCGATCCGGGCGGTCCGGGCGCGCAGTTCGATGAACTCCTGGCCGAGCACGGCGAACATCTCCTTGGCCAGGGCCGGCATGGCCGCATCGTCGGCGATGAGCGCCAGCAGGGGCTCGATCTTGTCGATCCCCTTGGCTGTGACCAGGCCGAACTCGGCGGCATGGCCGCGGATGGTGTTGCCGAGCTGGGTGCGGCGCTTGACCAGGCCCTCGCGGATCGCGAGCATCATCTGGGCCGCCGTCTGCTCGGCACTCTTGATCGGCACCAGGCGCTGTCTGATGCGCGGCCGGCTCATCGCTTCGCAGATCGCCGCGGCGTCCGCCGCATCGTTCTTGCCGCGCGCCACGTAGGCCTTCACGTACTGCGGCGGGATCAGCACCACTTCGTGACCCAGCGCCTGCAGCTCACGCGCCCAGCAATGGCTCCCGCCACATGCCTCCAGGCCGATCGCCGTCGGCTCCAGCTTGCCGAAGAAGGCCAGGAACTCCCGCCGGCGCAACTTGCGCAGCAGGACAACCTTCTCCGCCTCGTCGACGCCATGCAGCTGAAAGACGCTCTTCGACGTATCGACCCCAACCCGTGCTATCTTCGTCATGGACGGCTCCCTCGAATGAGTTGCGACAACCTCATTCTGGCACTCAGATGCCGTCGGGGGCCGTCCACCCCAACGGGCCTCCCGGCCCGCATCATGATCAGGAGCGGGCCTGGAGGCCCGCGGTCCTTTTGAGCCTGCCCTAGTGGCGCCAGCTCGTATCGGTCTTGTCGATCTTGCGGATGAGCGCGGCGAATTCGAGGTCGCCGATGGCGCCGCCGCCCTTTTCGGAGAAGCCGTCAACGTCGGCACCCGACTTGGCCGCGAGATTGTCGCCCAGGATGTTGAGCGTGCCGGCAGCGCCCGCATCGAGCTGGATCTGGCACGCCCGCTCCAAACGATAGAGCCGGACGAACGCCTCGGGCACGGTGCGGCCGGTGGTCAGGATGCCGTGGTTGCGCAGCATCATCGCCTGGTTGTTGCCCAGGTTATCCAGCAGGCGGCCGCGCTCGTCGAGATCGAGGCTGGGGCCCTCATAGTCGTGATACGAGAGCTTGCCGTGGAAGGTGGTGGCGGCCATCGAGATCGGCAGCAGCCCTTCCTTGATGGCACATACCGCCATGCCGGCGCGGGTATGGGTGTGCATCACCACCTTGTGGCGCGCGGCGTGGGCCATGTGGACCGCCGAATGGATGACGAAGCCCGCATAATTCACGGGATAGTCGGACTTGCCGATGATGTTGCCGTCGAGGTCGATCTTCACCAAGTTCGAGGCCGTGACTTCGTCGTAGTTGAGACCGAACGGATTGATCAGGAAGTGCGGCTGCTCGCCCGGCACGCGCGCCGTGAGATGGCCGTAGATCAACTCGGTCCAGCCAAAATGATCGACCAGCCGGTAGGCCGCCGCGAGCTGGCGGCGCAGCACTGCTTCGCCTTCGGCCGGCGGCAGCGCGCTGACATCGATACCGGTGAGCGGCAGATCCTGGGCGATGTGCATATCCATGGGCGGTTCCTCCCGGCGGAAACAGGCGAGGGGCAAGCTTAAGCCCGCGCGCTATGATCGGGCAACAAAGGAGGAAACCCCAAATGGCCGAAAAACCGCGCCTCGATACGACGCGCCTGCAGAAGATGGCGCAGGCCTACTGGGAAAGTGCTGCCCTGATGGCGGCGGTGGAGCTGGAAGTCTTCACCGCCATCGCCCATGGCCACGACACGATCCCGTCAGCGGCCAAGGCCGTCGGCATCAGTGAACGCAACGCCGAGCGCTTGCTGACCGTCCTGGTCGCCATGACCCTGCTCACCCGCGACGGTGACCGCTTCGCCAATGCCGCCGACGTAGAACGCTTCCTGGTGAAGGACAGCGACCGCTACGCCGGCCCCTGGATCCTGTTCACCAAGCCGCGCTGGACGGCCTTCGGCGAGCTCTCCAAGCGGCTCCGCAATCCCGAGGAGAACCGGCTCGGCGCCTATGTCGACTTCACGGTCGAGGATGCGCGGCGCTATCACGCCGCCACCTACTCCATCGGCATGGGTGCCGCCCGCCTGTTCAGCCGCAGCGTCGACCTGAAGGGCCGCAAGCTCCTGCTCGATCTCGGCGGCGGCTCGGGTGCCTACAGCATCGTGGCGACGCAGACGTTCCCGGGCCTGAAGGCGATCGTGCTCGACCTGCCGCCGGTCGCCGTCGTGGCCGACGAGTACATCGCCGCCAACAACGCGGCCGACCGCGTCACGACCCTGCCTGGCGATTTCACCCGGACCGAGTTCCCGCAAGGCGTCGATGTCGTGGTCATGGCCAGCAACCTGCCTCAATACGAACCCGACCTGATCCGCCTCGTCGTCGGCAAGGCCTTCGCAGCCCTCGTGCCCGGTGGCGAGATGCACCTCGTCGGCGAGACCCTGCACGACGACCGGCGCGGACCGCTGTCGGCCGCCCTCTGGGGCCTCAACGAGGCGATCCAGCACAGCACCGGCCTCGCCCATACCGAATCGGAGGTGAAGGGCTATCTGCAGGGCGCAGGCTTTGCCGATGTCGCGGTCCACCCCTTCGTGCCCGGCGTCCTGTCGCGGATTGCCGGCCGCAAACCCGGCTGACCGGCCTCTCGAGAGGAGGGGTTGCACCGGCCGGTCCATTCGACTATCTGTCGCCTCCGGCCCTTAGCTCCCTTCGTCTAGAGGCCTAGGACGTGGCCCTCTCAAGGCTAAAACACGGGTTCGAATCCCGTAGGGAGCGCCAAGCCGGAACCCCATCAAGCATGGACCTGGCGCGAAGTTCCGCCGCCCGTCGACCTGCCGCTAATTGATGATCGGCGGAGCGACGATGATGCCGCCAAACAACAGCCACGCGATCAGCAGGGTCCAGAGCACATTCACGCCTTGGGCGCCCAGAAACGCTATTGCCGGTCGCCCTTGCTCGGTCGTGGCCAGGTCGAGGAAGCGCGTTTCGAGACCGATACAGACGAAGGCAAGGGCAAACCACCAGGTCCGAAGCTCGCCGAGCACGCCGCGGGTGCCGTTTACGAGTTCCGGCGGCAAGACGAAAGAGAACAGCGCGGAGGCGAGCACAAAGCCGATGACGAACTTGGGGAAACGTTCCCAGATCACGCTCGCCTTTGGCCGGTCGCCGGTATTTGCGCCCAGTCTCAACGCCCACCAGATCGCCAGGGCGAAAGCCGCGACGCCGATCAGCGCGTTCTGGGAGAACTTCACGATCACGCCGGTTTTCATCGCGGATTCGCTGATCAAGGCGCCGGCGGCGACCACCGATGCGCTGGTGTCCAGCGTGCCGCCAAGCCACGCACCTGCCACCAGATCGTCCATGCCGACGGACTTCGCGATCCAGGGCATTGCGATCATCATCGGCACCGCGACGATCAGCACCAGGGACGTGACGTAGGAAAGCTTCTTCTTGTCGCCCTGGATGGCGCCGCAGGCGGCGATCGCGGCCGACACGCCACAGATCGAGACGGCGGTCGAGAGGATCACCGCAAACTCGTCATCGACACGCAGCTTGCGGCATAGCCAGAAGCACACGTACCAGACCACGAACACGACCAGCACCGCCTGAATGATGCCCAGAGCACCTGCTTGCAGCACCTCGTAGAAGAGCAAGCTGGCGCCCAGGATGACCAGTCCCGTCTTGATGAAGAACTCCGTTTGCACCGCGGGCTGGAGCCACTGCGGCGTGCCGATCGTATTGTTGATGAGGAGACCGATCAGCAACGCGAAGATGACGTATTCGATGCCCCAGTCGACGAACAGGCCATTACCGGCAAGCAGGCGCGCCGCCCACGCCAGAGCGAAGACCACCGGAAGGCCGATCATGAACGGCACCAGACGCCGACCCAGAAGGGCAATGCCGAGCGAGGCGACGATGAGATAGCCGACGCCGACGTAAAGCACCTTCAACAGATTGTCGGCCGAGAACACACGCGGCGCCGAAGCGGCGGCATGGCTGCGGATTTCGTTTCCAAGCGCACCCGCGAGCCCCTTGCCTCCCGCCGCAGCGAAGCGACGCGCTGCATCTTCCATAGCCTTGCGGTCGCCGCTGGCCAGGGAGCTTTTCAGCGCTTCGCCAAGAGGCACGAGGTTCTGTCGCCCTTTGCTGGTGGCATCCTGCAGAAGACCATCGATCGCGCTGTTCCAGTTCGGCGTCTTCGAGGAGATCTGGCCATCCGTGGTCCAGCGGAACGTGGGCGTGAAGGTGCGAAGGTCCGCAAACTTCCACTGAACGGTAAGCACCACGAGGGCGATCACGACGAACCCCAGGAGCACCGCGACCCAGTCCTCGGTCTGCCATCGCCTGGGAGCAACGATCGTGTCGGTCTCCCCGACGGGTACCGCAGATGTCGAACGCGCAACAGAAGGGTCAGACATAGCATCCTCCACGGTGTGGTTGAGGGCGCGTCGAGCTCTTCCAGTCGTAAAAGGCTACATTTCAGTGTCGGAGTTACAAAGAGAGAAGTTTTCTTCGGCCGAAAGGATTTGGGTCAAATTTTGCTTCGACGCTTTTGACGCCTGCGGTGAGTTCTCATCGACTTGCCTTGCGACTCGCAAGCAACTCCCGCGCTTCGCCACCGGGCCTCACTCACACAATCTCGTCCAAGATTTGTGCCAGCACGCGCGCGTGCCCCTGACCCATTCAACCATTGCCGGCCTTCACGCGGGCGTCGCCTGCGGGCGTCCGCACCGGAATCCCGGAGAATTTGGATGGCTCGATCAGGCCAAGGCGCCGCAACTTTATTTCTATCTCGGGGGACGCGCGGTGCTGCTGAACGCCGCCATTCATGGCGGCCAGTACGGCAAACTCCTCAGGGCTCAGAGGTGTATCTGGCATGGTACCTCGCGCGCTCTGTCCAAATTAGGCACTCGACGAGCCTAGTTTTGCGGCATCGGCTGCGGTTGATCGCCTTCGACGATCAACCTGCCTGCTGTGCGCGCGAGGCGAATCCATAGTTTGCGTTCGTCGGCTGGAACGTCGCGCCACTTTCGCGGCTCGCCTGAAGTCTGTTTGAAATAAGAGCTTTGCAGATTCTTGGCGACTTTGAGGATCAGCTCTTGGTCCAGAACCCTGGGCGCATTCTGGTTCATTCCGACCCACGCTTCTGCTTTTCACCACACTGTGAGCGTCTCATGATCAGCCGCAAGAGCCGTGCCACCGTATGGCGCACCCGACGGCCTACCAAGCGCACGTGAATGTCACGTGAATGCCTTTGGTTGCGGTCTGACTTTCTCACTCTCTGCGAAGGGGTCGGTGACACACATGACCAACACCCCGATCGCCATTATCATTGGGCAGTAGCGCTTCTTTGTCAACGCCGGAGCAAAAATGCATCGGCTGGCCGGAGTAAAAGTGCGTCACGGCTGATGGCATGAAGGCCCCCGCGGGGGGCCTTCATGCGTCCTCGTTTATTCCTCGGGTGAGCTGTCGGGGATGTCGGTAGCGCGGGCACCGCGC
>CAMDOT010000171.1 GCA_945903635.1 Rhizobium sp. Q54 | reverse complement strand
GATGAAGGACAGCAACGGCATCCCCGCGCCGCGCATCCACTACACGATGAGCGAGAACACGAAGAGGATGATGGACCACGGCGTCGCCCGCTCGAAGGACATCCTGGCGGCGGCCGGCGCCACCGACATCGGCGTCGAAGCGCCGATCCTGAACGGCGGCTGGCATCTCATGGGCACCGCCCGCATGGGCACCGACCCCGAGCGCTCCGTGGTGAACGAATGGGGCCGCTGCCACGATGTAAAAAACCTGTTCATCGTCGACGGCAGCATCTGGGTGACATCAGGCGGCGTGAACCCGACGTCGACCATCCAGGCGCTGGCCCTCTACATCGCCGACAGCATCAAGAAGCACCTGGCCGAAGGAACGCTGTTCGAATGATCATCCTCTCCCGGACCGCGAGCGTCCCGCTCGCTCATACGCCCGAGCGAGCGGGACGCTCGCGGTCCAAAAGAACATGAGTTTGAAATGACCCAGACCACAGCCCTCACCGACTCCGAAGCCCGCGACCTGCGCGCTCTGGCCGGCGTGATGATCCCCGCCAGCGCCGCCTACAACGTCCCCGGCGCCGACGACGAGCTGATCTTCGCCGACATCCTGAAGAGCCTCGAACGCGACACCGCCGACGTGCGCACCGCCCTCGCCCATCTGGCGAAGCTCGCCGGCGGCGCCTTTGCCGACCTGGCCCCCGACCGCCGCCGCGACGTGGCCGTCCCCTTCAAGCAGGAAGGCGGCACGCCGCTGCTCGCGCTCAACCGCGTGGTGCTGCTCTGCTACTACCGCGACGACCGCGTGATGCGCTCGCTCGGCCAGGAACCGCGCTCGCCGTTTCCCAAGGGCCATGTCGTCGAGCAGGGCGACTGGTCGCTGCTCGATCCGGTGAAGAAGCGGGCGCCGATGTGGCGGAAGGCAAGCTGATCCCGTCATCATGAGCGCGCGAAGGACATGAGCGGATTTATGTCGTGTTCGTCGGCGGCACGAAGCGCCGTGATGTAGGCTTTTCGCATTTCACTCGGCGATTGCAGGCTCATCCGCCCCCAGGTGAAGCGCTGACCACCGTGTTGAACCACGAGCAGATCGCCGACAAGCCGCGACCATCGGCCGTTGCCGTTCGGGAATGGATGGATTTGAACAATGCGATGAGCGAATCGCAGGGCCAGTTCATCCGAACCATAGGTTTGCTTTTCGATCCAGTAACGCGCGTCGGCGATGGCCTGGTGCAGGCCGGTTTCGATGAGATGCGCGTCGACACCGATATTGCGCGAGGTCTTGCGATAGATGCCGGCCCATTTCCATACCTCATCGTACATGCGGCGATGAAGGCCTCTGAGGAATGAGTCGTCCGGCACATTACGTCGACGCGAGAAGGCCCATCGATCGGCCTTGGCGACGTTCAGTTGTTCGAGTTCGTTCAACTCGCTTCGAAGGGTGATGTGCGTCGGGATCAGTCCCTCGCGTTCCTCCGGAGTTATAGGAGTTTGATCATCATCGGTTTCGAACGGGCCGATCATGCCTCGTCCCAAAGACGCGCCGGCCGTTGCAGCAGTTCTTGTATGAGTCTCTGACGCAATTCCTTGTTTGCTCGCTTGTCGGTCACTGCCTGGTCCTCGAGTCGCATGGTGTGTTGCACCGATGCCGATTGCTTGTCGGCCAGGAAACCGGCGCGCGCCTGCACGACATCGGCGAGAGGACGTTCAGGTATCAGCACGTAGACGAGGCGACAGCCGAGGGCCTCCGCCGCACGCTCCAGGGTGTGTACGGTAACTCTGCCGGTCATTTCCGATTTCTCGAGCTCGATGATGCGTGGCTGGGATACGCCCAGACGGCGGGCGTACTGCGCCGTCGTCATTCCCAGAGCATCGCGTATCGCCCGTAGCCACCCCTTGGGGGGACGTTGCAAGGTCCGCAGCACGCCGAGGGCTGAAAACCGAGTATCGAGATGACGAATCGCGTCCTTCATGAATAATCTATATGATATAATTTACCGATAAGCCAATAATCTATGGATTATACATTCTATGGATTTAATAATCTATATATTATTGCAATCGCCACTTTCAATGATGAGTGGCTGGCCGGCGATCCGAAGGCGCCGAACAACAACGTCAAGAAGTTTGACCGGCATCGAAGGATACCGTCTGAGGATTGGCGACTGGCGCGTCGTCTACACGCTGAAGTACGACGTCCTGACGGTCGTCGTGATCAGGGTGGGGCACCGGAGAGAGATCTACGAATGAGCAGACAGATCATCACCCAGGGCGGCAAGCCCGCCTTCGTCGTCATCCCCATCGAGGAGTGGCGGCGTATCGAGGCGACGCTGGAGGACCGCGCCGACAGTGCGGCCGTGCGAGCCTTCCTGAAGACTCCGACCGAGACCTTCCCCGATACAGTCGTGGCCGCCATTCTGGACGGCACGCCGCCGCTCAAGGCGTTGCGCGAACACCGTGGCCTCATCCAGGCCGGGCTCGCGAAGGCCTGCGCCACCAGCGCCGTCTACATTTCCCAGATCGAACGCGGCACACGACGGGCCGGCCGCAAGCTCTCGGCAAAGCTCGGCAAGGCCTTGGCCGTCGAGGCGGGGCTGTTGCAGGACGATTAGCGCAGGGATTTGGCGACAGACCAGCGTCCGCCGACATCCTGAAGAGCCTCGAACGCGACACCGCCGACGTGCGCACCGCCCTCGCCCACCTGGCGAAGCTCGCCGGCGGCGCCTTCGCCGCAACAGCGCCCGACCGCTGCCGCGATGGGACCGCCACCTTCAAGCAGGAAGGCAGCCGCGTCGCTCTGCGCTCTCAATCGCGTGGTGCTGCTCTGCTACTACCGCGACGACCGCGTGATGCGCTCGCTGGGCCAGGAACCGCGCTCGCCGTTCCCGAAGAGGCATGTCGTCGAACAGGGGGACTGGTCGCTGCTCGACCCGGTGCGCGAGCGCGCACCGATGTGGCGGCGGGTGCGGTAGACTCTTGCTTATCCTTGCGACCGAAATAGCTTTGCGGCCCGCTCAATGACCGTCCATAGGCGGTATATGGCTGCACCCAAAAGCTCCTTCGCATAGTCAAATTCGGCTGCACTCCGACCATACCTCTTCCAAGTTTGGCGGTATGCTTCCTCGGCATCGCCAAGAATTACGTGTCTTTCCGACGCCGGCAAAACAAACCAGAAAAACCGTTCCACCGCTTTTGGAGGAGTGGCGGATTCAGAAATAATCTCATCATTTCCATCTGCAGCATCTGACGAAAGAATCGGTGTCGGTTCTACAATACCCATCGCCGACTCAGCACTCGAGGATTTGGGTTTCGGGACTTCTTCGCGAGCGGGGTCCACCGTTGATTCGCGCTCTACATTTTCGGAGACTAGTAGTTTATCAGTGCCGAAGTTCGCTGAACCTAACTGCTCGTTCAACTCCCGTGAAGATTGCGAAGAGCCGTAAAGCCCGTTGAAGTGGTCAGTCGCCGCACGACCCGCGGCGAATTGCTCCGCAAGCTTGTTTGCAGCCGACACCGAACCATAGATTTGCCTGAAACGATCGGTCGCCGCACGACCCGCGGCGAACTGCTCTGCAAGCTTGTCTGAAGCCGACACCGAACCGTAGATTTGTCTGAAATGGTCGGTCGCCGCACGGCCCGCGGCGAACTGCTCTGCAAGCTTGTCTGCAGCCGACACCGAACCGTAGACTTGTTTGAAATGTTCGGCCGCCGCACGCCCTGAAGAAAGCTGTTGGTCAAGCTTTCGCCAAGGTGACAAGGAGCGTTCGATTTGGCCGATCTTGTCACCAACGGGATCGAGATGTCGTCTTTCGATCATAATAGTGCTCCGACAAACAACTCGCCGTGAACAACACCTCGCAGGCGATCAATACCCTGCAAAGTTTGGTGCAGCACTCGCTGCCCTTTGCCAGTCAAGGAAAAGTATCTCTTGGCTCGGCCGCCTCGCTCTGGCGTAGACTCTCCATCTCTTGAAGAGAGTAGACCTTCCTGCTGAAGCCTAAGGAGAATCGTATAAAGCACGCCAAAGGAGATCTTTTGGCCTGTCTCCGATTCGATTTCATTGCGGATGGTGACACCGTAAGAATCCCGCACGCGACGGAGGATTGCCAGCAGTACCAGCATCTCGTTGGGCGTGAGCGTGCGCTCTTTGGCGGACATGCGGCATTTCCTTCAGGTATTTCTCATTTATTCTATTTTATAGAATAAATCAAGAGCTCTTTGTGCAATGGCGCGAGTACGTCAGTAGCCAGACACAGAAGATCGTCACGAATCGCCTAAGGCCAAAGGCTTGGAACTATCCTTGTGTCCAGGCGATGCGGCCCTGCAGTACGATCACGGGCTCAATTGGCGCATCCGCTTGCCTATTGATTTTGAGCCAGTCTCGCTCGATTTCATTCGGATCAAGCAAGCCTATAGAAAACGCATTCGTAATTACTTTGCCAGTAAATGCATCGAGAAACCCGGATATCCGAGGGATTGGCAATGGGCCGTAGTAAAGCTGTTGCTCTACATAAAGCGACGCATACAAATCGACAGGAGCTAGTGTCTGATAGCCGTTGTCCATTCTGACGGTGCGCGACTCGAATAGATTAAGCTTGTGATGTTCGCCAGGTTCAGCCGGAAAGACACCGTCGTTCCATTTTGCCAACGCAGCACTAAGAGGAGTTCCTAACTCTTGGTTGTCGCCATCGTAGATCATGCTGGTTTCGTAGAATTTATTCGGCAACATGAATGGCAACGGCGCTGATACAGAGATACCGAAAGAGATCAACGCGCTACGAAAATCACAAATTGCCGGCATAGTGACACGCGCTTGCCATTTGTGGGGATCGGTATCGATCGGACTGTAAAGGTCGATTTGCCAGCCTTCGGCTCTTGCCTTGGCTGCTTCTGAAAAGCCCTTCGGACATACCAGCACGCCGCGTTGTGCACCGACGTCGCGCAGCAACCCTTGAAATTCCTCGACACCTTTTACGTCGACAGGTTTGTTGTAGTCTTTGCAGTCGATGACGATCTGGATCTCGTATTGCCCCACCTTCTGTCGGACTAACACGTCGATTTGTCGCTTCGTCTTGCTCTGACGACCATCAAGCTTCACGTCGTGGAGGACTTCAGCCTGTGGGGCTAGTTGCTGCTGAATCTTCGCAACAAGAATTTCAAGGTCCCGAGAGTCCGCTGTCATCTGAGCCTCATGGTACCTAAGCATCACGCTGCCGAGCGAGATATTAGTCCACTTAAGTTTGTTATATTCGCGCCTCGACTGTGGGCAATTCTTCGACGGTGATGTCTCTTCGTGACTCAAGCAGACGCAGTCGATGCGGTTGCCCGACGCGATATACTGGTCACAGAGGAACCCCCTTGCTCACCTACCTTCCCCCCGCCGACATCATCGCCCACCCCGGCCTCCGCATCGTCCTCGTGCGCGGCGTGCCCAGTCCGTGGTCGCAGGCGGCCAAGACGATCTTTGAGGTGAAGGGCCTCCCCTATGTCGCCGCCCCGCTGGAGGTGGCCGGCGCGAACGCGGAGATCGCGGCGTGGTCGGGCCAGAACAGCGCGCCCGTCGTCGCCTGGCAGGGCGAGGCGCCGCTCAATCGCTGGCTCGACATCCTGCTGCTGGCCGAGCGGCTGGCGCCGGCGCCCGCGCTCCTGCCGGCCGATCCGCTGCAGCGCGCGCTCGCGATCGGTCTCGGCCACGAGATGCTGGGCGAGCGCGGCATCGCCTGGAACCGGCGGCTGCAGATGTTTTCGGGCGCCGCCGCCAGCGGCAACGCGGGGAGACTGGCGCCGCTGATGGGCAAGTACGGCTTCGATGCGGCCGACGCAGCCGTTGCGGGCGCGCGGATCGCGACCGCGCTGCGGGCGCTGGCGGCGCAGCTCCGGACGCAAGAGGCGCGCGGCGTGCCGTGGTTCGTGGGCGATGGCTTGAGCGCCGTCGACATCTGGTGGGTGGCGACGTCCAACATCCTGGCGCCGCTGCCGGCGACACAGTGCCCGATGCGCGAGGCCTCGCGGGCGGGATTCACGGCGACCGATCCGCTGGTCGTGGCGGCGCTCGATCCGGCGCTGCTCGCGCATCGCGATCGCGTGTTCAAGGCGTGCTTTCGCGATCCGATGGAGTTTTAGGGGTAAGCGTCCGGCCTGGACCGCCTATTCATCGACTGGCTCGCACTGATAGGGTGCCATGGCGTGACACGATGATCGTGTCCACGATCTCGATCATGGACACGATGGGCAATGAAGGTTCGGGTGTTGGGCGGAGCAGAACGGCGCGGTGAGGATGGTCGCCGGCGGCGGACCTACTCGCCGGACCGCAAGGGCGGGCACGCCCGCGCCATGCGCAACAAGTTCTCGCGCGAGGTGGTGGCGCGACCGTCGCAGCGCCGTTCGGCGGCCAACGCACGATGAACGCTGCCTTCAGCCAGCCGTCATTCCGGTTCCCGCGCCGGCTCGGCCTCCGGGGCGCCGTCACCGTATCCTTCGACGGCGCGGCGCTGACGCTCCGTGGCGCCGAGGGCGGCGAGCGGCGGATCGCGCCCGCCCAGGTCGCGCGCCTGCGGTCGGGCCGCGACGACGCGGGCAAGTACGGCCCCAGCTACGAGACGCGGCTCTGGCTGAGCGACGGCGGCATGCTGGCGTTCGCGGTGTTGGGTACCGGCAATGCCGGCGGCTACCTCGCGACGATGCGCGGGTTCGCGGCGGCGATGGCCGCGGACGGGCGGCTGGCCCGCATGGAGGGCGGCACCTCGGTGGCCGGTTCGCTGCTCTTTCCGGGCCTGATGGGCGCGCTGTTCCTGGCCGCGAGCTGCGTCGCGCTGTTCGTCCTCGCAAATGAGCCGTGGTGGGGCCGGCTGCTGGTGCCGCTGCTCCCGGGCGTGATGACGGCGCTCGGCATCGTGGCGGCGCGGCGCAGTTGGCCGCGGCCGGTGGCGAGCCTGGAGGAGTACGGCTTTCGCCTGGAAGGGCGGCACTAGCCGCGGGCTCGCCGGCGGATCGCGATGCCGCGCTTCACGTCAACGGCGACGCCATAGTCGCGCTTCCCCCCTGCGACGCCGACGAAGCCGTTCTGCTGCTTGCGCATCGGGATCGCGTGTTCAAGGCGTGCTTCCGCGATCCGATGGAGTTTTAATCTTTCTCCTCCCCCTCAAGTTCCTCTCCGCCACGAAGTGGGGGAGAGGAAGGGGCCCGTCGCGCAGCGATGGGAAGGTGAGGTGGTGCTTCAACGGGACGAGAGTCGCGGGTTGAGAGGTCGAAGACCCACCTCACCCTCCCCGCTTCGCGGGTCCCCTCCCTCTCCCCCCACTGAAGCGCGACTTCGGATTTTGCCAAGATCGACACGCGAAGTTGCACACCTGGGGTTTCCGAGTAGCACGGCACCCATAGTAGCCCGGCTGAGGGGCCGATTAAGCGCCAATAATTGACTCCTGGGTGGCCATTTAGGGCCGCCTCGGCCTGGTGGGCCCTCCCGTGATCAGCAGCTCCCTGGCCTGGCCGGCGCCGCTGCTGTTCTTCGCGATCGTGTAGGTCGTCTTGACCGGCACCAGGCGGCACCCCCGGAAGGCCGCCCGCACCTCGGGCACGTCGTTCAGGCTCACGATCCAGCGGCCCTTCACCTGGCGCAGCCGATCGGCCAGGCGGGTGAAATCCTCCTGGGCCCAGATTGCCTTGCCGTAGGTGTCCTCGCTGCCCCAGTACGGCGGGTCGCAATAGAACAGGGTCTCCGGCCGGTCGTAGCGGTCGATGAAGGCATGCCACGCCAGGCGCTCGATCGTGACGCCGGCGAGGCGCTCGTGCACCGCCTCGAGCAGCGGCACAAGCTTGGTGATGTCGAAGCGCGCCGGCCCCAGGAAGACGCCGAAGGTTTGCCCACGCACCCGGCCGCCGAACGTGGTCCGCTGCAGGTAGATGAACCGTGCGGCCCGTTCCAGGTCGGTGAGGGTGTCCGGCGCAGTGGCGACCAGGCGCTCGAATTCCGCCCGGCTCGTGAGCTGCCAGCGCAGCATCTCGAGGAACGGCACGTAGTGGCGCTGCAGCACCCGGAAGAGGGTCACCACCTCGCTGTTGATGTCGTTGACGGCTTCGCCGGGCGCCTTGAAGGGCCGCCGCAGAAAGACGCCCGCCATGCCCACGAACGGCTCGGCATAGAAGTCGTGCGGTGTCCGCTCGATCTCGGCGATGATCTCCTCGGCCAGGTTCCTTTTGCCGCCTACCCAAGGCGCCACCGGCTTGGCCCGGCGGGCGGGAATGAGACTCGACTCTTTGCGCATGTTGCTCTCGACTTGGCCCGCCCCTGCAGGGGTGGCGGGATGGCCATGGCTGGCCGGCTGTGGTCGTGCGGAGATCCAGTTCCGCGGTTAGCGCGGTTGGCGCCGCGCTGCCCCCGCCGGCCGATCGAACCGGGGAGAATTCGGTGGTGGACTACGTGATCGAGGCCCAGCGCGCCGGCGAGGCGGTCGACGCCTTCATGCGGCGCCGGAAGCACGAGCTCGTGCACGGCGTCGACGGCCAAGTGCTCGACTTCGCCCACAACAAGCTGGTCGACGATCTCTGCCGGCGTCTCGCCGACAACGTCGATCTCAATCTCGAGGCCGAGCCGCGCGCGCTGCGCGCCCTGCTGTCGGCGCGAATCATGATGTTCCTGGCCAACACGACGACCGACCCGGAGACCGAACTGCTGCGGCTTCCGAAGGCGCCGGCCGGCGGCGAGCTGCTCGGCCTGATCTTCCGCCGGTTCATCGTGAAGGTCCGCCTGCCGCGCGAGTGGAACGGCAAGCCCTACAGCTCGCGTTAGAACGTCGGCCGCCACCTCGGCGGTTCGGGCGCCGGCGGCGCCGATCGCTGCGGCTTGACCAGGCGCACCGCCGGCTTCGGCGCCGGCGCCGGCTCTTCCGCTGGCTGGCAACGCACAAACCACTCGGTGTGGTTTTTCCGCGCCCACTCGACCAGGTAGTCGACGGCCGGCACCTGGCCATCCTTCTTGCAGCCGAGTTCGTTCGCCACCCTGTAGGCCTCGATGCTCGCCGAGATGGGCCCGTCGCCGGCGAAGATGCGCTGGCGGTAGGCCTGAACGATCTGACGCAGCGCGCCGGTGCCCGTTGCCCAGGCCATCAGCTCGCGCCGCTCGGTCTCCTTTTCCTCCTTGGTGAGCCCGAGCTTCGGCATCGGTCGCTTGGCGATTCCGCTGCGGTCGATCCAGTGCTGCATCGCGCGGGCCTTCGCCCAGGTCGTGAAGTGGTAGACACGAAACTCGCCGCTCTTTTCCTGCTCCGAGAAGGCGCAATACTCCGACGCTGCCGCCACACGCCGGCACATCGCTGAGATCTCGCGCTGGTCCGCCGATCTGAAGGGGTCCTCGCGCTTGATCTTGGCGACGAACGGCATGCGGCGCCGCTTCTTCTCCGTCGTGTCCTCGCCCTTCCGCCTGCTCATGCCGGCGATCGTAGAACGCAGCTGCTGCCCGAGTCCTGACAGCACCTGCATGCATCACGGTGCGTGCACCCACTAGGCCTGCGATTCTCACGAATATTTTCCCATTTCGTCGCCCCAGCCGACGAAACCCGGCTGCGCCTGGCGCGCGAAGAGCTCTACTCGAGGGCCGCTGGCATAGCGCACGATCCGGCGCGCCACTTCGTCGGGCTTGCGGCTGTGCTCGCGCACCGGCTCGAAAACGGCCTCCTGGATGTCGCCACGGTTTCGCCGGGGCGAGCCACGCCGGGCGATCCAGCACGGCTCGGTATTCTTCCGGGTCGTGTAGCCCGTCGTCATGTGGACGCTGCGCCGTGTCATCAGCTCCCCGGTGTGGCTGCGCTTCAACTTCACCCACGTGAAGCCGATCGAGGAGAACTCGAAATCCCAGGCGGCGATGACCTCGAAGATGTGCTTGGTGAAAGCCCACGGCGCCCAGAGGAAGAGCCAGGCATCGTCGGCGGCGATCTCGCCAATCGGCAACGCGCAGACATCGGACAGAGCCATCGTTTTGTAGTGCCGATCGGGAACCCGGGAGCTCGGGCCCTGCTGGCCGCGCGTCAGGTACTTCCAGGCAGGATCTGCGTAGACGACCTTGAAGCCGCCCTTGGGTCGCATGCCCACGAGCTCGGCCGAGCTGCTCATGCCGTCGCCGGCGTCGCCGCTCCGAAGAGACCGTCGAGAGGATTGACCGAGGGCTTCGCATTGCCGCCGTCGATCGACCGGAACACGCGAATCGGCTCCGGCTCGTTCATCCGGAATTCCACGGCCGTGGCCTTGGCCTCGCATAGCGCGATCGTCACGTGGACCTGCAGCTTCATCGGCAGCTGGCGGCGAAACCGCCAGCATACGGTGTAGAGCTCGTGCCGTTGGCGCACGGTGATGGGCGCCTTCGTATTGACGGCCACCGACAGCGTGTCGAGCAGGCGCGCAGCAACGGCACTCATGCCACGAACGTCCTTCAGCGCTCGGATGCAGCGCACGTCGATCGACGTCATTGTCTCGCCGCGGCGGATCGTTGTCATGTCTTGCCTCATGCGATCGGTCCTATGCGAGTGCCGGTGCCGACCCAGGTGATGTTGGCGTTGCCCTTGACGGCCTTGCCCGCGGCGCCGAACGGCACCGCCGCGCCGCCGGCGGCACCGGCGCCTGTCTCCGGGCTGGGTCCATCCGTGACGCCAGGCGCGCCTGGCGCACCCGGGGTGCCCGGATAGCCAGGCTGGCCATAGCCGCCGCCATCGCCGCCATTGCCACCGCCACCGCCGTTGCCAGCCGTCGCTGTGAAACCGCCGCCGGAGATCACCGCGCCGAGGTTGCCGGGCGCGCCGGCCGTCCCGCTGCCGCCGCCGCCGTCGCCGCCTGTGCCGGGCGCGCCGCCGAAGCCACCATCCGCCGTCACTCTGATCGGAGCGCCTTCGCTGATCTCATAGACGAACGACGCGTCGCCGCCCTTGCCACCGCCGCCGCCATGGCCGCCACCGCCACCGCCGCCGCGCAGAATGCCGCCGGTGTTGTCGACCGTGAGGGGCCCCGAGGAACTGGTGAGCGCGGCGCCGCCGGGCATGCTCGGCGCGCCGTGAACACCTGAGATGGTGCCGAGATTGACCAAGGTAGGCTTCACATCCATCGGCCAAGTCCCGCGGATGATCGGGCCGGTCTCGACGCCTTCATCAACGGTGATGGTGACCGCCTGCACAGGGTTGCCCGTGTAGCCATTGGCGGCCGCCAGCGTGCGCATGTTGACGGCGCCGGTGTCCTCCGTGATGTGGATGTCGAGCGGATCGAACGGCCCGTCGGGGTTGGTCGGATCGTCGGGCAGCGGCGCGTACATGCCCTCATCGTCGACGCAGGCCACGATATTGCAGTGCTTCTCGTCCTCCGGGTCGACCACGATGACCTTCATGCGCTCCGCGATATTGTCGGCCGGGCCGAACTGGATGAAGGTGCGCCGGCGATCGCCACCGGTCAGGATCTCCGGCAACTCGCCTTCACCCACGACGATCTGCTTCGCATCAGGTCCGGCTGTTGCCTCGAATGGGCCCGTCACCAGGCCCTTGTTGTCGCGCACCGCCACGAAGTGCGGCACATCGGGCGTGAAGACCATGGATTCCGTCAGAGTGAGCGTGCGCGAGTCCTCGTCCCATGCCGTCACCCCGGCATGCTGCCCCCAATCCGGCATGTCGTGCGCCACGTCGACTGCCGAGCCGAACTGCAACGTCAGCCCATCCATCTCGGTGCCGAACGACGCGGCGCAACGCCGGAGCTCGTTCTCGCGCAACTTGTGCCACAACACGGCGCGCGCCTGCGGGCGATAGGTGATGCCCTCCAGACCGATCTTCGAGACGTTCTGCTGCGGGCTGTCGTCGTAGGCCTCGGTGATGGTGACCGGTTTCCACGACCTGGTGTCCATGTAGCTACCGCTGGCGCCGTCGGCGGTCTGGCTGTCGACCATCTTGATACTGAGCTTGAAGGTGCCCTTCCGCATGTTGCGCGGCGTGAACATCATGGTGGGCGCCGTCGATGCGCGATCGAGCACCAGGCACACCTTCTGACCCTGTTCGACTGAGACCCCCACGGCGGCACGCGCCACGCGCTGAAGCGCCTCGCGCGTCGGCATCGGCTGATCCCAGACGAAGTCGAAGGTCCAGCCGGCTTCCGCGAACTCGGCTTTCTTCGCATAGACCCCGGCAAGGTCGATCTTGTCGTCGGAAGCCCAGGTGCGGGCGATGTGGGCGTAGCCGTCGCAGAGGCTGCGCGTCGCCACGAGCTCCTCCGTCATCGTCTCCGTCTCGAAATCCCATGTCGGGAGCATGCGCGTGGCGATGACGTTGAACTGGCGGCTGGTGGCGTTGTTGAGGTCGCCGGTGGCCTTCATGCGCGCCGCGATGGTGGTCACGCCGTCGAAGCGCCGCTCGGTCGTCAGACGGCCGCGCAGGCCGACCCACTGGATGTCGTGGCGGGCGTTGACTCCGGTGTCCTTGGTATCGGTGCGCCGCTCGCGCACCTGCCAGCGGCCCGGGAAGGGCAATTCATAGGTCGTCGTTCGGCGCTGCTCCTTCTGCTCGCCCGCGGTGATGGTGATGGGGTCTAAGGCCTCCCAGGCCTCAGGATCGCCCACCGCCTCGCCGGCCGCGTCGATTTCCTGCACCTCGATCTCGACCGTGACGCTGAGCGCGTCGAAGCTGGCCGACGTGTTGTATTTATAGAGGCCGCCTGGCGTGATGTGATCGACTTCAATAGTGCCGACGATGGTCCCTGAAGGGTTGGCGGCGAACGGCCCCTTCCACGCGCTGGGCGCATCGACATCGCCGGCATCCGGCAGCACCACGGTGGCGAGATCCCGGCACGGCAGCCAGCGCGCGTCGCAGATATCAGGATCGCCCGCTTCCCCAGGCTCACGCTGTTCCCAGACGATCTCCTCGAACGACTCGACCGGCGTGTCGCCGATGCGCGCCTGTTCGGTCTCGACCGAGCCGCGCGAAACCACCATCAGTGAATGGAGGTACTGCTCGTTGTCGACGAAACGGCTGTACGGCAACATCGCGAAGTCTGGATAGACGATGTGCCGGCCCATCAGCTCAGGGATGGCTTGTTCCAGGCGCGCGCTGTTGCCTTGCGCGCCGATCGAGAAGGTGGGCGAGGCTTGGGCCGAACCCGCACCCATGCTCGGGCTCGCCCCATAGCTGGCCGCTGCCGGCGCCGGGCCGGCGAACAGCGACATTAAACCGGCGGCGCCGACGCTCAGCGCGATGCCGACACCGGCGGTGATCAGCGATCCTCCGAGCGTCATCGCGCCCGCCGCCGTCGTCATCGCAACGCCAAGCATCGGCCCGAGAATGCCCGCCAGGTACGGCGCCGCCACTGCGATCGCGATCGCAATGACGATGCTGGCGATCATCTTCCCGGTGTTGTTGCCGCCCCTCAGGCTGGTGTGAAACGCCACGACGTCGCCGGGCCCGACGACGACCTTGCTCCACTGGCTGCGCAGTAGAGGCTTGCCGTTGAACAAGCAGACTTGTCAACGCCGGAGCAAAAATGCATCGGCTGGCCGGAGTAAAAGTGCGTCACGGCTGATGGCATGAAGGCCCCCGCGGGGGGCCTTCATGCGTCCTCGTTTATTCCTCGGGTGAGCTGTCGGGGATGTCGGTAGCGCGGGCACCGCGC
>CAMDOT010000170.1 GCA_945903635.1 Rhizobium sp. Q54 | reverse complement strand
CGTCGAGGGACTCAACAACAAGATCCGCGTCCTGCAGCGACGAGCCTACGGATTGCGTGACGAAGAATATCTCCGTCTCAAGGTCCTCACCTGCATGCTGCCCGCCCTATGATCCCCCAAAATCACCCACTCGATTCCCGGAAGAGCCTCTTTCTTGAAGCCTTCCGCCGGCTCGGCGGCGTCGCCAAGCAACGGGAAGCGCACCGCTACGAGGTCACCAACGTCCCCGCTCCGGTGCGCAACCGTGATCGCCTGATCGGTCTCGGCGAGCCTGTCCTGCCGCGCTATGAGCGCATCGCCTTCGAGAAGGCGCTGGTGGCGCCGCAGGGGCAAGCGCTGGCAGCCTTTGTTTGCCCGGGCCATCCACTCCTCAACTCTGTCATCGACATCACGTTGGAGCGCCACCGCGATCTTTTGCGTCGAGGCGCCGTGCTCGTCGACGAGCGCGATCCAGGAATCCAGCCCCGCGTGCTGTTTTTCCTCGAACACGCCATCCAGGATGCGAGCCTGACCAAAAGCGGCGATCGGCGGATCGTCTCCAAACGTCTGCTTTTCGTGGAAATCGGCGACGATGGCCAGGCGCGGCAACTGAACTATGCGCCCTACCTGGATTACCGGCCGCTGGCGGCGGGAGAGCCCTCGCTCGATGTTTTTCTGGCGCGCCCGGAATGCGCATGGATCGCCCGCGAGCTGGAAAGCAAAGCGCAGGCCCACGCCATTGCGAACGTCGTGCCCGAGCATCTGGCGGAGATCCGCGACCGGAAGATCGCGCTCCTCGACAAAACCGAGGCTGCGGTCAAGGACCGGCTGACCAAGGAGATCA
Organism: Rhizobium sp. Q54; assembly: GCA_945903635.1. Classification (GTDB taxonomy): domain Bacteria; phylum Pseudomonadota; class Alphaproteobacteria; order Reyranellales; family Reyranellaceae; genus Reyranella. The sequence continues at coordinate 12,805 of CAMDOT010000170.1, read as the reverse complement.
ACTACTGGGACTTCCGTGCCGAGCAGTTGAAGGAGCAGGAACGCTCCGGCAAGGCCAACGCGCGCCTCAACTCGGGTGAGGCCCGCAAGCGAGCGGACGAGCTGCAAGCCCGGATGCAAAAGCGCATGGAGGACATCAAGCGCGAGCGGCAAATCGCGCCGCTGCCGCCGGTCGTTCTGGGCGGATTGCTGGTGGTGCCGATTGGGATGATCCAGGCGATCGACGGCCGCGCCGAAGCGTCAGCCAAAACCGCGACCGACACGCAGGCCGCCGCCGCGCGGGCCCGTGCGGTCATCATGGACATCGAGCGCGGCCTAGGCTTCGCACCGGTCGATCGCGAGTTTGAGAAGCTGGGCTATGACATTGAAAGCGCGATCCCCGGCACCGGCAGGCTGCGGTTCATCGAGGTCAAGGGGCGGGTTTCCGGGGCGGACACCGTGACCGTCACCAAGAACGAGATTCTCTATTCGCTCAACAAGCCGGAGGATTTCATCCTGGCGATTGTCGAGTTCGTCGACGGCGCCTCCCACAAGGTTCATTACCTGCGTCGGCCGTTCCATGGCAAAGGCATCACCACCGAATTTACCGGCGCCACCGTCAACTTTCCCTTCGCGCAGCTGCTTGCCGAAGCAGCGGCGCCTTCATGAGATCAACGATGACCGCAAAAACCCGCAAGAAACTGATCGAGGTCGCGCTACCGCTGGAGGCGATCAATAAGAGTGCTGCCTACGAGAAAATGCCGGGGATTGGTCCTCATCCGCGAGGTTTGCACCTCTGGTGGGCACGGCGGCCGCTGGCTGCAGCACGAGCGGTGATCTTCGCGCAGATGGTGGACGACCCGTCGTCATTCCCCGATCTGTTCCCAACTGAAAAGAAGCAGGAGAAGGAGCGCGAGCGCCTGTTCCGCATCATCGAGGATCTGGTGAAGTGGGAGAACACCACCAACGAGAAGGTGCTGCAGAAGGCGCGGGAAGAAATCTGGACGAGCTGGCGCCGGGCCTGCGCCGAGAATGTCGATCATCCGCGGGCGAAGCAGCTGTTCGACCGCAACAAACTGCCGGCGTTCCACGATCCCTTCGCTGGTGGCGGCGCGCTGCCCTTGGAGGCGCAGCGGCTCGGGCTGGAGAGCCATGCCAGCGACCTGAACCCGGTCGCGGTACTGATCAACAAGGCGATGATCGAGATACCGCCGCGCTTTGCCGGCAAGCCGCCGGTGAACCCGACGGCGCGGGAGGAAGCCAAGCACGGCGAGGTCCGCGGCTGGAAGGGCGCGCAGGGGCTGGCCGAGGATGTGCGCCATTACGGCCAGTGGATGCGCGACGAGGCCGAGAAGCGCATCGGCCATCTCTATCCCAAGATCGCAGTCACCGCCGAGATGGCGAAGGCGCGCCCGGACCTGACGTCCTATGTCGGTAAAGAGCTCACAGTGATCGCCTGGTTGTGGGCCCGCACGGTGAAAAGCCCGAACCCGGCATTCGCCAAGGTGGACGTACCGCTTGCCTCGACCTTCATGCTGTCCACCAAGGAGGGCAAGGAAGCCTATGTCGAACCGGTGATCGAGGACGGTGGTTATCGGTTCACGGTGAAGGTGGGTAAGCCGAAGGATGCTGAGGGGGCGAAGCGTGGGACGAAGCTTTCGCAGGGCAGCTTTCGATGTCTGATGTCGAACACGCCATTTCGTTATGAGTACATTAATAACGAGGCTAATGAGGGCCGGATGTCTGAGCGGCTCATGGCGATTGTTGCCGAGGGTTTACGTGGCAGAGTGTATCTCACTCCGACGGTCGAGATGGAGGCTATCGCGCGAACCGCACAGCCAACGTGGAAGCCAGATACGCCTAGCCGTGGGACTTGGGCCAGCAATGCCCAAGGGCGCCCATATGGTTTCAGAACCTTCGGCGACTACTTCACCCCCCGCCAGCTTGTAGCACTGACGACGTTTTCCGATTTGGTGAGCGAGGCGCGCGAGCGGATCAGGCGCGATGCCATCGCCGCCGGCCTGCCCGATGATACTAAACCCCTGCGCGACGGGGGCACCGGCGCGATGGCGTATGCCGAGGCGGTGGGAGTGTATTTGGCGTTTGCGGTAGACCGCTGCTGCGATTTCTCAAACTCATGCACACGATGGGTTCCAGGAAATCAGAAAATTATGAACCTCTTCGCGAAGCAATCGATCGCCATGACTTGGGACTTTCCCGAAGCAGCCATTCTCCATAAAACAGTTGGAGGCTTTGTTCCAGCCGCAGAGTTCATTGCCGAGTGCATCCTGAAACTCCCCGATGCGGGTTCTGGCAGTAGCTCGCAGCAGGACGCAATGAGCAGTCAAATTGCGGCACGGAAGGTCGTCTCCACCGATCCTCCCTACTACGACAACATCGGCTACGCGGACCTCTCAGACTTCTTTTACGTCTGGCTGCGCCGCTCCCTGCAACCCGTCTTCCCGGATCTGTTCTCGACGCTCGCGGTTCCGAAGGCTGAGGAGCTCGTCGCCACGCCATACCGCCACGGCAGCAAGGAGAAGGCCGAGACCTTCTTCCTCAACGGCATGACCCAGGCGATGCATCGGCTCGCCGAGCAGGCGCATCCGGCCTTTCCGGTCACCATCTACTATGCCTTCAAGCAGTCGGAGGGCGACGGCGGTGACGGCACCACCAACACCGGCTGGGACACCTTCCTCGCCGCCGTCATTGAGGCCGGCTTCGCCATCAGCGGCACCTGGCCAATGCGCAGTGAGCAAGAATATCGAATGATTGGTATGGGCGCCAACGCGCTTTCCTCCAGCATTGTGCTGGTGTGCCGTTCTCGCGCAGCCGATGCGCCGACCGCGACGCGCGGACAATTCATCGCCGCGCTCAAGGCCGAACTGCCCGCAGCGCTTCGTCATCTGCAGGCCGGCAACATCGCGCCAGTCGATCTCGCGCAGGCCGCGATCGGCCCCGGCATGGCGGCCTATACTCGCTACGCCAAGGTGCTCGATGCCGCCGGCAAGCCGGTCTCGGTGCGCGAGGCGCTGGCACTGATCAACGCAACGCTGGACGAGGTGCTGGCCGAGCAGGAGGGCGATTTCGACGCCGACAGCCGTTTCGCCGTCGCCTGGTTCGAGCAGAACGGCTTTGCCGAGGGCGAGTTCGGGGTTGCCGACGTTCTGGCGCGCGCCAAGGTCACCAGCGTCAGCGGTCTGGCCGAAGCCGGCATTCTCGAATCGAAGCGTGGTAAGGTCCGTCTGTTCCGGCCCGAAGAGCTGCCCGCCGACTGGGACCCCGCCACCGATCCGCGCCTCACCGCCTGGGAGATGGTGCACCAGCTGGTTCGCGTTCTGGGCTCGGGCGGCGAAACCGCCGCCGCCGTCATGGTCGCCAAGCTGGGCGCGAAGGCGGAGACCGCGCGCGAGCTGGCCTACCGCCTGTATGTGCTGGCCGAGCGTAAGAAGCGCGCGGCGGAGGCGCTCGCCTATAACGGCCTGGTGCAGAGCTGGCCGGAGATCGTCCGCCTCGCCAACGCGTCCGACACCCAGGGCCCGGCGCAGGCCGGGCTGTTCGAAACCAGGGGGGCCTGATCCATGGCTATCAGCAATCAGGAACGTGTCGGCAAGGCGATGGAGCTGCTGCGCGCCGGGCTTGCCCCCTTCGTCGAACGCGAGGTGCAATCAGCCGTCAAGACCACCGTCGTGCGCATGGAGAATATCCGGCGCTTCGCCGACGATCCCAATCTTGGCAAGAAGCCGATAACCGAATGGGATGTCGCCGGCCTGCTGAAGTTGATGTGGGAGACTTGGAACGACGTGTTTGGGCGCACGCTGGGCCGCGCCGAACGCTCGCTGGTGCAGGAGTTACGCGACTGGCGGAACAAATGGGCGCACCAGGAGCCGTTCTCTAGCGACGATACGGACCGCGCGCTCGATTCCATGACGCGCCTACTCGCCGCCGTCTCGGCCCCACAGGGTGATGAGATCGGCAAGATGAAAATGGAACTGCGCCGGCTGGTCTTCGACGAGCAGGTGCGCGGCGAGAAACGTAAAGTGGGTGGATCACTGATCGAGCCGGCGGCGGCCGGAAACCTGAAGCCCTGGCGCGATGTAGTGACGCCGCATCCTGACGTCGCCAGCGGGCGCTACCAGCAGGCGGAGTTCGCCGCCGATCTGTGGCAGGTGCATCTCGGCGAGGGCAGTGACGAGTACCGCAAGCCGTCGGAGTTCTTCCGCCGCACATTCCTGACCGAGAGCCTCAAGCGCCTGCTGGTCGGCGGCGTGCGTCGCCTCTCCGGCCAAGGCGGCGATCCGGTGGTGCAGCTGCAGACCAATTTCGGCGGCGGCAAGACGCACTCAATGCTGGCACTCTATCATCTGTTCGGCGGCGCCACGCCGGGTGAACTGGCCGGCATCGATAGCGTGCTGGCCGAGGCCGGGGTGAAGACACTGCCCAAGGCCAGGCGGGTCGTGCTGGTGGGCAACAAGATCTCGCCGGGCAACCCGGTCACCAAGCCGGACGGCACGGTGGTGAGTACGCTATGGGGCGAGCTTGCCTGGCAGCTTGGTGGCAAGAAGGCGTTTGCTAGGATTGCCAAGGACGACGAAAAGGCGACCAACCCGGGCGATGTGCTACGCGAGCTGTTCGTCGAATACGGCCCGTGCTTGGTGCTGATCGACGAGTGGGTCGCCTATGCACGCCAGCTGCACGACCAGAGCGACCTGCCAGCCGGCGGTTTTGAGACCCAGTTCACCTTCGCCCAGGCGCTGACCGAGTCGGCGAGGCTAGCGAAGAACTGCCTGCTGGTGGTGTCGCTACCGGCCTCCGATATCGCCGGCTCGCCGCATACCCAAGCCGACGATGTCGAGGTCGGCGGCATCCGCGGGCGCGAGGCGCTCGACCGGCTGAGCAATGTTGTGGGCCGCGTCGATGCGGCGTGGCGTCCGGCGACGGCGGAGGAAGGCTTCGAGATTGTGCGCCGCCGTCTGTTCGAGCCGATCGCCGGGGAGCTTTTCAAGCAGCGCGACCTGACGGCGCGCGCCTTCGCCGATCTCTATCATGCGCAGGCGGCGGAGTTTCCGCCGGACTGCCGTGGCGGCGAGTACGAGAAACGCATGCAGGCGGCTTTCCCGATTCACCCCGAGATATTCAACCGGCTCTACACCGACTGGTCGACGTTGGTAAAATTCCAGCGCACGCGCGGCGTGCTGCGGCTGATGGCGGCGGTGATCCACAGCCTGTGGGAAAAGGGCGACCGCAGCCCGATGATCCTGCCCTCGACGATCCCGATCGACGATCCGCGTGTGCAGTTTGAGCTCACCCGCTATCTCTCGGACAACTGGGTGCCGATCATCGAGAAAGACGTCGATGGTCCCAACTCGCTGCCGCTACGGATCGACGCCGATGTGCCGACGCTTGGCAAGTTGTCAGCGACGCGGCGCGTGGCGCGCACGATCTATCTCGGCTCGGCGCCGACCGCGTCAGCGGCCCATCGTGGGATCGAGGATCGCTGGGTCAAGCTCGGCTGCGTCATGCCCGGCGAGTCGCCGGCGGTGTTCGGCGATGCGCTGCGCCGGCTCGCCGGAGCCGCGACCTATCTCTATCAGGACGGCCCGCGCACCTGGTACGCGACTCAGCCCACGGTGACCAAGCTGGCCGAGGACCGCGCCGAGCAATTGAAGCGCGATCCAGACAAGGTTGCTGCCGAGCTGGACGCAAGACTGCGCGCCGATCTCAAACAAGGCGGCGACTTCGCGCGCATCCATCCGCTGCCGCGCTCTGGCGCCGATGTTCCAGACGATCTCGATGCCCGCCTGGTGGTTCTTCCCGCCGAGCATTCCTACAACCGTGACGGCAACAGCGCGGCTGAGACAGCAGCAAAAGCAATTCTCGAATCGCGCGGCAGCGCGCCGCGCCTCTACCGCAATACGCTGGTGTTTTTGGCCGCCGACAGGGTGCGGCTGCAGGACCTTGACGAGGGGTTGCGCAAATACATCGCGTGGTCGTCGATCGTGGCCGAGAAGGACATACTCAATCTCGATCCCCACCAGGCGCGCCAGGCCGAGACGCAGAAGAAGGCCGCCGACGGCGCCGTGACAGCGCGCCTGCCCGAGACCTATCAATGGCTTCTGGTTCCGCAGCAGCTGACGCCGCAAGCGCCGGTCGCCTGGCAGGCGTTACGGCTGACCGGTAGCGACGCGTTGGCGGTGCGGGCCTCGCGAAAGCTGCGCAACGACGAGCTGCTGGTGGCGGGGCTCGGCTCGACGATCCTGCGCAAGCATCTTGACGAGGTGCCGCTGTGGCGTGGCGATCATGTCGCTGTCCGGCAGCTGGTCGACGATTTCGCGCGCTATCTTTATCTGCCGCGCCTCGCCGGGCCGGAGGTTCTGGCCCAGGCCGTCCGGCAGGGGATCGCCCTGCTGACGTGGCGGGCCGATACTTTCGGCTACGCAGAGAGCTACGACGACGTGGCTGGACGCTATCGTGGCCTGCAGGGCGGGCGCGATGTCGCCGTCACAGCTGAGGATGCCGGGTTCCTGGTAAAGCCGGGCATCGCCACGCGGCAACTGGATGCCGAGGTTCCGACCGGCACGCCGGTATCGGCTCCGGCCGGCGGAAGCAACGGACAGAGCCCCGTTGCAGGCGGTCCTGCTTCGCCGCCAGCTCCTCCGGCAACGCAACAGCTCCGGCGGTTCCACGGCACGGTCCGGCTGGACTCGACGCGCGTCGGGCGTGATGCGGGACGCATCGCCGACGAAGTGATCGCGCATCTGGCGGGCCAGATGGGCGCTGAGGTCACGGTGACGATCGAGATCGAGGCGAAACTTCCCAACGGCGCGACCGATCAGCTGGTGCGCACCGTCACCGAGAACAGCCGGACGCTGAAGTTCGATAATCAGGGATTCGAGAAGGAATGAAAAACCACCAGAACCGCGTTTCTGCCGCCTAACGTGTCAGCGATGCCGATGGAGATGTGTGCCCGTGTGCCTGCGGCTTACATACGCTGAAGCGCTGCTTTGGAAAACGCAGGCGAGTCAGCTCGTCGCAGATGCAAAGGCGAAGTCCGCCTCGATTCCGTGCGATCCTTTATTCGGCACGAACCCGCGTCTCTCGTCGCTCGTCTCGGAAATCGACGGCATCAAAAAGCGCCACGGACTCCTGATCGAGCGCGCTCTGATCTTCGCGATCAACAAATTGCCAGACTGGGAAGCGAGGAGAGATGAGAAAATTCCGATAGCCGGCAGCTGGCTAAAACTCGACTGCCTGGCCTTCAACGCTACATCGGGCAAGCTCTATGTCTTCGAATGCAAGCGAGGCCACGGCTCATTTGATAGCGACAAGATCAAGGCTATTGACCGGCGGCTTGATAGCATCGGCTCGTCGATCGTCGCATACGCAACATCGAAAGGATGGCGTTTTGCTTCCAGCGACATATTCATCCTGAGTTTCTACGGCGCCAAATGGAAGTCGAAATATCCGATCTATGATCGACACAGCGTAGCTCGGTTATTTGAGCCATGCGTGGGTAGCTTCCTCTCCACCTATATCGACCACATCGAAACCGTTGTGACAGGCACCTACAGCGGTGAATTCCGAGACCCGATCGATGTAGGTCGAGGAGAAACCATATTCGATTTGGTTATTCCGACCCGCGAGAAGCCCTGGCCGGACCTCATGTTCACGGACAAAGGCGTTGACTTTGTAGCATCGCAAAGCGGCGCGTGATTTTCCAGCCCCGGTGAATTTCCGACTTATCTACACACCCGCGCCTGATCCCGCATCACCTGCAAATCCGCCAGCATCTGCTCGATCGCAGCACCCGGCGGCAGCTGCTGCAACTCCCCTGCGGCCCGCGCCAGGAACTCCCGGCTGTATGCCGGCACCGGCGGGCAGGCACCTCCGTCAGAACGAGCCGTCGCGCATCCGGTGAGCAAGCTCGTCACGATCGCGAGGCCGGCGAGCCGTGAATTTCACCTCGTCATTTCTGCGCCAGCGCTTTCTCCAGCGCGGCGTTCTTCTGCATCGACCCGTTGGACGAGCCTACCCAGTATGCCACGACGCTGGACGCCATACCGGCAAGCGTCCCCAACAGCAGCGTGACCATGTCGCGCTGGTTGGCCGGCACCTCCTCCTTGATGACCAGCCACAGCATGACGGCGAAGCCCACCAACACGATGGCCGACACCATGACGGCGCCGTAGGCGATCGGGCTCTTCGCCTCGGCCAAGCGTACCGTCTGCTCGCGGGCACTCTGCACGTCGCGGATCTGGGCCAGGATGGCCTCATGCTCGAGCCGCCGGGCATCGGCCTCAGCCTGGATCAGCGCCGTCTTGAACTGCAGGGCCGCGTTGGGATCACGCGCAATCGCGGCCTCGATACCCGAGGCGTCGCCAGTGCCGAGGATCTCGCGAGCTAGCCCCAAGCGATGGTCATCGATCCGCGCCGACGCCCCACGTCAGAAAGAGCCGTCGAGTGTCCCCATACCAAGAAACTATTGCGACCATGAGCGCTTACTTGATCCCAGTCCGCTCGGCTATGCCGGTATGGTTCCACAGCGTACCGGCAATGAATTCTCTATTTATTGCAATATTTTTCCATTTTTATTTGGCACTATTTCCTCTATATGGAATGCCTATGAGTTTGGAATGGTCAAAAGTTCGTCCGACGCATCGCCTCGGAGACGCCAATGACCATCAGCCAAAAGCTACCGACGCAAGATAACCTGACCGCCCTTTCACGGCATGCCAGCCTCCGCATCTGCCAGAGAAGTATTCTCAGAGACGATCTTGAGTTTGTGCTGCGCCATGGTGAGAACGCATGTGACGTCGGGGATGGCTGCGCGGCTATCTCGATAAGTCGGTTGCAGATGCCAGAGCTATGCTTGAGTGGCGCGCCAATGTCTCGTTTGGAACGCTTGGTGCGCATTGTTGTGATCGTGGCCCGAGACGGATCTGTCGTGACGGCCATAAACCGGGAGACACGCTCTGCACGGTTCCTTCGCGGACCGGCACGCCTGACATGTCGCGAACGGGCCCTCAAGGCGGCCCGCCGGCGGCGTGGTCGAATCACTCGAGGAGCCGAGGCCAACCGATGAGCAACGTCATTCCTCTCAAGCCGACCGCCAATGCACATGCCGTGGCGACCGCTGAAAAAAAGGCGTCCGCCTCAGATCCAGAGGCGCTGGTTCTCCAAGCAGATCGCATTGCAGCAGCGATAGCTGAGCGACCGCTACTGCACTCGGCAAAAGAACGCCTCAAGTTTGCAGAAAACCTCTGGGACCTTCTCGAGGCTGCAGTACTGAAAGCTCCCACACTTACGAAGGCGCTAATCCTGCAAAAGGCCGGCCAAGGGCAGCCGCACGAATCGACCAAGAGGCTTGGCTATTTCGCCATTGATCCCGCTCTACCGATCGACACCCGAGATAAACGAAGCTTGGACTTGAGGAAGCATGTTGCCAAGTATGCCCATATTGCAAAAACGGCAGCGATCCTGTCCGGACTGGACTCAAATGAAACGATCATCAGGCTCGCACGCGGCACGGGCTATGAGAGGCAAGCACCCGATGCCAAGTCCGAACCTTTTGATAATGCTTTGGCCGATATTCAAACGGCTATCCAGCGCCTTACAGAGAGCGTGACGGCGAGCCACGACATTGAGACGTATTTTGAGCTCCTACGTCGGCACAAGCTAACGCTGCGACAAGTTCCGGGCGCGAAAAACGCGTCACCAACGTCGCGTGAGTTTGTCTCCCAAGCCGGCGCCTGGACCACCGCGTACCTGAAACACCAAGCAAGGCACTTCATTAGCGATGAGGTAGCCCGGTGCGTGCCGAGGGTCTCAATTGGTCGTGGGCATCTAGCGACCGTCGACGGCCAATTGCAACTCAACACCGTGCCAGGCGTCAGGGCGAACCTCAGCGCGTACTCCGACGGCTCCGTTGAATTGATTCCCCAAGACCAGCCGATCAGATTAAGGGCGTCTGTCGACGTGAATATAGATGTGTCATTGGCAGTGTGCGCCTTCGATGAGCCGAGACGAGCACTCCCGATGCTTCTTATTCGCCCGGCAATTCGTATCCGAGTTCATGAGAAAACGCCACGCGTTTACCTCTATCGGGGCGACGGCGAAGAAGATGAAGACTGGGCATTCTTCAATGACCACGACGATCATGACGATGCCCGCGCCGAGTCTACCTTTTTCTCGTCGGATCGAGGGGGGCGATGCAGCCTTTTGGGGAGTGAAGGTCAAGAGGTCATGGAGAAAGGCCTGATCGAGCGCGCCTATTATTTTATCGATGATTCCTCCAGCCTTGGCGACTTCCTTGAACTGGAACAGCCCAAAGGTACGGACTGGCTCGTCGAACCACTGACGCTGTCGGCGCAAAGGAAATGGCTATTGCGACAGATGCGCACTTCTGACGATACGGACGTCGATCTAGCGCTGCCCGACTGGCTGGACTCGGGCGTGACTCCAGAACAGTTTTGGAAATGGTTTATTGTAACAAAGGCATCCCCCCCCAACGGGGCGGACCTCAATGGAATATTGCAAGTTTTGCTGGACACGGGCCTGACTTCGAAAGACCTTGGCAACCTTTTTCAGCAGATGTTCGGCGATGAGGACTATTGGGAAAAATTTATTGGGGATTTTTCTCCAGAGGACCGGGTGCGAGTTCAAATTGGACGTGAAGCTGCGCTTGAAGCGGCGAGCCAATGGAAAGATACGATTGGCCCATGGCGTGACGAGTCACACTTTGCACCTGTCTCCTGTCCAGAAGGTACGCTTGCGGCGGCACTCGAGCGCGGAGTGTTCGAAGCCCCCAGTTTGCATGGCCCCCTCGAGATCATTCGTCGTGAATTCATCGTTGTGAACGACCTTCTGGCGCGTAACATCGAAAAGGTGTCGAAACGACGAAAGGACTTTCTCAGCAGGATGTCCGCAAAGAACCCGCAAGGGATCTCGAAAACATAGGAGCGCCCGATCATTGACACGCCCGCGCCTGATCCCGCGTGGCTTGATCGTCGGCCAACATCTGTTCCCTACCGTCAGAACGAGCCGTCGCGCGTCCGGCCGGCAAGCTCGTCGCGATCGCGAGGACGGCAAGCCGCGGCCTTCACATAGTCATTTCTGCGCTAGCGCTTTCTCCAAAGCCGCGTTCTTCTGCATCGACCCGTTGGACGAGCCAACCCAATATGCCACGACGCTCGAAGCCATCCCTGCAAGCGTGCCCAGCAACAAGGTAACCATATCCCGCTGGTTGGCCGGCACCTCCTCCCGGATGACGAGCCACAGCATGACGGCGAAGCCCACCAACACGATGGCCGACACCAAGACGGCCCCATAGGCGATCGGGCTCTTCGCCTCGGCCAGGCGCACGGTCTGCTCGCGAGCATTCTGCACGTCCCGGATCTGCGCCAGAACCGCCTCATGTTCCTGACGCCGGGCATCGGCCTCGGCCTGGATGATCGCCGTCTTGAACTGCAGGGCCGCGTTTGGATCACGCGCGATCGCAGCCTCAATGCCCGAGGGGTCATCGGTGCCGAGGATGTCGCGGGCGATGCCCGTCACCTTCTCGACGGCCGCCCCGGTCCTGTCCCCCAGGATCCACGACGCGACGGTGGGCGCCACGCCCAGCAGCAGCGGAAGCAGCGGCATCATACTCCTCCATGGCGGGCACAGGCCCGGGCGATCCGCCCGGCGTAGTAATCAATCTGTCCGGGGCCGTTGTAGCGGCCGGCGAAAGCGTGCCAGTCTTGGCGCCTGAGTGCATCGATCAGCACCGGGTCGGCATCGACGAAGCGCACGTAGGCGTCGAGCTGGCCGCCGGCGGTGTCCATTGCCACGACCATCTCCTGCACGCTCGCGTAGCCCAGCGCCTTAAAATGGAACCCCATGATCTGGAACGCGCCCCAGCTGGTGGCCTGCAAGGCGGCATCCTCGTCGAGCACACAGGCCGCCTCGACCTGCGCCCAGGCGCCGGCGTGCGTGCCGGCGGCCAGGGCGGGCGTCCAGCGCCTGCAACTGATCGCCGGGTGGCTGGCATTGAAGCGGTAGCCGGTCAGCTTGCCGAACCAGTGCGCCTCGAAGCGCACCGGCGGTCGAAGCACGCCGGCGATGGTCCAGTGCGTCGCCCCGCCCGCCTCCACCTCGGCCACCGCTTCCATAGCGGCCACAGGAACGCCGAGGCGCGCCGCGGCGGCCTTGTAGTCTTCGCCGGCAAAGCTCATTTGTGGAACTTCTCGAACAGCGCCCAGGCCGCAGCGGCCACCACGGCGACGAGGCCACCCAGCTTCAGGAACACGCCGAGCGCCCCCTGCCCCATGTGAGCGTATGATTCGAGGCGTGCGGTGGACTTCTTGATCTCGGCCAGATCGTCCTTCATGTCGGACACGATCTGCTCCAGCTTGGCCAGCCGGTCGCGCTCATCAGTGGTCATCGTCATGCTCCGGGGTGGCGGGTCGCTACAGGCCGAGCAGGGTCTTCAACTCGGCGACGGTGATGCCTGCCGCAGCGAGCTTCTCGGCCGGCGTCCTGTCGCGAACCGGCTCCGGGACGGCGGGCGGCGCCGGCTCGTTGCCCTCGGCCACCCACGCGAGGTAGTCGCGCCAGTCGGCATTGCGTTCGTCGGCCGGGATGAAGGCACCGTCGGCGACGCGGCGGATCAGGGTCGTGCTGATGGCCCCGTTCGCGAGGTTGTTGACCTGCTGGTACATGGCCTAAAGCTCCGCCGTTGCGGTGAAGGAGAGATTGTCCTGCTCCGGTGCGGCATACATCGTCGCGTAGATGACGACGCCCTGGAGGTTCGTCTGGTGCACCGTGCCGAAGCTCGTGGTGACCGTCGG
>CAMDOT010000169.1 GCA_945903635.1 Rhizobium sp. Q54 | reverse complement strand
CCGCGGCGGCCGGGTCGGGCGAGCCAGACTTGCGCCACAGCTTCACCGACGTCCTCCATCATTTCGCGAGAGGATTTCATCGATCGAAGCCGCGACGCTCTGGTTGTCGCCTACCGGACCCGATGTTGCCGGCTCTTGGATTTGGGCCGGTCGAGGGGGCGTCGTGGGTCCGGTGGAACGCTGGGAAAGGGGTGCGGAGGCCGGCGAGGGGCTGCCGGCCTCCGCTGCGACGCGACCACCACCGGGCAAAGTCGACGAGGGGACGTCGTTGCCCGTACGTGGGGGGGAAGGGAGTGGTGGATCGCGCCGCGGGGGGACAGATTCGGATTTGAGCGAGTCGAGCCGGATGACCTGCTTGATCGAGGCCTGCTCGAGCTTGAGATGTTTCAGGGCGAGCTTTTCGATGCGCTCGGCCTCGTTGAGATGAGCCCATTCGACCCGCAGAATGTGCGTAGCCTGCTGGCTCTCGACGATCTTGTAGTTGGTGCGATCGATCCGCTCCTCGAGATCCTGCACCTTGTACTTGACGGTGAACAGGCCCACCGCCGTGGCAACGGCGGCGATCGACCAGAAGACGAGCCCGCGATGGATCATGCGCGGCCCCCGGCAACGCCGAGCTTCTCGGCGACGCGCAATCGGGCCGAACGGGCACGCGGATTGGCGGCCACTTCGGACTCCGTCGGCAGCACCGGCTTGCGCGTGAGGTCGCGCAGCGTGGCCTCGCGTTCGACGGCGCGCGGCGGCGCATGGCGCGACGGGCTGGGCGTGCGACCGGCGCGCGCGCGCACGAATTCCTTGACCGCACGGTCTTCCAGCGAATGGAACGACACCACGGCCAGGCGACCGCCCGGTGCCAGGACGGACTCGGCCGCGGCGAGGCCGCGTTCCAGTTCGCCCAGTTCGTCGTTGACGGCAATACGCAACGCCTGGAAGGCCCTCGTCGCAGGATCGCTCTCGTCCTTCGCCGAGGGACCCACGGCGCGGCGCACGATCTCGGCCAATTCGCCCGTCGTCTCGATCCGCTTGACCTTGCGGGCCTCGACGATGGCGCGCGCGACCCGACGGCTGCGGCGTTCCTCGCCGTAACGCCAGATGACGTCGGCAAGCTCCGCCTCGTCCGCCTCGTTCACGAGGTCGGCTGCGGACGGTCCGCGCTTCTCCATGCGCATATCGAGTGGACCGTTGCCACGGAAGGAGAAGCCGCGTTCGGCGCGATCGAACTGCATCGACGAGACGCCGAGGTCGAGCGTCACGCCGTCGACATCCTCGACGCCTTCGGCGGACAACAACTCGGCCATGTCACCGAAGCGGCCCTCGATCAGCTGCAGCCGCGGCGCGTAACGCTCGGCCAACACCCGGCCGGCGGCGATCGCATCGGGATCGCGGTCGATGGCGATCACCCGGCAGTCGGCGCGATCGAGCAACGCGGTGGTGTAGCCGCCGCCGCCGAAGGTGCCGTCGACATAGCGGCCGCCGTCGCGCGGCTCGAGCGCATCGACCACTTCAAGCGCGAGCACGGGAACATGTCCGCTCATGCGTCGCCCCCGCCGAGGCTGCGCACGAAGGCCGCCATCTTATCGCGGTCGCCATCGCGGCGGGCCTGCCAGCGCATGGGATTCCACATCTGGAACTTGTCGCCCTTGCCGACCAGCGTGACGCCCGCGTCGGCTTCAAGCACCTGCGAGAATTCCGCCGGCATGGAAAAGCGGCCGTCCGGCTCCATGGCTATGGTGCGGGCGCTGGCCGAGAGATAGCCGGCAGGGTCGAAGGCCTCGTCGTCGAGCGCCACCTTGAGCGATCCCTTGGGACCGAGCGCCTCGGCGCGCAGCCGCTCCAGCATGGCGTCGAACCCGGTGCGCGAATTTCCGTTCACGACGCCCGGTACGTTGGGTGAGTGATAGAGGACGAAGGCACCGCGGTCGTCGGCCGGCAGCTCGTCGCGGAAGGCCGCGGGCAACAAGACCCGGCCTTTTTTGTCGAGCTTGATCAGGATTTCGGACCGAAAGGCCACGACCCCTGTCCCCCTAAATCCACGGCAGGTGCCCCACGCCCCTGCGTTTCCCTGCTTACGGGATGATATGGGATACCATGGGATATTCAGGGATGCAATGTTGAAAAGCCGGATTCGGTGAGGAATCTTAAGGTCTTAGCCACAATATGTATTGTGCACCATCGGCCAAAAACCACAATAGGTTGAGAATTTGCCCGATTCGAGCAACAAAGGTGGGTCAGACGACCTGTAAGCCGGGTTCTGTCCCCGCCCCCGGCAAGCCGGGAACGATGGATGGCCATTCCTCTGGGACGTCCGTTACCGAACGCCTCGCGCGACCGACCCGGACGACGACGCGGAAACACCGCTGCCGGTTGCCCGGCGTGTCGCCCCTATTTGGTCTTGCTCCCGGTGGGGTTTGCCGTGCCGCTTCCGTTGCCGGTCGCGCGGTGGGCTCTTACCCCACCGTTTCACCCTTGCCTGGCTGGTTTGCCGCTCGAATGCGGGCCAGCCCGGCGGTCTGTTTTCTGTGGCACTTTCCCTGGGGTCGCCCCCGCCGGACGTTATCCGGCACCGTGTCTCCGTGGAGCCCGGACTTTCCTCACCATCGCGGTTGCCCGCGACAGCGCAGCCATCCAGCCGTCTGACCCACGGTCCTAGCTAGGCGGCTCCCCCGACCTGGTCAAGCAGTCCGGCCAGGAGCGTCCGCGTTTCAGGGTCGGCCATGCCGTCGACCTGGTTCGGTCGGAAATGCCGCTGGAAAGCTTTCACGATGTCCTTGGGCGGTACCGCGATCGGTGGCGCGTAACCGAAGCGCTGGAGGGCCTTGTGGAAGTCGCCGTCGAGAGGCCGTCCCCCGGCCCTCGGCCACAGCCCGACACCGGCCGCAGCCAGGTCCATCCACGGAAAGCGAAGGCCGGGATCGATCTTCCGCTTGGGCGCGATGTCGGAATGACCCACGACATTGCGGGCTTCGATCCCGGGATGGCGTGCCAGGATGCCCTTGCAGAGCTCAATCAATGCCGCGATCTGGCACGGCGGATAATCGTGGCGATCGCCGTGCAGGTTCACGATCTCGACGCCGATCGACGTGGTATTCAGCGCCTCGCGCCCGCGCCAATGTGAGTGGCCGGCGTGCCAAGCGGTGCAATCTTCCGGCACCAGGCGATAGGCTGTGCCGTTCTCCGCCAGGACATAGTGTGAACTCACGCGATGCTCACGCGCGCCATCGCAGAGGATGTCGAGCGACTCCTGCAACGGTAACTCGGTGTAGTGCAGGACCAGCACGGCGACGATGGCACCATCGGGCCGTGGCGCATGATTGGGCGACGGCAGATCGACGATGTTCACGGTCAGGCGGCGACGAGGCCGCGCTGGCGCCGCAGGCGGTCGTAGGCGTCGTTGATCAGCGCGAGCTTGCGGGTGGCCATGGCGATTGCCTCCTCCGGCAGGCCCTGGGCGATCAGCCGGTCGGGATGGTTGGCGCGGACCTGCCGCAGCCAAGCATCGCGGATCTGCTCGTCGGTCGCAATCGGATCGATGCCCAGGATGATGCAGGGCTCGCATTCGACGACACCCGATGCCGCGGCCTTGGCGCGCTCGAAGCGGGCGCTGTCGAGGCCGAAGATGCGCGCCACCTTGGCGAGATAATCCGCTTCCGGTGCGTCAACCGGACCGTCGGCCCTGGCAATGCTGAACAGGCCCTCGATCACGCCTTCGAGGATTTCCGGCGCATCGGGAAACAGATCGGCCACTTGGCGCGCGTAGGTCTCGAAGCCCGCGACATCGCGCTTGGCGAGATCGAAGAAACGCTCGACATTTCTCTCCTCACCGGGCGGTACCTGGAAGAATTCGCGGAAGGCCGCGACCTCCACGTCGGAGACCTCGCCGTCCGCCCGCGCCATCTTGGCGCCGAGCGCGATCACGCCGATGGTGAAGCCGATTTGCCGCAGGCCGGGGTGCGCGCCTTCATCCACTGCCGGCGGCGGCATGCCGAGCAGCGCACCGATCGGTCCGCCGATCCCGAGTTGTGCCGCCTTGTCGGCGATGATGTCCCAGATCCTCATGTCCGCTCGCTTACAACATCAGGGAACCGATCGCCACGCCGACCAGAAGGCCGAGCGCCAGGCGACGGTAGAAACGTTCGCTGGCCAATGGAAACAGCCGCCCGCCCACGATGCCGCCCAAAATGACCGCCGGCGCCAGAAAGAGGGCCTGCACGCCCGTATTCCAGCCGATCAGGCCGCGCGAAGCGAACATCGCTGTCGCCGCCAGGTCGACGAAGACGAAGTAGGTCGTGAGGTTGGCCCGCACACGCGTTACAGTCTCCTGGCCGGCGAGATAGTAGAAGGCGATCGGCGGACCTGCCATGCCCGACAGGCCGTTGAGGAAGCCGCTGGCGGCACCGGCGGCGAGTGTCGTGGCCGGGCGCGGCTGGCCGGGATAGCGCCAGCCGCTCGCCAGCAACGCCACGGCCGTGAGCACGATGGCGGAAATCGCCCAGCGCATTGGCTCGGGATCGGCGAGCGTCAGCACGAAATTACCGGCCGGCACGAAGACCACAGCGCCCACCATGAGCAACGCGATCCGGCGCCAATCGACATACCGCACCACGGACGGCAACAGCGGCAGGACGACCGCGATTTCGAGCAGCAGGCACAGCGCGATGCCGACCGCCGGCCCATGGAGCGCGGAAAACACCGGAGTCATCACCATCGCCGCGCCAAAACCGGCAAAGCCCCGCACCATGCCTGCAATGCAAGCAACAGCGGCGGAAACGAGGAAGGAAAGAGCCAACAGATCAGGCATGCGGAGGGCCACGCTAGCATTGCCGGAACGCCGGCCGCGCATCATATAATGGAGGCCATGCCCCCAAAGAATCTCGCAGTCGCGACCGTGCCGCTCCTGATGCCGTATATCCAGCGGCGGCCGGAACTCGAAGGCGGCGTGCGGCCCTTCAAGCTGGTGTCCGAATACACGCCCGCCGGCGACCAGCCCGAGGCGATCAAGCAACTCATCGCCGGCGTGGAAGGCGGTGAGCGCGACCAAGTGCTGCTGGGCGTCACCGGCTCGGGCAAGACCTTCACCATGGCCAATGTCATCGCCTCGCAGAACCGCCCGGCACTGGTGATGGCACCGAACAAGACACTGGCCGCGCAGCTGTGGGCCGAGATGAAGGGCTTCTTCCCTGAGAACGCGGTCGAGTATTTCGTCTCCTACTACGACTACTACCAGCCCGAAGCCTACGTGGCGCGCACCGACACCTACATCGAGAAGGATTCGTCGATCAACGAGCAGATCGACCGCATGCGCCATTCGGCGACGCGGGCGCTGATGGAGCGCGACGACGTCATCATCGTGGCGTCGGTCTCGTGCATCTACGGTATCGGCCCGCTCGAGAACTACCAGAAGATGACCTTCCGCCTTCACAAGGGCCAGAAGATCGACCGCAACGCTTTGGTGCGCCGTTTCGTCGAACAGCAATACAAGCGCAACGACAACGCCTTCCAGCGTGGCACCTTCCGCGTGCGAGGCGACACAGTCGACCTGTTCCCGGCCCATTACGAAGATAAGGCCTGGCGCTTCGAGATGTTCGGCGACGAGATCGAATCGATCACCGAGTTCGACCCATTGACCGGCGACAAGACGATCACCCTGTCTGACATCATCGTCTACGCCAACAGCCACTATGTGACACCCAAGCCGACGATGCAGAAGGCAATCGACCAGATAAAGACCGACCTCAAGCAGCGGCTCGACGAGTTCAATCGTGCCGGCCGCCTGCTCGAGGCGCAGCGGCTCGAGCAGCGCACGAATTTCGACATCGAGATGATGGAGACGACGGGTGCCTGCGCCGGCATCGAAAACTATTCGCGCTATCTCACCGGCCGCAAGCCGGGCGAGCCGCCTCCTACCCTGTTCGAGTATTTCCCCGAGCACTCGCTGCTGATCTGCGACGAGAGCCACGTCACCGTGCCGCAGATCGGCGGCATGTTCCGCGGCGACTTCAACCGCAAGAGCGTGTTGGCCGAGTTCGGCTTCCGCCTGCCGTCGGCAATCGACAACCGGCCGCTGAAGTTCGAGGAATGGGAGGCTCTGCGTCCCCAGACGACCTTCGTCAGCGCCACGCCCGGCCCGTGGGAGATGGAACGCACTCAGGGCGCCTTCATCGAACAGGTCATTCGCCCGACCGGCCTGATCGATCCGACCGTCATCATCCGGCCGGTCGAAAAGCAGGTCGACGACCTGATCGCCGAGTGCAAGGACTGCGCGAAGAAGGCGCAACGCGTCCTGGTCACGGTGCTGACCAAGCGCATGGCCGAGGATCTCGTCGAGTATCTGCACGAGGCCGGCATCCGCTGCCGCTACCTGCATTCCGACATCGACACGCTGGAGCGTATCGAGATCATCCGCGACCTGCGGCTGGGTGCCTTCGACGTGCTGGTCGGCATCAACCTGCTGCGCGAGGGCCTCGACATCCCCGAGTGCGCGCTGGTGGCCATCCTCGACGCTGACAAGGAAGGCTTCCTGCGCTCGCCCACATCGCTGGTGCAGACGATCGGCCGCGCCGCGCGCAACGTCGAGGGCCGGGTCATCCTCTATGCCGACAAGATGACCGACTCGATCAAGTACGCCATCTCGGAGACCGACCGCCGGCGCGCCAAGCAGACCGCCTACAATGAAAAGCACGGCATCACTCCGGCCTCGATCAAGAAGAACATTTCCGAGATCCTGCAGTCGACTGCAGAGCGCGACCACTACACCGTCGATACCGGCGTGTCGGGCGACGTCCATCTGGTCGGCCACAATCTGCGCAGCCACATCGCCGAACTCGAGAAGCGCATGCGCGACGCCGCGGCCAACCTCGAATTCGAGGAAGCCGCCCGCATCCGCGACGAGATCCGAAGGCTCGAGATCAACGAGCTGGAACTGCCGGGCCAGGCGGCCGGCGCCAACACAGGCGTTCACCTGGGCAAGATGCAGCATTCCCGCGTCTTCCGCGGCGTGCGCACCGGCTCGGGCGCCGGCGGGCGTCCGGGGCGCCGCAGCGGACGTTAGTGGACCATTTCGTGCCTCGCCTGAACGGGGTTTGTTTGTTCCGTATCGGTGTCCTGATTCGCCCCTCAAGCCACTGACCTGGAACCAGAATCGCCGCGGCGCCTGCCACAGAATTGCTGCCCTTCGATCTCGAAATGCGTGTGCCGCAAGGAAGCGCCCGCGTGGACCATTTCGCGCCGGCACAGGCTATAGTCGCGCGGAATGCCCGCCGCGCCGACCGACCTGCGTCGCTACCTGATCGCCCTTGTCTCGCTCACGCTGGTGCAGGTCATGGCGACCCTGGCCTTCAACCAGGCGTCGGTGCTGGCGCCGGCGGCGGCACCGGACCTCGGCGTCGAGGCAGCCGATGTCGCCTACTACATCTCGCTGGTCTATCTCGCGGCCATGCTGTCGACCCTGGGCGGCGGCGCCATCAGCCGCCGCACCGGACCCATCCGCTTCATTCAGATCGGCCTTGTGGTCGCGGCCGTCGGCTCCTTCATCTTCGCCGCCGGCGGCCTCGGCTTCGCCGCACTCTCGGCGCTGGTGGTCGGGCTGGGATCGGGCCCGCTCACGATCGCGAGTTCCCACATCCTGGCCCGGGTGTCGCCGCGGCGCCTGGCCAACGTCACCTTCTCGCTGAAGCAGAGCGGCGTGCCCGTGGGCTTCGCCCTCTGCGGCGCCATACTGCCGAGCCTGGCACTCGACCACGGCTGGCGATGGGCGGCGGCCTCGGTCGGGGTGACCTCGCTGATCACGGCGCTGGCCATCCAGCCGCTGCGCGCGCTCTACGACGACGAACGCTCATCGACCGTCTCGGGCCGGCTGCTGCCCAGCGCGGCCGAGATCTTCGAGCCGCTGCGGCTCGCCTGGCGCGACCCGATCCTGCGGCCGATGTGCTTCATCGGCCTGCTGTTCTCGGCGACCCAGGCCATCGTGGTGAACTTCACCGTCGTCTACGCCGTCGTCGGCCTGAAAATGTCGTACGTGTTGGCGGGCACGCTGTTGTCGGCGGCGACCGTCGCGGGCGCGCTCGGGCGCATCTTCTGGGGCGTGGTGGCCGACATGCTGCGCCGCCCCTCGGCGGTGCTGGCCGGTATCGGCGCCATCGTCGTCGTCGCGGCATCGACCATGGCCTTCTCGACGCCGGACTGGCCGGCCGGCGCCGTCTATCTCGTCTTCACGATCCTGGGCGGCACCGCCGTCGGCTGGAACGGCGTCTTCCTGGCCGAGAGTGCTGCGCGGGCGCCGCCCGGCCGTGCCGCCGAGTTCACCGGCGCCACGCAGCTCTTCGTCTTCGGCGGCGCCCTGCTCTCGCCGCTGCTGTTTCGCGGCGTGCTCGCCCTCACCCAGTCCTACGCCGTGGGCTACCTGCTGCTCGCGTCAGGCGTCGCCGTGGGCTCGTTCTTCCTCGCGCGGGCAGCACGCCGGCGCGGGTGAGCGGCGGTTTGGCCCAATTCAGGTGCGTGAATTTCAGCTCTCCGCACACCGGAAAGCTAGTAACGGCGGGCTTTTCGCCTGCTCACAGGGCCCACTTGAATGGGCCTAGCGTTGTGCCCAGAGTTGGGCCAGACTCCGGGACAAGCCTGATTCCATTGGCTTTTAGACGACTCGCGGATTCTTCTTTTGCATGAACCCCGGCGCGCCTGTTTCCCAGGCGTCGTTAAGTGTCTGTTCCCACGTCGTTATTCGGCGTGTGGTTGAGACGGGGTTGTTCTTGGGACTGTCCACGGGTCAGGACCCGTGGCGGCTGCACCAGCGCATTGCGCGGCCCGCGGGCGTGCCACGGGAGGTCGTGCCGGAAATGAAAAAGGCCGGCGCACTCCAAGCACCAACCTACAGGAAATATAGCCTATTTCCTGCTGAACCTGCAACTTCCTTTCTGCATGTCTGCCCAGCCCTGGAACGATCTCTCACCCTCGACCGGCGCGTGCGAACGCACGACGGCGGAATAGTCGCCCTGGGGCCCACAAGTCACCTCCGCTCAGGCTGCTGATTCCCCGTCGCAACCGGGGGAGCGAGATCACCGCGGTACTCCGCAATTTTCACCATACCGAACCAAACAAGCATCAAGACAATCGCGGCCCAGCCGCTCGTCATGAACCATCGCTGCCGCCGCCTTTTATCGAAGACAGCCGCTATCAGCGTCACCAAGAAGACGGCCCCGGCAACGCCAACTACTACAAGTGATAGCGCGAACATGGGTTGAAGTTTCATCGATCATCCTCGGCGATGCAAATCGGCAACACGCATATCCGAGGCACTCTGCCCTAGACGGCCGTCCTCACCCCTCCGGGCCGATCGCGCTCTCGTGCCAGCGCCGCAGCAACAAGTGCGACAGCAGCGACAGCAGCAGGTAGATCGCGATGCCCGCCGCCGAGATCAGTACAAGGGCCGCGAACATGCGCGGGATCCTGAGCTGGTAGCCCGCCTCGAGGATGCGGTAGGCGAGCCCCGAGGCACTGCCGCCGGTGCCGGCCACGAACTCGGCCACCACGGCGCCGATCAGCGCCAGGCCGCCCGAGATGCGCAATCCGCCCAGGAAATACGGCAGTGCCGCCGGCAAGCGCAGGTGGATCAGCGTCTTCCAGCGGCCGGCGCCGTAGAGCTCGAACAGCGCCAGCAGATTGTGGTCGACCGAACGCAGGCCGAGGATAGTATTGGACAGGATGGGAAAGAACGCCACCAGCCAGGCGCAGATCAGCAACGACAGGTCGACGTCGTTGGCCCAGGCGATGATCAGCGGCGCGATGGCCACGATCGGCGTCACCTGCAGGATGATGGCATAGGGAAAGAGCGAGAGCTCGACCCAGCGCGACAACGAGAACAGAATCGCCAGCAGGCCGCCGACCACGACGGCCGCCACGAGCGCCTCCAGCGTGATGGTGAGCGTAACGACGAGCGCCGGGGCAAGCATGCCCCAGTCC
Organism: Rhizobium sp. Q54; assembly: GCA_945903635.1. Taxonomy (GTDB): domain Bacteria; phylum Pseudomonadota; class Alphaproteobacteria; order Reyranellales; family Reyranellaceae; genus Reyranella. Next base: position 3,705 of record CAMDOT010000169.1, on the reverse strand, counting down.
GTCACCAAGGTCCGCGCGACCGCGATCGGGCCCGGCAGGACATAAGGCGGGATCTCCGCCAACCGCACGACGGCCTCCCACAGCACGAGCATCACGATGCCCATGACGACGGGGGCGATGACGCGGGCGGTCATGGAGCCGCTCTGTATTGATGAATCATGCTCATGGTTCCTCTCCGCCGCGTCAGCGGGGGAGAGGAAGGGGCCCATTGCGAAGCAATGGGAAGGTGAGGTGGTGCCCGATATGGCGACGATGTCGCAATGGTGAGGCTGGCGGCCCGACACCTCACCCTCCCCGCGCAAGCGCGGGTCCCCTCCCTCTCCCCACGCGTATGACGCGCGCGGAGAGGGCTCATAAACTGGCCTAGTAGGTATTGCGGCCTGCTCATGCCGCCATCGCCTCGCCCAGCCGCGCCGAGACGAGGCGGCAGTGGGCGGCGTAGTCAGGCGAGGTGCGGAAGGATTCTGTGCGCGGATACGGTGCTGTGATCGCGAGGTCGGACACGATGCGGCCCGGCCGCGCCGCCATCACGGCGATGCGCTGCGACAGGAACACCGATTCGAACACCGAGTGCGTCACGAACACGACCGTGAAGCGGCTGCGTTCCCACAGGGCCAGCAGGTCGGCGTTCAGGCGATGGCGCGTAATCTCGTCGAGCGCGGCGAAGGGCTCGTCCATCAGCAGCAGTCGCGGCGCCGTCACCAGGGCGCGCGCGATCGAGACACGCATCTTCATGCCGCCCGAGAGTTCGCGCGGCCAGGTGTGCTCAAAGCCTTTTAGACCGACATGGCCCAGCGCCTCGGCCGCCCGCGCCTCGCGCTCGCTCCGTGCCACGCCGCCGAGTTTGAGCGGCAGGGCGACATTGGCCAGCGCCGTCGCCCACGGCATCAGCGTCGGCTCCTGGAAGACGAAGCCGATGTCGGGCTTTCCTCCTGACCAATCAACCGTGCCCGCGCTCGGCGTTGTGAGCCCGGCGACGATCCGCAGCAAGGTGGACTTCCCGCAGCCGGACGGGCCCAGCACGCTCAGGAATTCGCCGGCCTCGATGTCGAGCGAGATGCCGTCCAGAGCCTGGACGCCGTTGGCAAAGACCTTGGCGACGCCGCGGACGCCGACGAGTTGCATCAATCGGGGCGCATCAGCCCGCAGGCAGGGTGAGATCGAGCCTCGCGGTCCACGCCGGCAGCGGCAAGGTCTCGCGCGCCGCCAGATTCGCCGGCAGTTTTGCGCGGTCCGCCACCTTGGCGAACGGCAGCACCAGCGGCACCCGAACGCCGAACACGGCGTCGCTGTCGAGGTGCTTGTCGTCCTCCGGGAAGAACATGGTGATCAGCGGCTTGTGGCCCGGCGCATGGACCATCATGTGCAGGTGGGCGGGCCGCCATGCATCCCGGCCGAGCGCGCGCAGCATGTCTCCGGCCGGGCCGTCATAAGGCACCTGGTAGGCGACCGGTCGCACGGTCGTGAAGGCGAAACTGCCGTCGTCGGCGACGCGCAGCCGCGCGTGATAGTTGGTCGGTGCCTGGTCCTTGTCCTGCTGGGCATAGAGACCGTTGCCGGCATTCTGCCAAAGCGCCAGCACGGTGCCCTTGGCGGGCGCACCCTTCTGGTCGACGATCTTGCCGCTCACCACCAGCGGCTCGCCCTCCTGGCCGCGCCACATGTCGCCGCCATTGGGCAACTCGGGCGCGCCCTCGATGAGGAACGGCCCCAGCAACGACGATGTCGTGCCGGAGTCGGCGGCGTTCACCATGTCGACCAGCGACGAGACGCCGAGCAGATCGGAGAGCAGGATGAATTCGTTGCGCTTGTCGTCGGTGAATTTTGCCGCGCGCGTCAGCACATCGATCGCCGCCATCCATTCGTCCTGCGTCAGCTTGTTTTCGCGCACGAAGCTGTGGAGGTGGCTCGCCAGCGAGTTCATCAGGTCGCGGGTGCGGGCCGAGGGGGCGTTGCGCGCATAGTCGGCGAAGGCCTGGGTGATGGTGTCGGGGGTGATATCGCGCATGGGCTCTCTCCCGCCCGTCTAACGGGCTGCTCTCAGGAGTTGATCGTAGTCCGCCCGCAACAGGGCGAACAGCAGATGGTCGGCCCACTGGCCGTTGATACGCAGATACTGGCGCGCCAGCCCCTCTTCGTGGAAGCCGACCTTGCTCAGCACGCCCTTGGAAGGCTCGTTGTGCGGCAGGCACGCCGCTTCGAGGCGGTGCAGCCGAAGTTCGTCGAACACGAACGGCAGGGTGGCGCGGAGCGCGTCGGTCATAAGGCCCTGGCCGGCGTAGGGTTGGCCCATCCAGTAGCCGACAGCGGCAGCCTGGGCGACACCGCGCCGGACATTGCTGAGGTTTATGCCGCCCACCAGCCGGCGGGTATCGTTGGTGAAGACGAACAGCCCGTAGGCCTCGCCCGCCCGCCATTCGCGGACCTGCTGGCGCAACCGGCGGCGGAAATGGTCGCGGCCGAGCGAATCCTCCGGCCAGGTGGGTTCCCAGGGCGTGAGAAAGGCCCGGCTGCGGGCCCGTAATTCGGCCCATTCCGCCCAGTCATCCATGCTCGGCGCGCGCAGAAAGACGCGCCGACCGGCGATCCGGGTCATCCCCGACAAGGACAAAGGGACATCGGCGAAACGGAACATCTTGGCGCCATAGTAGCGTAGGTTTAGAATTGTTACATGTTTTCCGAGGCTTGACGTAGGAAATTGAGACCGTCGGTCGCGGCTTCCGCGTCAATTGTCCCATCTGGCGGCGGCAAATCGGCGTATTAAATAGCAGGCTGGATTTCACGAGGTCAGGATCTCGACCATGGCAAATGAGTCTCCCCAGGGCGTTGGACACAAGGGTCGGTTCTACCTGACCAAGAATATCTGGCTACCGCAGGAGCCGCTCGAGAACTTCAATCTCAAGCTCTCGGACATGATTGTGCGCCGCATGCCCAAGCTTCCGCTGAGCGGCGAGGACGCGATGCGCCAGTTCCCCATCCTGGGCGAGCTCAAGAAGAGCCACGACAAGATCAAGGCCGACCTCACCTACCTGCTCAGCCACCACGAGGAAATTCCGGCTTTGCACGAGGTCCATCCCCGCGACCTCTACGTCCCGGGCCGCGCCTGGCGCACGTTCCTGCTCAAGCTCTGGGGCCACGACGTCAAGGAAAATGCCGCCGCGGTGCCCGACACGATCGAGGCGATCAACCGGATCCCCGGCGTCCACACGGCGCTGTTCAGCATCCTGGCCGGCGGCGCCGAGATCGAGCCCCATCGCGGATCGGCTGCCGGCGTCGTCCGCTTCCACTATCCCCTGATTGTGCCGACCGAGCCGGAGAAGTGCTGGATCGAGATCGGCGGCCACCACTTCTTCTGGAAGGAAGGCGAGCCGCTGGTGTTCGACGACACGCGCGAGCACTGGGTGAAGAACCAGACCAAAGAGACCCGCGTCGTCCTGATCATCGACTTCAACGCCGACATGCCGTTCCCGGTGAATCTCTATACCGGCCTGCGCTACAACCTCGTCCGCCGCAGCGCCGAGGTGCTGAAGGTGATCGAGCGCGCCTCGATCGGCGTGCCGCCGCGCAACCCTGCGCCGCAAACCGGCGGCGGCCTGATCAGCGGCGCCCGCAGCACGACGCCCGTCCCCGCCAGCGCCCGCAACGACGAGCGGCATTAGATCATCGTCTTCTGGACCGCGGGCCTCCAGGCCCGCTCATAGCGGC
>CAMDOT010000168.1 GCA_945903635.1 Rhizobium sp. Q54 | reverse complement strand
GCGTACTGAAAAGAACTGACCCACCTCACCCAGCCTCTCCCCCCGCTAAGAGCGGGCGGAGAGGAGCATGAGGTGTGAGTCAGGGTGCACTACTCGTAGCGGCCGACGATGGCCACGCTCGAGATGTTCTCGCGCGGCGCGCCGCCCAGATTGTGCGTCATGCCGATGCGCGGGTTCTTGAGCTGGCGCGCGCCGGCCTTGCCCTGGATCTGCAGGTACATCTCGTAGAGCATGCGCAGGCCCGAAGCGCCGATCGGATGGCCGAAGCATTTGAGGCCGCCGTCGATCTGGCAAGGAATCTTGCCGTCGGCATCGTAGAAGCCGTCGAGCACATCCTTCCAGCCCTTGCCGGTCTCGGAGATGTGCAGGTCTTCCATGGTCACGAGCTCGGTGACCGAGAAGCAGTCGTGCACCTCGAACATCGAGACTTCGTCGCGCGGGCTCTTGATGCCGGCTTCCTCGTAGGCCTTCTTCGAGGCGATGCGCGTGGTGTGGAAGTAGCTGCCGTCCCACGAATTGTGGCCCGACTCGGAGCCGTTCGAGACCGAGAGCTGCAGCGCCTTGACGCTCACGATGTCATGCTTGCCGAGCGCCTTGGCGATCTCGGGTGTCGTCACGATGGCCGCGGCCGCGCCGTCCGACACGCCGCAGCAATCGAACAGGCCGAGGGGCGAGGCGATCATCGGCGCGTTCAGGATGGTCTCCATCTCAACGGCCTTCTGCAGATGGGCCTTCGGATTCTTGGCGCCGTTCTGGTGGCTCTTCCACGACACATGGCCGATCGCCTTCTTGAGGTCCTCGCCGCTCACGCCGTGGGCGGTCATGTAGGCGGTGGCGAGCTGGGCGAAGTTGCCCGGCGCCGTGCCGCTCGCGTTCCATAGCATCTGCAGCGGGCCGCCGCGGCCGCCCGGCAGACCGCCGTAGCCGGTGTCCTTAAGCTTCTCGACGCCCAGCGCCAGCGCGAAGTCGGCCGCACCTGACGCGACCGCATAGCAGGCGCCGCGGAAGGCTTCCGTGCCCGAGGCGCACATGTTCTCGACATGCGTCACCGGGATGTTGGGCAGGCGCAGCGTCGTCGAGAGCGGAATGCCCGACTTGCCGACATGCACTTCATCGATGGCGGTCGAGAACCACGCCGCCTGAAGCTGGTTCTGGTCGATGCCCGCATCCTTCAGGCATTCCTTGTAGGCTTCGAGCATCAGCTCTTCGGCGCCCGCGTCCCAGCGTTCGCCGAATTTCGAGCAGCCCATTCCGAGAATAGCGACCTTGTCCTTGATGCCCCGAGCCATGGCAGGCCTCCTGTAGTGGGGTTGGAACTCTAGACTCTCTGACCGGTGGAAGGCGAGTTAGACCGGCGCCGCCTTCCAGAAGTAACGCTTGAAGCCACCGCGCATGGTGTCGTTGTCGCGGATGCGGAAGGTCATGCGCATCTTGGTGCCGACCTTGACCTGTTCCTTGTCGCAGTCCGTGAAGTCGGCCATGAAGCGGCCGCCTTCCGGAAAGGTGATCATGCCGTAATAGCCCGGCGGGTCCGGCGAATAGACCAGCGAGTCGGCGGTGAACGACATCACCGAGCACTCGAGTCCGGCCATCGCATAGGGATCCTGGCTGTCGATGGCGTGGCAGTTGGGATTGACGCAGACCTGGCTGCGCGGGAACTGCACCGTGCCGCAGACCTTGCACTTGCCGCCGACCAGCCCGTAGATCATGTCGCGCTTGCGCCACAGCACCGAGAGCGCGGTCTTCTTGTCGAATTCCGCGCGCATGCCCTTGTCGATCGGCAGCATCTCGTTGAAGGCGAGGAACTTCATGTAGTTCTTCTCTTCCTTGCGCCGCGCCATCCAGCCCGACAGGCCCTTGCGCTTCGGAAGCTTGTCCTTCTCGGCCGTGACCTCGAACACCAGGATGTCGACGCCCTGGCCGAACGCCACGACCATGATCTTGTCGCCGGCCTTGGCGATCTCCAGTGCATCGACCAGCATGACCAGCGCATGCGCGGCACCGGTGTCGCCCAGCGTGGCGCCCAGCAGGTCGCGCACCGCGCCCTCGCCGATGCCCGCCATCTTGGCCATTAGCTTGGGCACCGCCGGCATCAGGCTCGGCATGATGAAATGGGTGATGTCGCTACCCGTCAGCTTGCAGGTGGCGAGGCCGGCCTTGATGGCGGGCGGCACGATCTTCGAATAGCCCTCGTCGCGGATCCAGCGCTCTTCCCAGCCATAGTCGAAGTCCGACTCGTCGCCGCGGAAGTGGTCGACGAAATCCATCGATACCGAATGATGGCCGACCAGCTTGGCGATCACATTCTCGGTGCCGCAGAGCAGCGCCGCGGCGGCATCGCCGTAATTCAACTCGTTCGACGAGGCGACTCGCGTCATGCGCTTGTCGGCGGCAGCGACCAGAGTCGGCGCGCCCTCCTTCGAGGCATTGAGGCCGGCGATCAGGGCCGAGGTGCCGGCCTTGAGCGAACCGCCGATGTCGGTGGCCGACAGGTTCTGTTCGACGTTGAGCGCCGTGCCGATGACGCCGGCATTCTGGCGATCCTTGAAGGGATGCGTCGTCGAGGCGAAGTAGATGTTGCGGACGTCCTCGGCCTTGTGGCCGGTCAGGCAATCGCGCGACGCTTCGACCGCCATGGTGATCGAATCCTCGTCCCAGTTGCCCATCGAGCGCTCGCCCTTGGCGAGGCCACGAAGCCCGGCAGCGAACCATTTGTTGGCGTCATAGACAGCCTGACGGTTGAGGCGCAGGCGCGGCACATAGGCGCCAAAGGCGACGATTCCGACCATTCTTGTCTTTCCTCCGATTGCCCGGCGGGAGCCCGCCGGCTCATGAATGCTTGTTCATTCGCTCTTAGCGCGCCGGCCCGCGCCTTGCGAGCCGGTTTTCGACATGTCTGCCAATACCGCGGAACTATCTTCCGGTCTGCGGAACCGCTGCAGGTTGAGCCGGCATCTCGCGCACCAGGTTGCGATAGCCGGCGTCGGGCGGGATATGGAGATAGCGCTTGCCGTCCTTGGACTCGACCCAGGGCTGAACGGTGACGACCTTGCGCTGGGCCGCCTGGGCCAGTGCGCCGGCGACGGTGCCGCCCTCGGCCAGCAGTTCGAGGTTCTTCTGCGTTGCATGGACCAATGTGCGTTTGCCGGCCTCGGCCTCGTCGATCGCTTCCTGGGCACCGATCCACACCGAGTCGGTCGACTCCGAACCATCATGCAGCGCCACCTGATCCTCCGGTGCGTTGGCCAGGAAGAACCAGGTGTCGAAGCGCTTCGGCACAAAGGTCGGCGTGATCCAGTGCGCGTACGGCGTCATGAGTTCGGTGGCGAGTTCGAGATCCTCGGCCTCGACCAGATCGAGGATGCTCGCCTCGTCCTTGGTGAGCTTCGCACGCCAACGGTCCTCGATGGGCTTTAAGTCGGCGGCGCCGATCAGCGCCTTGTGGCCGCGCTTGCGCGCCAGCAGGACGCCGCACTCTTCGAAAGCCTCGCGCACGCCGGCGATGCGAAATGCGAGCTCCGAATCCGACAGCGTCGCCGGGCCGCCGGAGCGCGCCCGCAGCTTGGCGTTACCATCGGCCTCTTCGAGCTTGCCGCCGGGGAACACCAGGGCACCGGAGAAGGAATCGATCTGATGATGGCGCACCACCATGAAGACTTCGAGCGGCGAGTCTGTATTGCCGCGCTGCGAAGGCCTCAGCAGCAGGACGGTGGCGGCGGGACGCGGCGGTGCCGGTTCCTTCTTGGGCGTGTCATTCATAGGCTTGAGGATCTCCGTGAAGCGCGGAGTTTCCCACACAACCGGCGACAGAGTCATCGGTCGAGTGTATTCTCGCCGAGTGCGTTTCGCACTGAAGGAGGACGCCATGTCCATGACGGCAAACAATTCAGCTCCCCAAAGTCTGGCCGATGGCCTCAAGGCACTGCGCGCCAAGTGGGGATGGATCGTGGCGCTGGGCGTGGTCTTCATGATCGCGGGCGTGGTCGCGCTGGGCAGCGTCGTTGCCGCGACCGCATCGGCCGTGATGATCATCGGCATCATGATGATCATGGGCGGGGTCGCCGAATTCATTGCCGCCTTCGGCGTCAAGGAATGGGGCAAGTTCCTGCTCTGGATGCTGCTGGGCGCACTTTACGTCGCCGCCGGCGTCATCGCGATCATGCATCCGATCCACACCGCCACCATCCTCACCCTGATGCTGGGCGTCGCCCTGGTATTCGGCGGCGTGCTGCGCCTCTTCCTCGCGTTCCAGATGAAAGAAGGCTCCTCATGGGGCTGGGTTGCGCTTTCGGGCGTAATCACCCTGCTGCTCGGCGGCATGATCATCGCCCAGTGGCCGGCGTCGGGCATATTCGTGCTCGGCATCTTCCTCGGCATCGACTTGATCTTCATCGGTGCCGGCTGGATCACGATGGGCCTCGCGCTCAAGAAGCGCGCCTAGCTACCTCGGGGGCTACTTCCGGGTCGGATCTTCGGCAACCTGCACCAGCAGCTTGCCGAAGTTCTTGCCTTTCAGCAGCCCCATGAAGGCCTCGGGCGCGTTCTCGATGCCTTGCACGATATCCTCGCGGTACTTGATCTTGCCGGCCTTGACCGCCGCCGGCACTTCCTTCCAGAAGTCGGCCATCTGGCCGAAGTGATCGGAGACGATGAAGCCGGTCACCGTGGCGCGCTTGACCAGCAACAGGCGCCAGTCGGGTCCGGGATTCATCTGCATTTCGTTGTACTGCGAGATCAACCCGCAAAGTGGCACGCGGGCGAAGTCGTTGAGCTGGGGCACGACGGCGGCCTGCACCGCACCGCCGACATTCTCGAAATAGACATCGATGCCTTTGGGCGCGGCAGCCCGCAGTTCCTTGAACAGGCCGGCGCCGGCGGCGCGATAGTCGACGCAGGCGTCGAAACCCAGCTCCTTGACGACGTAGTCGCACTTGTCCTTGCCGCCGGCGAGGCCGACCGCGCGGCAGCCGTGCAGTTTCGCGAGCTGGCCGACCACCGAGCCGACCGCGCCCGACGCCGCCGAGACGACCACTGTCTCGCCGGCCTTGGGCTTGCCGATCTGCATCAGGCCCCACCAGGCGGTCATGCCCGGCATGCCGAGCACGGAGAGCGCCAGCGACAGCGGCGCGGTGCTGGGATCGAGCTTCATCGACATCGCGCCGTCGGACACGGCGTAGCTCTGCCAGCCCGAATACTCAGCGACGAAATCGCCTTCCTTGAACCTGGAATTCTTCGACTTCACGACCTGGCCGACGGTGCCACCGACCATGGCGTCACCGAGATTGACGTTGGCGGCATAGCCCTTGGTCTCGGCCATGCGCCCGCGCATGTAGGGGTCGAGCGACATCCAGATGGTGCGCGAGAGATATTCGCCGTCCTTGGGCTCGGGGATCGGATGCTCAACGACGTCGAAATTGGCATGGGTCGGCTCGCCCTCGGGGCGCGACTTCAGCAATACGCGGCGATTGGTGGTCATGGCATCCTCCGTGCGTTTGAGCCACGCTAGCATGACGAAGGGGGAGAAACGATGCGGACCGCGTTCCTAGCGCTTGTCGTTCTGCTATGGAGTAGTGCCGTGCCCGCTCAATCGCTCTCCTCCCCATCCCTCTCCGCCGATGATCGCGCCCTGATCGACGCCACACGCCGCAACGACATCGAGGCGGCGCGCCGCCTGATCGCCGCCGGTGCGAGCGTCAATGCCCAGAATGAGAGCCGCGACAGCGCGTTCCTTCTGGCCGGCGCCGAAGGGCGATTGGAGATCCTGAAGCTCACCCTGCAAGCCGGCGCCGATCTCCGCAGCACGAACCGCTACGGCGGGACGGCACTGATCCCGGCCTGCCATCACGGCCATGTCGAGACCGTGCGCGAGCTGCTGAAGACCGCGATCGACGTGAACCACGTCAATCGCCTCGGCTGGACCGCCCTGCTCGAGACCGTGATCCTGGGCGACGGCAGCGCGACCTATATCGAGATCGCGCGCCTGCTGGTCGCCCACAAGGCCGACGTCAATCTCGCCGACAAGCAGGGCCTCACGCCGCTTGCCCACGCCCGCCAGCGCGGCCATCGCGAGATCGTGGCGATCCTCGAAGCCGCTGGTGCCCGCTGAATGACCCAGCCTCGTACCTATGTCTGTCTCCCCGGCGCCTGGATGGGCGCGTGGACATGGAAGTTCGTTGTCGAACGCCTCGCCGCGGCGGGGCACGACGTCCACGCCCTGCCCTTTCGCGGTGTCGGCGAACGCGCGGCCGAACTGTCGCCCAAGGTCGACAACGACGTGCTGCTGGCCGACACGATCGACTATCTCGAAACGGAAGACCTGCGCGAGGTCGTGCTGGTCGGCCACAGCTTCGGCAGCCTGATCGCCGGTCTGGTCACCGATCGCGTGCCCGACCGGATCGGTCATCTCGTCATCATCGACGGCGGCATTCCGACCGACGGCCAGTCGATCTTCGGCCGCATTCCGGCGGACATCGTGGCCAAGCGAAAGAAGCTGGTGAAGATCGTGAACGGCACTGAGGTCCTGCCCTTCGCACCGGTCGGCAGCCTGATCATCGACGATCCCGCGCTCGCCGCCTGGACGCACCGCCAGCTCACGCCCCATCCGGTGGCCTGCTACACCAAGCCGATCCGCCTGTTCCATCCCGCCGGCAACGGCCGGCCGATGACTTATATCGCCTGCACCAAGCCGCGCTATCCGGTGTCGGCCGGCATGCATGAGAAGGTGCAGACGATGCCGCACATTCGCTTCAGGCCGATCGAGGCCGGCCACAACTGCATCCTTTCGGCGCCTGATCTGGTGGCGAAAGAACTGCTAGAGATCCCACGATGAGCGGACAGATGATGATCCTGGTCGCCGGCCCCTATCGCTCCGGCACCAACGACGATCCCGTCCTGATCCAGCGCAATGTCGATGCCATGGAGGACACGGCGTTGGCCGTCTTCCGGCGCGGTCATCTGCCGGTCCTCGGTGAATGGTTCGCCCTGCCGCTGCTGAAGCATGCCGGCTCGCAGAAGATCGGCGATGCCGTGTTCGACGAGATCTTCCATCCCATCGCCCGCGAACTGATCGGCAAGTGCGACGCCGTGTTGCGCATAGGCGGACCGTCGACCGGCGCCGACGACATGGTGGCGACCGGCGAGCGCCTGGGAAAACGTATCTTCCGCGACCTGTCGGAGATTCCGGAGCGTCCCCGGTGAGCTGGCGCAACGATCCGCTGGTCATCTCGGTCAATGCGCTCGGCATCACCCAGATCACGGCCTGGGGCACGAGCTATTACTGCCTGGGCGTGCTGGCAAAACCGATCGCTGCCGAGACCGGCTGGAGCATGAGCACGATCTTCCTGGGTTTCAGCATCGCTCTGGTGACGATGGGCCTGATCTCGACCTGGGTCGGGCGGCTGATCGACCGGATCGGCGGCCGTACCGTGATGTCGATCGGCACGGTCATCGTCTCAGCCGGCCTGCTCGGCCTGTCGCAGGTTCACGACGTTGCCTCCTATTTCGTCGCCTGGCTCGTGATCGGCGTCGGCATGCGCTGTTGCCTCTACGACGCGGCGTTCGCCGCCCTGGTGCAGGCTGTGCCGAGCCGCGGGCGCGCCGCCATCTCCTACCTCACGCTCTACGGCGCCTACGCCTCGACGGTCTTCTGGGTGATTGGCCACTACCTGAACGAGTCCTACGGCTGGCGCGGGACGCTGCTGATCTTCGCCGCCATCAACCTCGCCATCTGTCTGCCACTCAACTGGCTCGGCCTCTCGCGGCGCGAATCAGCCGACGAAGCAGTTGCAACCAAGGCCCCCGAGAGAGCACAGGACGGCCCGGCGCTGGAAGGGAGCCGGCGCAAGATCGGCATCGCCCTATTCGCCCTCATCATGTCGCTCAACGGGTTCGTCTTCGGCGTCGTCTCGCTGCAGCTCGTGCCGCTGCTCGAAGCAGCGGGTCTGGCCGGCGCGGCGGCCGTGTGGGTCGCCTCGCTAAAGGGCCATGGCCAGTTCGGCGGCCGCCTGGTCGAGATCTTCTTCGGCAAGAACCTCAAGGCCATGACGGTGGCGCGCATCGCCATCGGCGTCCTGCCGCCGGCGCTGCTGCTGCTCATGCTGGCGCGCGGCGAGTTCTGGCTGCTCGTCACCTTCACCCTGCTGCTGGGGGCCTCGCAAGGCGTGATCACGATCGTGCGCGGCGCCGTGCCGCTCGCCCTGTTCGGTACCCAGGGCTATGGCGCCGTACTGGGGCTGATCGCGACGCCGATCCTGCTGGTCAACGCCTTCTCGCCGGCGGTGTTCGCACTGATCGTCGACCAGGTCGGCTGGCAGAATGCGCTATACGCGCTGCTCGCCTGTTCGATCCTGACCTGGATCGCCATCGAACTGATGTCGCGCTGGTACGAAGGCGCGCGGACGGGGAAGACCGCCTAGAACGTCTCTTTGTAGGGTCGGACGTCCAGTTCGTGCGTCCAGGCGCTGCGCGGCTGACGATGGATGTGCCAGTAGTTCTCCACGATCGCCTCGATGCCGAGCAGGCCGTCGGGGCCGGCCTTGTCCTTGCGGTCGGGCATGCGTGACAGCAGCCGCTCGCCCTCGATGCCGCCGTCGATGATGACATGCGCGACATGGAGCCCCTGCGGCCCGAACTCTCGCGCCATCGACTGGACCATCAGGCGAAGCCCGCCCTTGGTGGCATTGAACGCGGCAAAGCGCGGCCGGCCGCGCAACGAGCCCGACGCGCCCGTAAAAATCACCGTGCCGCGGCCGAGTGGCGCCAGCCGGCGCGCCGCCTCGCGGGCGAACAGGAAGCCCGCGAAGCAGCCGACCCGCCAGGAGTCCTCGAAATGCTGTGCCGTCATCTCGCGGAAATCGACCGCCTGGTTATTGCCCATGTTGAACACCAGCAGGTCGGCCGGCGTTCCCTCGGCATCGTCTGCCAGAGCGCGATCAAATAGCGCGATGACGTCGGCTTCCTTCGTGCCGTCGGTCACGACAGCCGACGCCGAACCGCCGGCAGCCCGAATGGCCTCGGCGACCTTCTCGATCTTGGCCGCGGTGCGGCCGCCGATCAGCACGTGATAACCCTCTTTCGCAAAGCGGCGGCTCAATCCCGCCCCCACGCCGCGTTCCGCTCCGACGCCCAGCACCACGGCTTTCGGCTTCTTGGCCATCTCGATGCTCCTTCAAACGATTGCGAACAGAACTTGCGGTGCAGAGGGCGCTTTCGCTACGGTCCGCCCGCATGAAATTAGCTCCGTACCCCATGATCGAACTCGACACCGCCGCCCCGCTCGACCTGCACCGTGCCACGGTGAAGCCTGAGTGGATCGATTGGAACGGCCACATGAACGTGGGCTACTACGTCGTGGCCTTCGACCAGGCGACCGACACGATGTGCAAGCAGTTCGGCTGTGGCTTCGAATACACGCGCGACAAGATCGGCATGACCTTCGTGCTCGAGGCGCATGTCACCTACGACCGCGAGGTCAAGGAGGGCGATACGCTCAGGATCACCACCCAGATCCTCGATCACGACGCCAAGCGGATCCACTACATCCACGCCATGTATCACGCCGACGAGGGCTACCTCGCCGCCACCAACGAGCTGATGCTGATGAACATCGACTATACGAGCCGCCGCTCGGCACCCTGGCCCGACTTCGCCATGGAGCGCATCGAGAAGATGGCGACCGCGCACGCCGTCCTGCCGATACCGAAACAGGCCGGCCGCCTCATCGGCCTGCCCAAGAAGAAATAGGTTCCCCTCAATGCTGGATTCGCTGCCCTACGAGTTGCCCGAGCTTGTCACGCGTGCCCCCCTCGATACCCACCGCTCGACGGTGCTGCCCGAATGGGTCGACTGGAACGGCCATATGAACGTGGCCTTCTATGTCACCGCCTTCGACCAGGCGTCGGGCGCCTTCATGCGCAACATGGGGCTGGGCCGGCGCTACGTCGACGGCAAGCTCGGCATGACCTTCGTGCTCGAAACCCACATCACCTACGATCGCGAGATGAGGGAAGGCGCGCCGATGCGCTTCACCACCCAGCTTCTCGAGCGCGATGCCAAGAAGGTCCATCTGTTTCACGAGATGTATCACGCCGAGCAGGGCTACCTGGCGGCGACCAACGAGACGATCGTGATGAACATCGATTACGCCACGCGCCGCTCCGCGCCCTGGCCGCTGCCGGTGGGCGAGCGGCTGGAAACCCTGTGGGCGACGCACCGCCTGCTGCCCAAGCCGGCCAAGGCCGGCCGCATCATGGGCCTCGCGAAAAAATAGCACCGGACAGGTCGATTTTTGGCACGCCTCGTTGTGCCACGACCTGTCCCGCTGCCTGTGCCAAAAATCGCAGTCAACGATCTGATCTAAAAGAACAATCCCGCCCTGACGAACTGTGCCACCGACGCCGGCCGCTCCTCGTCATCAGATTTCTCCACCCGGCTCGCAAAGAGGTGCCAAAACGACATGAAAAAGCCCGCCGGATTTCTCCCGCGGGCGTCTCCCATCGTAGCAAAAAATCTAGCAAAAACCTGTTGAAGCTGCAAATGCCAGCACTGCTTGCACCCGCTAGCTGGCGAGCTTCGCCAGCGCCTCGCCGCTCAGGCGATAAGGTAGCCAGTTGCGGATCCAGCGAAAGCCCATGCGCTCGTAGAAGCCGCGCGCCGGGTTCCAGTCGAGCACGTTGAGATCGATGCGCTTGAAACCTTTGGCGGCACACTCACGGGCGAGGGAGACCATCAGCGCGCGGGCGACGCCGCCGCGACGCTCTTCGGGCACGACCCAGATGTCCTCGATGAAGATGCCGCGCGCCGCGGTCCAGACCGAGTAGTTGAAGGTATAGAGCGCGAAGCCTACCGGCGTGCCGCCCCTCTCGGCGATCAGGGCCGCGAATTTCGGATCGGCGCCAAAACCGTCGCGGGCCAGGGTCTGGGGCGTCGAGGTGACCGCGTCGGGCTCATCCTCGTAGGTCGCGAGGTCGATCGAGAAGCGATGGAGGAGTTCGACATCCTCGACGGTCGCCGGCCGGACGACGACAGCCTCTGAACTAGACGGCAAGGTAGCCTCCATCGACGGGCAGAACCGCTCCCGTCACGTAACTCGCGGCATCGGAGCAGAGGAAGACCACCGGACCGATCAGTTCCTCGGGCTGGCCGACGCGCTTCATCGGCACGTGGGCCAGGAAGGCGTCGAGCCGCTTGGGGTCGGCCAGGGTCACCTCGGTCATCGCCGTGGCGATGATGCCGGGGGCGATGGCGTTCACCCTGACACCATCGGGCGCCAGCTCGCTCGCCAGGCCGCGCGTGAACTGGGCGACAGCGCCCTTGGACACGGGATAGGCGCCGCTGCCGGCAGGTGCCGTGAAGGAATTGATCGAACCGATGTTCACGATGGTGCCGCGCGTCTGCTTGAGTTGATCGAGAAAGGCCATTGTGACGTTGTAGGTGCCCTGCACATTCACCGCCATCGTCCTCGCCCAGCGCTCCCGGCCGTCAGGCGCGGTAAAACCACCGCGTAGAAAAATGCCGGCGTTGTTCACCAGGATGCGGACCGGGCCGACCAGCAGGGCGATATCCTCGGCAAGCTTGCCGCAGCCCACCTCGTCGGTGACATCGAGCTCGAAACCGCGCGCGTCGCCGCCCGCCTTGGTGATCGCCTCGGCCGTATCGTGCGCCGTCTGGCGGTCAATATCGGTCACGATCACCCTGGCGCCGGCCTGTGCCAGGCCGTGGGCGATGGCGGCGCCGTTGCCACGCCCGCCACCGGTCACCAGCGCGATGCGGCCGGCCAGAACGCCGGTCATTTGGCACCTTCTTCCAGCGAACTGTGGGGCAGCGAATCACGGGCGACCGCCAACGCCTCACGAATGACGGCATCGTCGCCGACGTGATTGACGAGCAGCAGGATCAACCGCGCATCGAAGGCACGGCACTGCTCGTCGTCGAGATCGCGATGGGCGTCGACGATGGCGTTGTAGACGTCGTCTGGCCGCGCGAGGTTGAGCGAGCGCCGCAGCGTCGCCGAAACCGTATCCGTCATGGGTGCCTCCTTCAGCCGGTAGCTGTCGCGCGGCGCAGCGCCGCCGCAAGCGCCACCCCATCGGGTGTGCGCCAGCGGGCCGCGATATAGCGATCCGGGCGGATCAGATAGGTCGTGCCCGGCCGCGCATCGTAGCGTTGGCGCAGCAGGCCGTCGCGGTCGCTCAGCGCGATCCACCCCCTCGGCGGCGCTCCCGCCTGCCCGACCATCAAACCGGCGGCATCGGCCGGCAGCGCCGGGAGGTCGGCCGCATGATCAGCGAAGCACAGCACAGCAAATCCGACCCCAACATGGTCGACCAAAAAGCCGCCGTCACCGTTGCCGCCGTTGCTCCCATTTACGACGGGCGCGTCTACCATGGCACGACCCGGCGCCGGCCCACGAGCCCAGTCGGTGTCGCCGTCTGGCGTATCGAGCGGCGAAGCGGGCTGAAATGTCGGCACCGACAGCCGCCCGCTGTTCACGAACGCGCGGGCAAAGGGAAAGTTGCGCGCCAGCGCGAGAGCGGCATCGCGGAAGGCGCGCGATGCCGGAAACTTCGGCGTGATGAAGTCGGTGCTACGCGTCGAATTCAGGATGTTCTCGCGCGCGGCCGCATGGCGCTCACTGCAGGAGCTGTCGAGCAGCGCGGGCGGCGACTTGCCGCCGAGCACGCGTGCGAGCTTCCAGGCGAGATTGTCGACGTCGGCCACCGCCGCATTGCCGCCGCGGGCGCCAAACGGCGAGACGACATGCGCCGCATCGCCGGCGAAGATCACCCGACCCTGCATGAAGCGCTCCATCATGCGGCAGGTGAAGGTATAGACGCTGGTCCACTCGTGCTCCCAGCTGGCATCGGCGCCGAACATCTGCCGCAGGCGGCGGTCGACGTTCTCCGGCTTCTTCTCCTCCTCCGGATCGGCATCGTGGCCGAGCTGGAAGTCGACACGCAGCACATTGTCGGCCTGGCGGTGCAGCAGCACCGAGTTGGTCGGGTGGAACGGCGGGTAGAACCAGAAGCGCCGCTCCTTCGGCAGCTCGCTGGTGAAACGGATATCGGCGATCAGGAACTGGTCGTGGAAGACCTCTCCGGGAAACGGCAGCTCGAGCAGATGCCGCAGCGCGCTGCGCACGCCATCGCAGGCGACCAGCCATTCGGCTTCCAGCGTGTAGCGCCCATCGGGCGTTTCAACCTCGACTGTCGCCGATTGGGGGCCCTGCCGCACGCCCACGACCTTGTTGCGGAACCGCAGCTCGATCAGTCTGTCGGCAAGGCAGCGATCGTAGAGATACTCCTCGACGTAGTATTGCTGCAGGTTCACGAAAGCCGGGAACTTGTGGCCGGGTTCGGGCGCCAGATCGAACTGAAAGATCGGCTTGTCGCCGAGATAGACCTCGCCCTGTTTCCAGGTGATCCCCTTGTCGACCATGCGCTGGGCAACGCCGAAACGGTCCCAGATTTCCAGGCTGTGCTTGGCCTGGCAGATCGAGCGGCTGCCGAAACTCACCGTGTCGTCGTCGAGGACCACCGATGGCACGCCGCGCGCCGCCAGCGCCAGCGCCAGCGTCGGCCCGGCAATGCCCGCCCCCACGATCACGACCGGCCGGCGCTCGCTCTTGCCGTCGAGTTCGGCAGGCCGGCGATAGGGATAGTGGCGGTACTCGTAAGAACTCATGGTCTCCCGGACCGCGCG
>CAMDOT010000167.1 GCA_945903635.1 Rhizobium sp. Q54 | reverse complement strand
ATTTTGATCTGTGGCGGTAGTTCACTGTAGCGATATCGAGGGCGCCCGCCTATTCGTCCAGTCCTGACGTCACCTGACGGAGCCAACGGTAAGAGCGATGCCCGTCTCCGGCAAAAATCGATTAGAAGAGACCAACCACACGCCAGCATAATCGAAGAGTTATTTGGAGGATGCGCCTACTTCGGTGTTGCGCAGCGGCCGCATTACCAAGCGCGTATCGAGTTCGCTCGCGGCCACAGGGGCCTGCTTCACATGGTCATGGATCGGCGCTTCCTTTATAGCCATGAAGCGGGTGCCCATGTTCATGCCGTCGGCGCCGAGCGACAGGGCTGCGACCAGGGAGCGGCCGTCGACCATGCCGCCCGAGGCGACGAACGGGATTTTCAGTTCCTCGGCGGCGCGCGGCAGCAGGATGAAGTTCGGCACGTCGTCCTCGCCAAGATGACAACCGCATTCGAAGCCATCGACGCTGACCGCCTCGCAGTCGATCGATTCGGCCTTCAACGAATGACGCACTGAGGTGCATTTTGGATGACCTTGATGCCGGCTTCCTTCAGCAACGGCCGCCACTTCTGCGGAGTGTGTGGCCGTCTCGACGATCTTGATGCTACCGTCGACGATGGCGCGGATGTAACCCGGATAGTCGGGCGGTGTGACCGCCGGTAGGAAGATGAGGTTCACACCGAACGGCTTCCTCGTCATCTCGCGGCAGCAAAGCCAGCAGGCGCCCTAAAATCAGGTTAGAAGAGTGGAGCAGACCGACGAGGTACTTGCCGCTAGGGGCGCTAGGCGAACGTCATTGGCGGGCTGCCGCCCGGCTTTTCCGTGCGGCCTATTGTTGTCGACCCCAGACACTGTCGTGAACGCCAACGGCCGTAGGCCGTCTACCGAAGCCGGGCTATCGTGCTGCGCTTGTTACGGCGAGTGCGCGAAGCGTAAGGTTGCGTTGGCGGTAAGATAAAATTTGACGACAACATATTTGAAGTCAACGGCACAGTTTGTGCCGACGGCAAGAAATACGATATTGATTTCGATCAGGCGTTTGTACTGATCCGAAAGAAGGCCGGCTAAGGTGCCAAAGATACGAGGGCTTTCTGCTTCCCGAGGATAGCTGTTGCAGTCGATATTCGTGGGTTGCTTGCGAGCCTTGATATTCAGAGTTCCGGTCGTGTTGCGACCAGTGCGAGGGTTGATTCGTGACTACGCGTATTTGGCCCGCAAAGCTTGAGCCGCTTCGGCCTCGGCTTTGAGCTTGAGGTAGACCTCGTCGGTGTCGACCTTGGCGGCCGAGCCCGGCGCGAAGCCGCAGTCGGGATTGAGGGTGATCCGCTTCTTGTCGATGCGCGTCAGTGCCCGTTCCACCCGCGCGGCAATCAGCGTCGCGGCTTCGGGCGCACCTGGCGTCACGTCGACTACGCCCAGCCCCAGCTCGAAATCCTCGCGCAGGCGGCCCAGGCTCTCGAGATCGTCGGCGCCCGCCGCGGTGAACTCCATGGTGAGGTGCTGTACTTGCAGCTTGTTGAGCTGCGCCAGGATCGGCCCGTAGGTCCCGGCATGGTGCTTCTCGCCGCGCACCCGCGCGCCGGCGCGGCGGCAGAGATGGACCGCGAACTTGATTTCGTCGAAGCCCTTCACCGTCTCGTTAATCATGTCTGCGGCAAAGTCGGCGGCGCGGTCGGGATCGTCGTAGCTGCGGCGCACATCGGGATCGACGAACAGGCAGAGGTGCGGATCGTCGATCTGCACGATCTCGACGCCCATGTCCTGCAGCAGCGCGATCTCGGCGCGGAGCGGCGCCACGCAATCGCGGACGAAATCATCGCGCTTGGGATAGGCCTTCTTTGAGCGCTCCTTGTCCCACAACCGCTCGCCCAGCAGCGCGGGCGCAGGCAGCGTGATCTTGGTGGCGACGCGGGCGATTTCCTTCACGAACCTGGCTTCGGCGGCAATGAAGCCCGCGGGCTTTGCCGTGAGCTTCTCGGTCACCACCGTCCACGGCCTGCCGTCGGCCGGATTGATCTCCAGCGTAAAGCCGTGCGCCAGCTCGGCGATAACGCCGATGTAAGAGCGGCGACGCCACTCGCCGTCGTTCACGACGTCGAGGCCGGCGCGCTCCTGCATGGCCACGACGAAGCGGATGGCCTGATCCATCGTGTGCCTGTCCGCCTCGTCCCAATCGGGCTTCTCGATCAGCTCGCGCACGACCAAAGGGCGGGGGATCGAGCCCACGATGGAGGCGGGAAACAGCGGCAGCTTCTTCATGTCAGACTCACGGCTCCCACAGGGTCTGGGCCAGGTTCATGTCTTCCTGGGTGTCGATCTCACGATACTTGCCCGGCGTGTCGGCGTGGCCGAACGGGATGCCCTGCTCGATCATGTCCTGGAACATGTGGATCAGGTAGGCCTTCTGGAAAATCGCCGCCTCGCGGTAGGGCTTGTCCCAGTACTCCGCCTTGCGGCGCTCGTAGAAATCGCTGAACTGCCGCGCACCCTTGGCGCCGAACTTGGCGACGCCGATGAACTCGCCCGTCGCCTCGTGGTAGGGAATGGTGCGGTAGACGCGCTCGACCCTGCCGCCCCGCGTGATCACCTTCTCCGCGTCGTGCGGCGGGTGCTGGGTGCGCGGCTTGTAGTGCTCGCGCCAGTCGGTATCGATGCCGAGCACCAGCTCGTCCTTCGAACCCACCAGGCCGCGCACGACATCGCGGGTGAACAGGATGTCGGAGTAGCTGGTGACGAACGGCCGGTCCATAAGGTCCTGGGCGCACATCAGCGAAACCAGGATGTTGTTGTTCGCCCAGTCCTTGTTCTCGCGGAAGGTGAACTCCGGGTATTCGCGCCTGACCGAGTCGATGCGGTAGCCGCCGATGAAGACGATCTCGGTGCAGCCGCCGCCGCGCAGCGCGTCCAGCGTCCAGTCGAGGATGCGCTTGCCCCGGATCTCGGCGAAGCACTTGGGGGCATCTTCCGTGGTCGGCATGAGACGGCTGCCCCGACCGGCTCCGATGATGATGGCGCGCATCTACTACTTGGCTTTCGGTTCGTCGAATTGCGGCAGATCGTCGGCAACCTGCGGCCGGTGGCCATCGCCGATGATGCGTTCGCGCAGTTTCTTGGAGAGGAAATCAATGGCGTACACGGTCAGCACCACCATGATGATGATGAGGCAGGCTTCCTGCAATTCATAAGCACGCAGGCGATCAGCAAGCAGGAAGCCGATGCCGCCGGCACCGACGATGCCCAGGATGGAAGCTGAGCGCGTATTGTGCTCGAACATGTAGAGCGTGTTGGACACCATCATCGGCAACACCTGCGGCAGCACCCCGTAACGGATGATCTGGAGGCGATTGCCGCCCGCGGCGCGCACGCCGTCCATCTGCTTGCGATCGAGATTCTCGATGGCCTCGGAGTAGAGCTTTACAAAGGTCCCTACCTCGACGATGGCGATGGCCATGATGCCGGCCATGGGGCCGAGGCCGATGGCGCGCACGAAGATCAGCGCCCAGATCAGGTAATCGAAGGCGCGCAGCAGGTCGGCGAAGCGCCGCGTGCCGAACTGCAGTGGCCGGAACGGCATCATGTTCTTTGAGGCGAGGAAAGAGAGCGGAAAGGCCACCACGGCGCCCAGTACGGTGCCGAGGAAGGCCATGGCGAGCGTCTCGCCCATGACCCTGAGGAACATCGGCAGCTGGTCCCAGCCGGTCGGCGGGAAGAGCTGGGCGACCACGACCGAGCCGAATTTCAGCACGCCGTCGACGAAGTTCCAGGTGAAGAAGCCGAAGCGGTAGAGGCAGTAGACGGTGAGCGCGGCAGCCCCACCCCACACCAGCACCCGCCGCAGCCGCTCCTGCGGGCTGGGTGAAAAGGCGCGCGGCAGGCGGGCGCGCAGCTCTTCGATCTCGGTGGCCGTCGGCATCATTGCGAGAGCTGCTCCTTGCCGATCAAGCGGTGGCGAAAGCGTTCGCTCAGCATGTCGATGGCCATGATGGTGGCAACGACGATGAGCAGGATTGCGCCGGCGTCGGCGAAGTAGAGCAGCTGGATCGAGGTGAAGAGATCGTGCCCGATACCGCCCGCGCCGACGAAGCCCACGATGGTGGCGGACCGGACGTTTAGCTCGATGCGCCAAAAGGTGTAGGACATGTAGTTGGGCAGCGCCTGCGGCAGCACGCCGTAGCGCATTTCATGCAGCCAGTTGCCGCCGGAGGAGCGGATGCCCTCGATCGGCAGGGAACTCACGTTCTCGTTCACCTCGGCGAACAGCTTGCCCTGGGCGCCCAGCGTATGGACGGTGATGGCGAGCACGCCCGCCAGCGGGCCGATGCCGAAGGCCAGCACGAAGAGCAGCGCCCAGACGATGTCGGGCACGGTGCGGGCGATTTCCAGCACGCGTCGCGTGATCCAGTAGACGGCGTAGCTCTTCACCAAGTTGCGCGCGGCCAGGAACGACAGCGCGCCGCCCACGATCGTGCCGAGCACCGTTGCGAGATAGGCCATCAGCAGCGTGTTGAGCAGGCTGTTCAGCCACTTGCCGATGCCCCAGTACCATTCGTCCATGTCGGCGCCGAAGGTCGACCAGCCGATCGGTGGGATCATCTTGACGATGAAGTCGGTCGTGCGCGGCAGGCCTTCGGCCAGCGCCACGACGTCGAAGCGCGTGACGACCAGGGAGACGACGAAGCATGCGGCGAACAGTGCCCAGAACAGCACCATCCACACCGTCTTGCTGCGACGATATTCCGCGTACTGCCGCTCGAACTGCGTGGCCGCCTGACTGACCGACATCTGGAACCGATCAGTTCTTCCGCTGCTGCTTGCGCGAGGCGCGCTCGAGATCCGCCGCCTCGCACATCAGGCGATAGTCCTCGTGATAGACGCGGACCATGCCGTTGGTCTTGCCCTGGGCCACCGATTCGGCTAGCGCCATGTCGTGGTCCTTGAGCCGGATGAACAGCTTCTCGAGGTCGACGCGCATCTCGAGCGGCAGGTCCTTGCGGATCACCACCGGCGGCGAGGGCAGCTGCGGCGACGTCCAGACGATGCGGATCTGCTCGCGCTTGAGCAGGCCCTTGTTCATCATCTGGCGGAGATTGCCGATATTGTCGTTCTTGCTGGTCCAGGTGAAGGCGCCGTCATAGGTGCCACGCAATACGCCCAGCACCGCCTGCGGATGGCCGCCCGACAACGGGCTCTGGAAATATTCGTCGACCGGCTTGCCCATCTGCCGGAATGCGGCCGTTGGAATGAGATAGCCCGAGCCTGACAGCGGATCGGTACGGGCCACGATCTTGCCCTTGAGGTCCTCGAAGGTCTTGTAGGGGCTGTCTTCCTTGACGACGATGACGGCGTTGTAGCCCATCGAGCCGTCAGGCTCCTGGGCTGCGACCAGCGGCTCGACGCCGCCCTTGCTGTCCATATGGGTCTGGCAATAGCTGAAGCCGCTCAGCCAGGCGATGTGGATCTGGCCCGCGATCAGCGCGTTCATCACGCCGGAGTAGTCGGTGGCCGTATAGAGCTCCCACTTGGCGCCGGTTTCCTTCTGGGCGAACGCCAGGAAGGCATCCATCGACTTGGTGGTCTGGCCCTGCGTCTCGACCGGGATGACGCCGTACTTCACCGTCGGGTACTTCTTCTGCCAGCCGCCGATGAAATCGTCGGCGATCGCCGGCCCGGTGACCAGCCCAGCGGTCGTCGCCAGGGCCGCCATGCCTGTTAGTGCGCCTCTGCGCCCCACATTCCTAATCATGTCGTTTCGCTCCCTGCTTCGTTTCTTGCTTCAGTGGCTTGCCGCCGCCGATGTCGCGCTAAAAGCCATGGCCACTTCCTCGTCGCCACCGCCGCCGGCACCGATGGCGTAGATCTCGCGTGCCAGCGAATCGGTGAGTTCCGACGGCTTGCCGTCGAACACGATCGTGCCCTTGCGCATGCCGATGATGCGGTCGCAGTAATCTCGTGCCGTCTGCAGCAGGTGCAGGTTGGAAATGACGGTGATGCCGTCTTCCTTGTTGATGCGGCGAAGCGCGTCCATGACAATCGTGGCGTTGCGCAGGTCGAGCGAGGCGATCGGCTCGTCGGCAAGCAGGATGCGCGGCTCCTGCACCAGCGCGCGCGCGATGGCGATGCGCTGCTGCTGGCCACCCGACAGGGCATCGGCGCGGTGCAGCGCGTGGGTCACCATATCGAGCCGCTCCAGCGCGCGCAGCGTCAGCGCACGATCGGCATCCGAAAACATTCCGAGAAGGCTCGGCAGCGTGGCGCGATAGCCGATCCGGCCGATCAGCACATTGGTCAACACCGGCAAGCGGGGCACCAGGTTGAACTGCTGGAACACCATGGCGCAACGGCCGCGCCATTCGCGCAGCTGGCGGCCGCGAAGGGCACTTACGTCGATGGTTTTAGGAAGAACGTCGTCACACAGGATCCGGCCCGACGTCGGGTCTGTCAGGCGGTTTATCATGCGAAGCAGGGTCGATTTGCCCGCGCCGGACCGACCGATGATCCCCACCATCTGACCCGCCGGCACGTCGAAAGTTACGTTGTCGACGGCGGCAGATTGACCATAAATCTTGGTAAGTGCTTCAATTTTCAGCATTCACGCGGATTTTGGCCAAGCTGTCCGGTCAAGGCCAGTGCACAACTAGGGCAGAAAACAATAATGTGACAGTTATGTTAAGAAATTCCGCCTAGCGCCTGTAGCCTATCGTGCAAAGAATACGGGCATTGCACACTGGATCATGGGCAATTTTGACTGGCGTCCATTTGGCTATCGCTTCGGATCCGCCTTGCCGTCGTAGCGCTTGGCCCACTCGGCCAGGATGCGCTCGCGGTTGCGGGCGGCCCAGGTGAAGTCGTTCACCATGATGAGTTCGGCAAGGTTCGGCGGCAGATCCTTGATGGGCTTCGAGAATTCAGGCCGGGCCGCGACCGCCCGGCTCTCGGCATACATCTTCATGGCAGCGTCGGAGGCCGCCCAGTCGGCAAGCTTCTTCACCGCTTCGAGATGCGGCGCGCCCTTGACGATGGCGAAAGCGTTCATCTCCCAACCTAGCGCCTTGACCGGAAACACGATCTCGACAGGTGCCCCCTGCGCCAGCTCGCGTGCGGCGCGAACGTCGAAAGCGATGCCGACAACGGCCTCTCCGCGTGCCGCCAGCGTCGCAGGCTGAGAGCCGGAATGGGTGTAGCGCCAGATGTTGGCATGGAGCGCATCCATGAACTTCCAGCCCTCCTCCTCGCCGAAGCCCTGCAGCCAGGCCGACACATCGAGGAAGCCGGTGCCCGACGACAGCGGATGCGGCATCACGACCTTGCCCTTGTAAACGGGCTTAGCAAGGTCGGCCCAGCTCTCCGGCTTGGGAATCCCGAGCTTCTTGCCCTCGGCGGCGTTGTAGACGATCGCCGCCACCCAGGCCGAGTTACCGAACCAGCGCGGCGGCACCGTGGGGTCGCGGAACTTGGCCGGTATCTTGTCGAAGCCCGGCGGCGTGTAGGGCAGCAGCACGTCGGCGTCGGCGAGCTGGCCCAAGCTGGAAGCCGCCACACCCCATACTGCGTCGGCGCGGGGATTGGCCTTCTCCGCAAGCAGCCGGGCAGTGATGACGCCATTGGCATCGTGCACCCAGCGAATCGTGACGCCGGGGACGTCCTTCTCGAAGGCCGCCTTGTAGGGACCGAGGTCTTCCTTTTCGTAGGAGGTGTAGACGATCACTTCCTGCGCCGATGCCATGCCAACCATGGCCAACGATGCCGCCAGTATCGATGCGACGATACGCATGTTCATTCCACTTCTAAGATCTCTGAGGCGCCTGGGGTTCAGGGAATCAATGCTCCGCCTATGGGCTACGCTTTACAACAGTGCCGCATTCCTTATCTGCCCGTGCATTATGCAGCCTTTCGCCGCGACCACCACAAGCACACGGGCCCCATTGCTGCGCCTAAAGCCATCACCGCGTAAGCCAATGCCCAGGCGCCGGACTGGCTAACGCCGCCTGCCAGGTCGAGCGCCACGCCAATAACCCATCCGCCGGCAGCGGTGAGGCCGAAGCCGATGGTGGAATGAACAGCCATACTGGCACCGCGATAGCGCGGATCGGCTGCGGCGGCCATGCCGGAGGTGAGCGCACCAGAATCGCCGGGCACCGTGAAGGCATAGACGAACATCAGAGCGAGAGTCAGCCAGGATGAAAGGCCAGCGGTGAAGCCGATGACCAGAGCTACCGCAGCGGACAGCAGCATCACCAGGGTGACGGCGCGGTGGCGACCGAGCTTCAGCGCAAGCTCGTTGCCAAGAATGCTGGCCGGCATGGCGAGTATGGTGACGAGGGCGCTCACCGCGATGGCGCCGAGCGGCGCACCTCCCTGCGCAGCGACAAAGCCCCAGAAAGCCACCAGCCAAGTCCGGAGGCCGTAGAGTTCAAAGCAGTGCGCGCCGTAGGCGAAGGAATAGCCAAGGGCCTCGCGGTTGCGAAGTGCTGGTCCGAGATTGAGCACCGGGCCGGCGCGGGGCGTCAATATCACCGGCTTCAGCGACCATGCGACGAAGGTCATGATAAGCGGCGGCAAACCGGTGACGATAAAGGCCCAGCGCCAGCCAAAGGCCTCGGCGATGACTTGGCAAACGAGAAACGAGAGACCGACGCCGAACGAGAATGCCGAGGTGTAAAAGGTCAGGCTGCGCGAACTCTCACCAGGATCAAGCCGATCGGCGAGCGCCTTCAACCCTGGCATATAAGAGCCGGCAAAACCGATGCCCGTCAGCGCCCACAGAAACATTGCGGAAACCATGCCGTCGGCAAAGAGGCCGAACCCGACAGCACCCAGCGTGTTCAACAGAGAACCGAGGATAAGGATGCGGCGCCCGTCCAGACGGTCCGTGAGCGTGGTGAGGATCGGCGCTGCCAGCATGTAACCGATGGCATAAGCGCTAGCCATGAGCCCGGCCTCCCCATAGGAGAGGCCCCACTCTGGAATTAGGAATGCCGGCATGGTCGACGGCACAGCCACATGCGGTAGCAGCCCGCCGACCTGCCCCACTGCCATGGCAAAGACGAGTGTCTTCCCTTGGAGATTCATTCCGTTCCGATCTACCTCGATCCACGGACGGTGTTGCACACTTGATCTACCACCTGTCCGACTTTTATGCGGCTCATGCTAATCAACGGCCCACAACGATGACTCCGCGCGACGACAAGACCAATGAGACCTTGTTCCCGACTTCGAATGGCCGATCGACCCAAGGGCAGGTTGCAAACAGATCACCAGCCGCGGTGTTGATCGAATATTCCATGTGGGTGCCGAGATAGCTCGCTTTGGCAATTGTGCCGGCAAGTGCACCGGCTGGGCCGGGCGCTGCTTCTACGGCAATCGCCTCGGGGCGTATGGCGACAGTGCCCTCGCCCTCTGTGGCGGTGCTATCGGCAACGATGATCCCGCTGTCGCCCAACTGGACGAGGACATGTTCCGGGTCAAGGCGCCGCACCGTACCGCGTACTGGATTGGACTCCCCCATGAAACGCGCCATGAACGGAGTCGTCGGCCTTTCGTAGAGGTCGCGCGGGCTGCCCTGCTGTTCGATGCGGCCTGCGTTCATGACGATGATGCGGTCGGAAACGGCCATCGCTTCCTGCTGGTCGTGCGTCACATAGACCACCGTGAGGCCGAGCCGCTGCTGCAGCTCGCGGATTTCCTCGCGCATCTGCCGGCGCAGGCGGGCATCGAGATTGCTGAGCGGCTCGTCGAACAGCAGCACCGAGGGCTTCAGCACGAGCGCACGCGCCACGGCGACGCGCTGCTGCTGGCCGCCCGAGAGTTCCGACGGCTGACGCTCCTCGTAGTCCTTGAGTCCAACCTGGAGCAGGCCTTCACGTGCATGTTTGGCGGCGGCAGCCCGCGACTGACCGGAGCGGCGCAGCCCGTAGCAGACGTTCTCGAGCACGTTCATGTGCGGAAACAGGGCGTAGGACTGGAACACCATGCTGACATCGCGTTGCGTGGCGCCGAGTGTGGTGACGTCGCGGCCCGCGATCGCGATGCGGCCCTCGCTCGGCAATTCGAGGCCCGCGATCATGCGCAGCGTCGTCGTCTTGCCGCAGCCAGAGGGGCCGAGCAGGGTCACCAGCGTGCCGGACTCGACGGTGAAGCTGATGCCGGCGACGGCGGTCGCCCTGCCGTAGCGCTTCACCACATTCTGGAATTCGACGCTCACGTGCGGCCTCCCCCCAGTGCCACGGCGCGCCGCCCAAGCCGCCGGTTACCGACCGCGAACTGGATCAACAGGATCACCACCAGCATCAGCACGATCAGCGCGCAGCTATAGGCGATGGCCAAGCCATAGTCGCCGTTGATGACACGCAGGATGATGTAGGTGGTGGCAAGCTCGTACTCGGCCGTCACCAGGAACACCACGGCGCTCACCGTCGTCACGGCACGTACGAAGCCATAGACCAGCGCACCGACGATGGCCGGCCGCAGCAGCGGCAGCACGACATAGACCAGTGTCTGCGGCGCGCGGCCGCGCAATGTTAGCGAGGCCTCGTCGAGGCTGCGGTCTATCTGGCTCATCGCCGCCATGCCGGCGCGCACGCCCACCGGCATGTTCCGGAAGACGAAGCAGAGCACGATGATCATCGCCGTGCCGGTGATCTCGATCGGCGGCACGTTGAAGGCGAAGACATAGGCCACGCCGATCACCGTGCCCGGAACGGCAAAGCTCAGCATGGTGGCGAATTCGAGCGTGCCGCGGCCCGCGAACCTCTGGCGCACCAGCAGCCAGGCGGCAATCAGGCCGAGGGCTGCGGTGAGGGGGGCTGCGATGGCGGCGAGCTTCAGGGTCGTCCAGAACGAGTTCCAGGCGGCTCCGGTCCAGATCAGACCGTCGGCAGCGCGTTCGACGGCGAACGCCTTGGCGTAGTGATCGAGCGTCGGCGTGTAGTCGCGGCCCCATACCTTCACAAAGCCGCCGACGAAGGCGAAGCCGTAGAGAATGAGCGTGAAGGCGGCCCACGGCAGCGCCACCCAGATGGCGGCGCGGCGTGCGGCGTCGGGCAGCGGCGTCGGTAGCCCCGAGTCGCCCTTGCCCGAGATGGTGGCGTAGGAGCCAGTGCCGACGATGTGGCGCTGCAGGAAGAAGGCGCCCAGGGCGAAGATCAGCAGCAGCAGCGCCAGCGAGGCCGCGCGGCCGTAGTCGAGCTGGGCGCCGACCACGGCGAAATAGATCTCGGTCGAGAGCACGCCGTAGTCGCCGCCCAGCACGATGGGGTTGCCGAAGTCGGCGATGCTCTCGATGAAGCCGACGAGAAAGGCGTTGGCGAGGCCGGGCCGCATCAGCGGCAGCGACACCGTGGCGAAGGTGGCCCAGCGGTCGGCGCGCAGCGTCTGCGAGGCTTCCTCGAGAGTAGGGCTCACGCCTTCGACGACGCCGATCAGGACCAGGAACGCAACCGGCGTGAAGGCGAGGAGCTGGGCCAGGAACACGCCCTGGAAACCGTAGATCCAGCGCGTCGGCTCGATGCCCATCGACCATTCGAGGAACTGATTGACGAGGCCGGAGCGGCCGAACACCAGGATAAGCGCCAGCCCAATGACGAACGGCGGCGTCACGATCGGCAGCACCGTCAGCACGCGCAGCGTCTTCTTGAAGCCGAACGAGGTGCGTGTGACGATGAGCGCGAAGGCGAGCCCCAGCGCCGTCGTGCCGGCGCCGCAGCCCAGCGCCAGGAACAGCGTGTTCCAGGCGACGCCGCAGCGGCCGCCGCCGCCGGAGAGGCAGCGCAGGCTCCAGATCTTCTCCGTCGCCAGCCGCTCGACCAATAGCGCCGGTGCCAGAAGGCCGTCGCCGTCCTGGAAAGCCTGCACCAGGATGCGCAGGATCGGCCAGGCGGTGAACAGCACGATCGAGGCCGCCACCGTCGTCGCCGCGCCGGCGACGAAGGCATCGCCGCCAAAGTTTCCGCGCAATGCCAGGCCGATCGAAAGCAGCGAGAGCAACGTCACCAGCACCACGGCGCCGCCGGCGCCGAGGCCGACCTGGCGGGTGTCGAGTTCGCCGAACAATGCCGTGAGCCAGCCCGCGGTCCAGCCGTGCAAGCTGATACCGAGCGCCTGGGCCACGAACAGCAGAAGTCCCGTCGTGCTGGCGATCAGCAGTAGTGTGCCGCGGCGCTGGCGCGTTGCCGGCATCAGTGCGGCGCCGAGGCAGACGACGAGCGCCAGAAGCACCGGCGCCAGCCACCATTTTCCATGCTCGACGATCTGGGCGAGGCCGCTCGCGTAATCTTCCGACGACCACAAGCCCGAAATCCACGCGCCCGAGTCGAGGCCTTCCTGCAGCGCGTACCAGGGCAGCGCGATGGCCGCGATCAGCCCTACTGCCGACCACGCCGTAGACCACGACACGGGCGCGCGCGAAATCATCGGCGCGTCGCCGCTACGGCTTCGGCAAGGCGCCCACTTCGCTGTCCCAGCGCGCGATCAGGCGCTTGCGCTCGGCCGACTTGCCGTACTTGGCCTGGTCGTAGTCGATCAGCTTCATGTCGGAGAATTTCGGCGCCTCGGGCGGCAGCGCCGTCGCCTTGTTCGACGGCACCTGGAACTGCTTGGCCTGCGCGCCAAGCTTCTGCGCGTCGGGCGTGAGCGCCCAGTCGTAGAACTTCTTGGCATTGGCGAGATTGCGCGCGCCCTTGATCA
The DNA here is from genome assembly GCA_945903635.1 of Rhizobium sp. Q54. Classification (GTDB taxonomy): domain Bacteria; phylum Pseudomonadota; class Alphaproteobacteria; order Reyranellales; family Reyranellaceae; genus Reyranella. The sequence goes on along the minus strand of CAMDOT010000167.1, from coordinate 1,017 downwards.
GGCTCATCGAGCCGATCTCGTAGCCGGTGCCTTCGCACGGCGTCGCCGTCTTCACCGGGAAGCCGGCCAGCGCTTCGGTCACGCCATCATGCACGAAGCTGATCGAGACCATGGTCTCGCCGCGCGCCACCGCCTTCATCGGTGCCGTGCCCGAGCGCGTGTAGGCGTTGATGCTGGTGTGCATCTTCTTCAGGTACTTGAAGGCCTCTTCCTCGCCCATGAGCTGCACCAGCGTGGCGATCGCGACATAGGCGGTGCCCGACGAGTTGGGATTGGCCATCTGGATCTCGGCCTTGAACTCGGGCTTCAGCAGGTCGGCCCAGCAGGCCGGCGCTTTCGCATTCTTCTTGGCCAGCAGCTCGGTGTTGAAGCCGAAGCCCAGTGCGCCGGCATAGATGCCGACGGTCTTGCCGCCCGAATCGGTGTTCTGCTTCACCGCCCACGGATGAAGCTCGGCCATCTTGGGTGACTTGTAGGGCTCGGTGAGGTTCTCTTCGGCGGCCTGCAGGTGGGGATCACCGGTGCCGCCGAACCACACGTCGCCCTTGGGATTCTGCGCTTCGGCCTTGAGCTGGGCGATTGTTTCGCCCGAGCCCTTCTGCGTCATCGAAACCTTTATGCCGCTCGCCTTCTGGAATTCGTTGGCGGCCAGCGTGCACCACTCGACCTGTACCGAGCAGTAAACATTCACCACGCCCTGCGCGGTGGCCGGTGCGACGAAACCCATCATACCGGCGGCAAACAGGATGCCCAGATGAACCTTCATCGATCTTCTCCCTCTCGTTACGGCAGCACGTGGATGCCGATCGGCTGAAATTGAACCGTCACGGCCTGTCCGACTTCAAAAGACGTCTTGCGAAAATGGTCGGTCGTCGAGACCTGTAGCGTCTCGACCCCCAGCTTCACATGATAGTCGGTCTTTTCGCCCAGGAACGTGCGCTGCATGATCCGCGCCGGTCCCGGTGCGGGCAAAATGTCGATCATTTCCGGCCGGATCACCACCCGCACGGTATCGCC
>CAMDOT010000166.1 GCA_945903635.1 Rhizobium sp. Q54 | reverse complement strand
GCGGCGTCCAACGCCTTGTTCTTGCTTTCCATGCCTTCTTTTTCGACCACTTTCAGCATCGCCGACATTGGCTGTCTCCTCGTATCCCACGCCCCTGTCAGGAGCGGCAATGCGGATAAGTCCGCAGCGGGTAGAGCACCAATGTACCTATTTTGTTCCAGTCGGCAAGTGGGGAAATAACCCACTGATTTAATTTATCTTATTGACACAAGTTCTAGTTACGTTCCCCCAAAACCATCCCGGCAATAGGCCGGCCATGGGATAGCTAACCCAAAGCATTTTGGCGGGCTTCATCCAGCGAATGCGGCCTAGCCATGGGCCGACAAGGTCTTCCCGCCCCGTTCGACCGCGTGGGCATCGATCAGGACGAAAGCGATCACGCAGGGCTTGTCCGACCGGTTGATCCAGTCGTGGATCGTGCCGCGCTGGACGACCACGTCGCCGGCCCGCAGCGTCACGACCTCGCCGTCCATCTCCATGTCGATCTCGCCGGACAGGACCACGGCGTAGTCGATCGAATTGGTGCGGTGATTGCGCGGCGCGACGCCGGGCGCATATTCGATGATGCGAAAGACGGTACCACCATCGCGCGTCGTGCCGGTGATCTCCTTGGCTCCATCCGCGACACCGGCGTCCGCCGCCCCTGTGTTGTCGACCGGAAACCCCGCCGTCGACCAGACATTCGTGATGGTGGCCCCCGGCCGAAACGAGACGACGTCGCGCGACATCTCGTCGATCACGACGACGGCCTTGCCGTCCTTGTCGTGTCCGGTGACGACCCGCCGTATCTTCATCGCGACCTCCGCTGAACTATCGCCGCCCCTCAATCCTTGGGCGGCACGAACATATAGCCGACGCCCCGCACGGTGCGGATCGCCTCGGGATGGGCGGCGTCCTTCTCGATCTTGCGCCGGATCCGCGTGATCCTGAGATCGATGGCGCGGTCGAACACCTCCATCTCGCGATGGCCCACCGTTTCGAGCAGCCAGTCGCGCGCCAGCGGCCGGTTGGGGTTCTCGGCAAACAACTTGAGCAGGTCGAACTCGCTGGCCGCCAGCGTCTCCTCGGCGCCGTCGGCATCGACCAGCACGCGCTTGTCGAGATCGAGCACGCGCCGGCCCATGCGCACGCGCGGCCCCGTCGTGGTGCTCATCGTACCGCCGGCACGGCGCAGCACGCTCTTGATGCGGGCCAGAAGCTCTCGCGGGTCGAACGGCTTGGGAATGTAGTCGTCGGCGCCGGTCTCGAGGCCGACCACGCGGTCGATCGTGTCGCCCGCGGCCGTCACCATGATGATGCAGACCTTGCCGCTCTTCTCGCGCAGCCAGCGGGCAATGGCGAAGCCGTCCTCGCCGGGCAGGCCGACATCGAGCAGCACCAGCGCCGGCAGCTCGCGCTCGACCATCCGGCGCAGACCCACACCCGATTCGAAGCCGGTGACGCGAAAGCCCTGCTTGGTCAGGTAGTCGAGCAGGAGTTGGCGCTGGGCCGGTTCGTCCTCGACGACGACAATATGCTGACGCTTATCCATTGCTCCCCCGCCACGACCCTAGCACAGGCGGCGACAGGTCAAGCGACGATCAGTTCCTGGACCTGTTGAACACTATGGCGCCATGGGCGCGGGCGAATGCCTCGGTGCAGATCGCGCCGGTTCGGCCGCGCAGCGCCGGATAGAGGGCCTCCAGTTCGGCCAGGGTGGTGTTCTCGCGGACGCGGACGTGATGGACGCAGACCGCGCCAGCCGGTCCCCAGCCCGCCTCGAAGACGTCGTCCGGCGAATTGTCGGGCACCTGCACGTCGTGGTCGTCGTACATGTCGATGCGCATGCCGTCCTTGGTCCACGGCCGGTCGGCACCGCCATAGTCGCCGCGCACCATGCGCACGCAAGCCTGGTGCAGCGGCGCCAGCGCGGTGCCGTCGGCTGCCGCGGTCCAGCGGCGATAGCCGAAGCGCACGCACTTGGCGATCGCACCGGCGGTGCAGCTCAGTTCGATGCCATTCGGACCGCCCTCGAGGGGGAAGCCCTGGCGGCGGCCGTCGGGGCCGGCGGCGCAGAAATTGCTCCACACCCCGTCGGCGTCGGTCTTTTCCAGCGTATGCAGCCAGACGGTACCGCTACGGTCATCGGGATCGGCTTCGACCGCCGCGATCCGGATGCGGAGCGGCCGGCCGGCGAAGCGAACGTCGAGCACCGCACCGACCAGATCGCGGCTGCGCAGGACGCGGCCGTCGGCCAGGGCCGCCACGAACTCGGTGCCCTCGACCGTCACCCGAGGCGCCGCCTGGGGGGCCGGTTGGGCAGTGGCCGGCGCCGCAGCGGCGCACAGCAGGGCGAGAACGGCGAAGAAGGTGCGGCGCATGGCGGGTGCTCCTAAAGAGGAAACGGCCCGTCGCGGAGGACGGGCCGTTCGCAGGACCGGTTAGCGGGTCTCGGGCGGCAGTTCGATCGCCTGGATCGTCAGCGTCGAGGAGCTGCTCGCCGCGCCGTTGATGAACTCACCGTTGATGAACTCGCCGTTGATGAACTCGCCGTTCTCGTTGGCGCCGTTCTCGTTGGCGCCGTTCTCGTTGGCGCCGTTGAGGCTGACGCCGTTGCTGCCGCCACCGTGCAGGGGGATCCAAGCATGCGCCGGGGCGATGGTGGTAGCGGCCAGGGTCGCGAGGGCGGCGAAAGTGGCGATGGTCTTGAACATGGTCTGTCTCCCGTTTCGAGGTTTGGCGGGCTGCGTTGTGCCGTCCGCCGATGGGAGGAATATGCCCGTGTCTCAAGTCATGGCGGTGTCGCGCCGCGCTGGATCACGTGCCGTGTGTATCGTGGGAGTGGGTCGATTCGTGTCGCCGGTGTATCGTCGGCGGCCGTCGGCGACTTCAACGATACAAAGCACCGGGCCTGCGACACACGGGCGATACGTCGGAAATCCAGCATGAACCCCATGAACCAGGTGGATATCGACAGGATCGACCCGAAGCGGATCGAGCAGGTCGTCACCGACCGGCTGGTCGCGATTCCGACCCCGCCCAAGCTGATCGCGCTGCCCATCTTCCTGGGGGCGGCCGCATCGCTTTATGCCGGGATCGCGCCACTGTGGATGTTCGTCATCCCGACGATCGTCTACCTGGTCTCGGTCTGGGGATCGTGGCGCGTGCAGGTCGTGCACAAGCGCAATCCCGGCGCCGCGAGCCTCTCCGGCTGGCGCTGGCTCTATACCGTGACGGCGGTCCCCACCTCGTTCGCCAATGGCTTGATGGGCGGCTTCTTCGCCACCCTGCCGGCCGACCACGAGCGCACGCTCTGGACCTTCGCACTCTGCCTGATCGTCGGCTGGACGCCGTCGCGCGGCCTCGACGGCCGCACCTTCCTGCTGTCGGCGGCGGCGCTGCTGCTGCCAGTCAGCGGCGTGCTGGTGCTGACCGACGGCAGCCGCGGCGCGCTTGGGCTCGCCGCCATCGTGTTCGGCTTCTTCTTCATCATCAACATGTTCGCCCATATCGAGCGCCGCCGCGTGCGCGAGCAAATCGCGCGCGATCTTGCGGCATCAGACCTGTCACGGACGCTCGACCAGGCGCACCGCGACGTCGCCATCGCCCAGGACACGATGCGCACCGTGCTCGACAACATGAGCGACGGTGCGATGCTCTACGAGGGCGACGGCCGCTGGCTTTACCAGAACCGGGCGATGGCCCGGCTGCACGACATGCCGGACGAGTTGCTGAAGACCCTGCCGAGCTTTGCCGACATCGTCCGCTTCCGCGCCCAGCGCGGCGACTACGGTCCGGTCGACGCGCTGCCGGGCGGCCTCGAAGGCTGGATCGCGAGCCGCGCCGCCCGCTTCGACGCGCCTGGCCAGCCGGCGGAACGCCGAAGCACCGTCACCGGGCGCATCGTCGAGGCGACCTACCGGCCGCTGCCCGGCGGGCGCGTGCTGACCGTCCATCGTGACCTCACCGACATCGTCGAGCAGGAGCGCCTGATCACCGCCGCGCAGGCTGAGCTGGAGCGCTCGCGCAGCGACCTGCAGACGATGCTCAACGAGATGCCCGATGCCATGGTCGTCTACGACGCCGAGGGCAAGCGTCTGTTCCTCAACGACGCGATGATCAGATTTCACGAGTTCGACAGCGCTGTCATACCGACGCTGCCCGATGCATGGACAAGTCTCGACTATCAGATCGATCGCGGCGATTTCGGACCAATCCCACCTGGCCAACGCGCCGAATTCGTCGCCACCCGGCGTCGCCAGTTCGAGACCGGCACAGAGGGCTGGCAGTTGATGAAGCGCGGCGGCCGGACGCTGCAATTCACCCTTAACGTGCTCGCCAACGGCTGGCGGCTGGTCTTGCTGCGCGACGTGACCGAACTCGAAAACGCGCGCGCCGACGCCACGCGCGAGCGCGAGCGCTTCGACGACGCGATCCGCGCCCTGCCCTCGGGATTCTCCATCCACGACGCCGACACCCGCCTCATCGTCTGGAACGATGCCTACGAGATGTTCACCGGAGGTCGCCAGGCCGGCCTCATCAAACGCGGCATGACGCACGAGGCGATGCTGCGCGAGATGCTGCGGCGCGGGCGGGTTGCACCCGATCATGCGGCGCGCAGCGAGGCCTGGATCGCCGAGATGGTCACCCATCACCGCACCTCGTTCGGCGAGCGCGAGATGGCGACACGCGACGGCCGCTGGATCCGGATCGCCAAGCATCCGACGCGCGAGGGCGGCGTGGTGACCCTCGTCACTGACCTCAGCGATGCCAAGACGCGCGAGCGCGAACTGGAAGCGGCGCGCGACGAGGCCGCCGAGGCGCGCCAGCGCCTGATCCAGGCGATGGAAGCGATGGACGACGGTATCGCCTTCCTCGACAGCGATGAGCGCCTGATCCTGTGCAACGAGGCCTATCGCCGTTTCGTGCTGAACATGCCCGAGATCGTCACGCCGGGCGTCAGCCTCGCGGGAGCGGTCCTTCAGACCGCCAGGGCGACCCGGCCGCCCGGCGAGACGCCCGAGGCCTGGGCAGAGCGTCATCTCGCGATCCTGCGCTCGGGCAAGCCGTCGCTGATCCCCTACGCCCCCAAGAAATGGGCGCGCACCTCGTTGCGCTACGCCGCCGATGGCCGCGCCGCGATAATCGTGAGCGACGTCTCCGAGGAACTCCACCGCCAGCGCGAGCTCGAGCAGGCGCTGGTCGCCGCCGAGAAGTCGCGCGCCGACGCCGAGGCCGCCAACCAGGCCAAGTCGACGTTCCTCGCCACCATGAGCCACGAGATCAGGACGCCGATGAACGGCGTGCTCGGCATGATGGAAGTGCTGGAAGCCGAAGGTGTGGACGAGACGCAGGCCCACACGGTGGCCACGATGCGCGAGTCTGCGCAGGCGCTATTGCGGATCATCGACGACCTGCTCGATTTCTCCAAGATCGAGGCCGGCGCGCTCGACCTCGAGGAGACCCCGTTCTCGCTGACCGGCCTGGTCGAGAGCGCGATCGCCACCTTCCGGCCGCAGGCCGAGCGCAAGGGCCTGTCGCTGGTGGCCGCCGTCGCCCCCGGATCGACCGACGCGCTGGTCGGCGATCCCACCCGGGTGCGCCAGATCCTGTTCAATCTCCTGGGCAATGCGCTCAAGTTCACCGACCGCGGCGGCGCCATGATCCGCGCCCGCACCGAGCCGCTGGGCGAGGGCGGCACGCGCATCGTGCTATCGGTGAGCGACACCGGCATCGGCATGAACGAGGCGCAACAGGGCCGGCTGTTCCTGCCCTTCTCCCAGGCCGACAGTTCGACGACGCGCCGCTTCGGCGGCACCGGGCTTGGCCTGTCGATCGTGCGGCGCCTGGCCCAGCTCATGGGCGGCGACGTGGCGGCCGAGAGCTCGCCCGGCGGCGGTTCGACCTTCACTGTGACGCTCACCCTGCTGGCCGCCCCGGCCGACTCCCCGCTGATCGATCTGCCGCTGATCGATCAGCCTTCCACCGAATCGGCATCCGCAACCGGGCCGGCGAGACTCACCGGCAACCGCGTGCTGGTGGTCGACGACCATCCGATCAATCGTGACGTGCTGGTCCGCCAGCTCCGTGCACTTGGCATCGCCGCCGACTCGGCCGCCGATGGCCTCGCCGGGCTGCAGGCATGGCGCGGCGGCACCTACGACATCGTCTTCGCCGACATCCACATGCCGCAGATGGACGGATTCGAGATGACTGCGGAAATCCGCCGGATCGAAACCGCCGATCGCCGGCCGCACACGCCGATCGTCGCGGTCACGGCCAACGCACTCGCGGGCGAGGACGAGCGCTGTCGCGCCGCGGGCATGGACGGCTATCTTTCCAAGCCGGTCAGCCTCGCCCGCCTGCGCGCCACCCTGCAGCGTTGGCTGCACGGCGGCGCCGGTGCCCAGCCGGCGATCGACCGCAGCGTGCTCGACCCGTGGATCACCGACGACGAGGCGGCGCGCCGCGATCTGCTGCGCAAGTTCTCCGCGACCGCAATCGACTCGCGGCGCGATATCGAAGCGGCGATGACGGCAGGCGACCTGCCGGCCCTCGCCGCTGCCGCCCACCGCCTAAAAGGCAGCGCGCTGGCGGTCGGCGCCCGCGCGCTGGGCGATGCCGCGGATGCGCTGGAACGGACCGCCAAGGCCGGCGACCGCGCGGCCTGCCAGGACAGCCTCGGGCCGCTCGCCGTAGAGGTGCAACGGGCGCAGGCGGAAATCGACGGATAGCAGCTGTATTGGCCTCAGCGATACTGGGCTCAGCGATACTGGCTGAGGAAGACCACGATGCCACCTTGCGGGGCATCGTATTCGATGGCGGAGATCCGGGCGGGCTTGGCCTTGACGACCCAGCAGAGCGTCGCGAAGGCCAGGGCGAGGCCGTAGACCGGCTCCGCGGCAAGGAGGGCGCCGACGGTGGCCAGGGCCAACAAGGAACCGACGATCTGAAACATGACTAATCCCCGGAGGCTCAAGGCAGCGGGCGGGACTGCCCTTGCGGTGACACCTGTGTGCCGGCCTTGCCTATCATCGCCGTATTACCGGTTTGTGGATCCGTGCCGTCCGTATCGCGAGGCCTACTTCGGCCCCAGCATCCCCGCCGCCTTGAGGGCGGCGATGCCGGCCGCGTCGTAGCCGATCTCCGCCAGGACCTCGTCGTTGTGCTGGCCGATCTCCGGCGGGTCGCTGACCAGCGGCGGCCGCCAGCCGAACATCTGGAAAGGCAGCAGCGGCAGCCGCGTTTTTACCCCGCCCGGCAAGGTCGTCGGCGCCAGCGAGCCGTTGGCCAGCAGATGCGGGTTGTCGAACAGGTCCTGCGGCCGCGCGACGGGTGCGAAGGAGATGTCGGCCTCCAGGCACATTCGTTCGAGATCGTCCTTGGAGTAGCCCTTGAACACCGCCGCCACCTTCGGCACCAGCCACGGTCGCGCCTCGATACGCAGGTTGTTGGTGGTGAGCCTGGGGTCGCCCGCGAGTTCGGGCTGCTTGAAGAATTCGCAGAAGCGCTTCCACTGGCCGTCGCTGGTGATGCCGACGAAGACCTGCAGGTCGTCGGAGGTGTTGAATATCTCGTAGACCGCCCACGAGCTCACGCGCTCGGGCATCGGCGGCGGGGCGGCGCCGTTCATCGCCGTGATGGCGAGGTGCTGGCCCATCAGGAAGACCACCGATTCGAACAGCGCGCTCTCGACCAGCCCGCCCTTGCCCGTCCTGTCGCGCTGCTTCAGTGCCAGCACCGTGCCGAAGGCGCCGAACATGCCACCCACGATGTCGACCACCGAGGTGCCGGCACGCAGCGGCCGGCCGCTGGGGCCGGTCATGTAGGCGAGCCCACCCATCATCTGCACGACCTCGTCGAGCGCCGGGCGCTTTTCGTAGGGTCCTGGCAGAAATCCTTTGAGCGAGCAGTAGACGAGGCGCGGGTTGATCTTCTCGAGATGCGCCGGGCCCAGGCCGCGCTTGGCCATCGAGTCGGGGGCGAAGTTCTCGATCAGCACATCGGCCTCGCGCAGCAGCTTCTCGAGAACCGCCCTGCCCTGCGGACTGTCGGCATCGAGCGCCAGGCTCTTCTTGTTGCGGTTGAAGTAGCCGAAGAAGCCGGCGCCGAAGCCGCGCAGCTTGCGCGTGCGATCGCCGTCCACGGGCTCGACCTTGATCACCTCGGCGCCGAGATCGGCCAGGATCATGCCGCAGGACGGGCCGAGGATGGTGTGCGTGAGTTCGACGACGCGGACGCCTTTCAGGGGCGGTTCAAACGATGAGGTCATGCCTCATCAGATACCTCACCCGGAGGGGGTGAGCCATGTATCGATGTCCTTGGTGAGCGGCAGGCCGGCGGCCTCGCCCAGCACGCGGTGGCCGATGCCCGAGCCCACCAGGAACGCTTCCTGGTGCGGCAGTGCGTTGGCCTTCAGCATGACGCGGATGGCCGGGCCATCGTGACCCCAGCCGACCGCCTCGACCTTGCCGTCGAAGGCGCGGTTCAATAGCAGCAGGAATTCGGCGCGCTCGGCCTCGCTCATCGCCGGCACGGCGTCGATGTCGCCCAGGATGAACAGCCGGCCGCGGAATTTCGCCACGAGATCGGCAATGCTGTTGCGCGGCTCGACCACGATTTCGCGATTGGGGCCCCGGCGCACGCGGGCAGCCAGCGACAGCGGCAGCACGGCGGCGCCCAGATGAGCACCGGAATCCATGATCGCCGAGGTCAATTCCTTATAAGTGATGCCCAGCCGCTCGGCCCGCTTGATCCGCAGCATCGCCACTTCGGGCTTGGGCGCCTTCCAGGCCTTGGCGGCGGCGCGGCGCCACACCCAGGCCTCCCAGGACATGTCGAAGACCGGGCCGTTGTTGTGCCCGATGCCTGGCCTGCGCAGCAGGGCCTCGACATTGACATGCCGGCCCCCTAGACGGTCGAAACGATCACCCATTGTGTTTATTCTAACGCAATTCCGGTGCCGAAATCGAGGAGCTGCGCGTGGACGATTTTCAGGTCGATGTTCTGGTGGTGGGCGCGGGCAATGCCGCGGCCTGTGCAGCCCTGGCCGCCCGCGAAACCGGCGCCTCGGTCGCCATGCTGGAGGCCGCCCCCGAGGAAGAGCGCGGCGGCAACAGCACCTATACGGCCGGCGCCATGCGCGTTGTCTTCAATGGCGTGAAGGACCTGGTCGAGCTCTACGACCTCACCCCGGACGAACAGCGCGACGTCGATTTCGGCAGCTACTCGGCCGACGAGTTCCTGGACGACATGGGCCGGGTCACCAACTACCGCTGCGATCCCGAGCTCACCGACATCCTGATCGGCCGCAGCTTCGAGACGATGAAGTGGATGCGAACCAAGGGCGTGCGCTTCCAGCCGAGCTACGGCCGGCAGGCCTTCAAGGTGAACGGCAAGTACAAGTTCTGGGGCGGCCTCGCGGTCGAGGCCTGGGGCGGCGGCCCGGGCCTGGTCGACCTCGAGCACAAGGCGGCGATCAAGGCCGGCATCCCGATCCACTACGAGACGGCGGCGGTGTCGCTGATCGAGGAGGACGGCGTCGTGCGTGGCGTCATCGCCCGCCACAAGGGGCGCAAGGTGCGGATCGGCGCCAAGGCCGTGGTGCTGGCCTGCGGCGGCTTCGAGAGCAACGCCGAGATGCGCACGCGCTATCTCGGGCCGACCTGGGATCTCGCCAAGGTGCGCGGCACGCGATTCAACACAGGCGCCGGCATCAACATGGCGCTGGCGATCGGCGCCAAGCCGCACGGCAACTGGTCGGGCGGCCACGCCGTGGGCTGGGACATGAACGCGCCGGAGTTCGGCGACCTCGAGGTCGGCGACAATTTCCAGAAGCACTCCTACCCGCTCGGCATCATGGTGAACGCCAACGGCGTGCGCTTCGTCGACGAGGGTGCCGACTTCCGCAACTACACCTATGCCAAGTACGGCGCGGTGATCCTGTCGCAGCCGCAGCAGTTCGCGTGGCAGATCTTCGACTCGAAGGTGCTCGACAAGCTGCGCGACGAATACCGCATCAAGCGCATGACCAAGGTGCGCGCCGACACGATCGAGGAACTGGCGGGCAAGCTCGAGGGCGTCGATCCGCAGGCTTTCCTGAAGACCATCAAGGAATGGAACGCAGCCGTCATGACCGAGGTGCCATTCAATCCGGCGGTCAAGGACGGCCGCAGCACGCGCGGCCTCGCCGTGCCGAAGAGCAACTGGGCCAACACGATCGACCAGGCCCCGTTCGAGGCCTACGCCGTCACCTGCGGCCTCACCTTCACCTTCGGCGGCCTCAAGATCAGCAACGAGGGCGAGGTCGAGAGCACCGACGGCCACACGATCCCCGGCCTGTTCGCCGCCGGCGAGCTGGTGGGCGGCCTGTTTTACCACAACTACCCAGGCGGCACGGGTCTGGTCTCCGGCGCCGTGCTCGGCAAGCTGGCGGGCGACGGCGCCGGCCGCTACGTTGCCGGCAAGAATTGACACGAAGTGTCATCCCGAGGGCGCAGCCCGAGGGATCTTTGGGGCCACAGGAAAAGTCCCTCGCTTCGCTCCAGCGTGGGGATTACCCCACGCGCGATGACAGTTTTGGGAGGAAAGACATGAATACAATCACCCGCCGTCACGCCCTCGCCCTCGGCTCAACCGCCCTCGTCCTGCCCTCGGCACTGCATGCCCAGGCGGCCTGGCCGACACAGCCGGTCAGCTTCGTCGTCGGCTATGCCGCCGGCGGCGGCGCCGACATCGTGGCGCGGGAACTCGCCCATCTGCTGACGCCGCTGCTCGGCCAGACCGTGATCGTCGAGAACAAGGGCGGTGCCGCTGGCGCGATCGGCGCGCGCTTCGTGTCCAACGCCAAGCCGGACGGCTACACGATCTTCTACGCCGTGGGCACCAACGTCGTGACCAACCCGCATGTGCTGAAGTCCTCGATCGACACGCTGAAGGGCCTGGTGCCGATCATTCAGACCACCGACTACCAGTACGTGCTGGCGGTGAACCCGAGCGTGCCGGTCAACAACGTCAAGGAGCTGATCGCGCTCGCCAAGAAGGAGCCGGGCAAGCTCACCTATTCGTCGTCGGGCGTCGGCGGCAACAACCACCTGGCCGGCGCGTTGTTTGCGGAGGCCGCCGGCATCGACCTCACGCACGCCCCCTACAAGGGCACGGGGCCGGCGTTGATGGACGTCATCAGCGGCATCATCACCATGAACTTCAGTTCGCTGCCGCCAGCCGTCGGCCAGATCAAGGCCGGCAAGCTCAAGGCGCTGGCGGTGACCGGTGATAAGCGCGTCAGCGCGCTGCCCGACGTGCCGACGCTCAAGGAACAGGGCGTAGACGTAGCCGTCACCGGCTGGCATGGCTTGTTCGCGCCGCCCAAGACCCCCGACGCCATCCTCGACCGCGTCCACAAGGAGACGGTGGCGGCGATGAAGGATCCGAAATACACTGGAGCGCTCGCCAAGGACGGCCTCGAACTGCCACCCAATCGCAGCCGGGCCGAGTTCACCAAGTACGTCCAGGACGAGCACGCATTCTGGGGCAAGAAGCTGAAGGCGCTCAACGTCCAGATGGAGTAGCGGCCCGGCCGCCTATTTTCTCGGGGGCACCATGCAGAAGCCCTGAGCCTCGATGCCGAGCGGCGGATTGAACTTGCTGCGAAAATTCTCCATCGCGATCGCGGCTGTCAGCTCGACGATCTGCCCGTCGGTGAAGTGCCGCTTCAGTCCATCGACCAGGGCATCGTCGACCTTCTGGTCGGTGTAGGTAATGCGCTCGGCGTATTCGAGCGCCAGCCGCTCGGCTTCACTGAACAGCTTGCTGTCACGCCACTCAGTGACCTCGGCAAGCTTCTCCATTCCGCCTTCCGTCGTTTCCAGCACACGGCTGGAATTGATATCCATTCAAAATGGACAGCCGTTGATGGTGGCGACGCGCACGTAGAGCAGCGCGGGCAACCCCTTGGGCAGCAGGCCCGACTGCTCGATCGACTGGCCGAGCAGACCGGCGGCGCGCAGGATCGGCGGGCAGTGCGCCAGGACCTTGGTGGGATTGAGCAGGCCGCCGAACATCTCGCGCTGGCGGTCGAAGATCGCCTTCAAGGTCGGATCGCCCCCGTCGTCCTCGATTTCACTGACACGCGGCATCGGCACACCTCTCCTCGGTTCGACGGGCACGATAGCGCCACCGCCCCGTGCACGGTGAAGAACGTTTTCTCATGGTGATCCGAATTTTTCGGACCGGTCCGCTCAGAACCCCAGCACCTTCGCCTGCACCACGCCCTCGACAGCGGCGATCTTGCCGATCAGGTCGGCCGAGATCGGCTGGTCGACCTGCACCAGTGCGATGGCCGAGCCGCCGGGCTTGTCGCGGCCGAGATGGAAGGTCGCGATATTGACCTTGTTCTCGCCCAGGATGGTGCCGAGGCGTCCGATGAAGCCCGGCTTGTCGTCGTTGGTGATGTAGAGCATGTGCGGCGAGAACTCGGCCTCGATCTCGATGCCCTTGATCTCGACGATGCGCGGGTGCCTGCCGCCGAACAGCGTGCCCGACACCGAGCGGGTATATTGATCGGTGGTCACCGAAATCTTGACCAGCGTGGTGTAGTCGCTGTCGCGCTCGTGCTTGACCTCGGCCACGTCGATGCCGCGCTCGCGGGCGATCACGGGCGCATTGACCATGTTCACCGAGTCGAGCTGCGGCCGCAGCACGCCCATCAGCGCCACCTGGGTCAGCGGCTTGATGTTGAGTGCGGCGACCGCGCCCTCGTATTCGATCGACACGGCCTTGATGTCTCGATCAGTGAGCTGGCCGGCGAACGAGCCCAGCTTCTCGGCCAGGTCGAGGTAGGGCGCGAGCTTGGGCGCATCCTCGGCCGAGACGTTCGGCATGTTGAGCGAGTTGGTGACCGCGCCGGTCAACAGATAGTCGGCCATCTGCTCGGCCACCTGCAGCGCCACGTTCTCCTGCGCCTCCACCGTCGAGGCGCCGAGATGCGGCGTGCACACGAGGTTGGGGGCGCCGAACAGCACGTTGGTCTTGGCCGGCTCCTCGACGAAGACGTCGAAACCGGCGCCGGCGATGTGGCCCGACACCAGCAGGTCGCGCACCGCCAGCTCGTCGACCAGGCCGCCGCGCGCGCAGTTGACGATGCGCACGCCCTTCTTGGTCTTCATCAGGTTGGCACGGCTCAGGATGTTCTTGGTCTGCTCGGTGAGCGGCGTGTGGATGGTGATGAAGTCGGCCCGCGCCAGCACCTGGTCGAGCGTGCCCTTCTCGACGCCGAGTTCGGCGGCGCGCTGGTCGCTCAGGAACGGATCGTAGGCCAGCACCCGCATCTTGAGGCCGAGCGCCCGCTCGGCCACGATCGCACCGATGTTGCCGCAACCGATCAGGCCCAGCGTCTTGAAGCTGAGCTCGGTGCCCATGAAGCGGTTCTTCTCCCACTTGCCGGCCTGGGTGCTGGTGTTGGCATCGGGCACCTGGCGGGCGACGGCGAACATCAGGGCGATGGCGTGCTCGGCCGTGGTGATGGCGTTGCCGAACGGCGTGTTCATGACGACGACGCCGTGGGCGGTGGCGGCCTTGATGTCGACGTTGTCGACGCCGATGCCGGCGCGGCCCACGACCTTGAGCTTCTTGGCCTCGGCCAGCACCTCGGCCGTGACCTTGGTGGCGGACCGGATCGCGAGCCCGTCGTAGTTGCCGACGATGGCGCGCAGCTCGGCGGGCTTCAGGCCGGGCTTGAAGTCGACGTCGCAACCGCGCTCCGAGAAGATTTCCACGGCACGGGGGCTGAGTTCGTCGGAGATGAGAACCTTAGGCTTGGCCATGACTGGCTCCTCTGGAATGTTCGAAGTCATCCGGACCGCGGGCCTCCAGGCCCGCTCAG
>CAMDOT010000165.1 GCA_945903635.1 Rhizobium sp. Q54 | reverse complement strand
CAGGCGCGCCGATGCACGGGCGCGGCACGCCGCGGCAAAGGCGCCGAACACCTTCATGGAGACGGGATTCTCGAGCGCCTTGTATTCAGGGTGCCACTGAAGGGCGAGCGCGAAGCCGGGCGCGTCGGGCACGCTAAAAGCCTCGACCTGGCCGTCCTCGGGGCAGACCGCCTCGAGCCGGGCGCGCGATGCCAGGACATCGACGCCCTGGGCATGCAGCGAATTCACCTGCACCCGGCGTTCACCCAGCAGGTGGTGGAGCAGACCGCCCTCGACGATGTCGATGTCATGAGCGGGTGCGTAATTCACGTCGATGTCGGTCGACTTGGGCGAGCGATGGTCGCGCCGGCCATCGACCTCGTGCACGAGCTGGTGCAGGGAGCCACCCAACGCGACATTCACCTCCTGAAGACCGCGACAGATCGCGAACAGCGGCACGGCGTGATCGATGGCGTGACGGATGAGCGGCAGGGTCGTGGCGTCGCGGGCGGCATCATGGGCCGTGCCGGGCTGGCTGGTCTGGCCATAGTGGTGCGGCTCGACATTGGACGGGCTGCCGGTGAGCAGCACGCCATCCAGCGTATCGAGCAGGCGGTCGAGCGCCGCGGCCATGGAGGCGTCGTCGCCCAGTTCGGGACCGAAGGCAGGGATCAGCACCGGCAGGGCACCGACGGCACGGATTGCCGCCTGGACATATTTGTCGCCCACCGTGTGGTGCCAGCCACCGCGACCGTTTTCCTTGTAACAGGCGGTAACACCCACCAGGGGCCGCAGAGAAGACCGATCCATAGTCGTGCAAAATCCCACTATCTGAAGGATTTATCATCGCCGCTGGGCACCCGATTGGCAATTGCCCGGGGTCTGGCTCTGCCCGCATCTTGTGCAGTGCAGCCCTGCATGGTACCGCCCGGCCCGCTCGAAACCCCCGCTCGAAACCCCCGCTCGAAACCCAGTGTAAGGTGCGCCATGACGACCACGCCCCCTCCCGCCCCGCCGGCCGCCGACAAGCCCCAGGCCACCGGCGCGCCCCTGACCATGCACGGCCAGTACATCAAGGATCTCAGCTTCGAGAACCCGCGCGCGCCGCAAAGCCTGATCGAGCAGACGCAGCCGCAGCTCACCCTCAACGTCCAGGTCACCAACCGCCAGTTCGACGCCAAGACCTTCGAGGTGGCGATCACGATCGAGGCGAGCGCCCAGACGCCCGCGAAGGAACCGCTGTTCATGCTCGAGCTGGTCTATGCCGGCACCGTTTCCCTGGGCGACCTCCCGCAGGAGGCCTATGGGCCGATGCTGTTCGTCGAGACCCCGCGCCTGTTGTTCCCGTTTGCCCGCGCCGTGGTCGCCAACACCACGCGCGAGGCGGGCTTTCCGCCGCTCAACATTGCGCCGGTCGATTTCGTGGCGCTCTACCGCCAGCAGCTGGAAGCCAACGGCGGCCGGATGCCCGGCATCGCCGACGGACCGGTCGGCCACGCGTAGAGTCTTCCTGGCTAAATCAGACTCTCCTTCCTCCCCATTCAAATGGGGAGGTGGCCCGCAGGGCCGGAGGGGTCAGACCCCAACGCCCTCGTAAGACGAGGGCACTTCCCCATTTGAATGGGGAAGCGAATGAGTTCTCTTCCGATGGGTCAAGCCTCGTCGGAAAGACTCTAGGCCTTCAGCCAGAGCGGCTCGCTGAGTTTCTTCATGAATTCGGTATGCGCGGCGAGTTCGGCCGCGCTGACCGGGTGCGGTCGCGCCGGACGCACTGGCCGGTTGTTCGGCGCTGCCGTGCCGTCGGCCGCGGTGCCCGCCATCTCCGGCGCGAGGCCGAGATCGCGCTGCCGGCCGCCACTCAGCTCGAGATAGACCTCGGCCAGCAGCTCCGAGTCGAGCAAGGCGCCGTGCTTGGTGCGATGCGCATTGTCGATACCGAAGCGCTCGCACAGCGCGTCGAGGCTGGCGCGCTGGCCGGGAAACTTGCGCCGCGCCATCGACACCGTGTCGATGTAGGGATTGGCGATCCTCGTCTTCCCCACGCGCTCGAGCTCGGCGTTGAGGAATCCCAGATCGAACTGGGCATTGTGGATCACGAGCTGCGCGTCGCCGAGGAAGATCAGCAGCTCGTCGGCCTTGTCGCCGAACAGCGGCTTGTCGGACAGAAATTCCTCGGTAAGACCGTGCACATCCTGCGCGCCCGTCGGCATGTCGCGCTCGGGATTGAAGTAGCTGTGGAAGGTGACCCCGGTGGCCACCATGTTCACGAGTTCGAGGCAGCCGACCTCCACGATGCGGTGGCCGGAGAGCGGATCGAGGCCGGTGGTCTCGGTGTCGAGGACGATTTCGCGCATCCCGACCTTGTAGCCAGTTGCCGCCCTATTTGCGACGGGCGCGTGCGAGCTGGGCTGTGAATCGCTCACGCCACGGGTTGGACGGCCAGAAGCGGCCGCGGCGCTGCCGCAACCTGGCGACGGCCGCCGCGAGCGCCGCCCGCGTAGGCGCAAGGCCCATCCCGGTCGGAATGACGATGCTCGCCTTGCGCCGCTTAAGGGCGTCCTGCACCTGCTGACGCAGGATTCCGTCGAGCCTTTCCGCCGTCATGCCGGGCCGGGCCATGACGCGGCGGCGCTGCAGGAAGGCCGGCGCACTCACCACCAGCGTGGCATCGACACGGCGCTCGCCCAGCCCCTCGAACAGCAGCGGGATGTCGAGCACGACCAGCGGCTCGCCGGCGAGTGCCGCGCGGCGCAGGAACACCCGCTGCCGGCGTTGCACCAGCGGATGCACGATCGCCTCGAGCTGGCGCAGCGCCGCCTTGTTGCCGAAGACGCGCGCGCCCAGCGCCTGGCGGTCGAGCACGCCTGCCTTCACGACACCCGGAAACGCCGCCTCGATGCCGGGCAGCGCCGCGCCGCCCGGCGCCTGCAGTGCATGGACGGCAGCATCGGCGTCGTACACGGGCACGCCCATCTCCCGCAGCATCTTCGCTGCGGTCGACTTGCCCATGCCGATCGAGCCGGTCAGGCCGACGATGACCATCGACGGACTATCGCATCAGCCGTTCGGAGCCCCGCTTACGGTACCAGAACCGTCTGGCCGGTCGTCTTGCGGCTCTCGAGATCGCGATGGGACTGGGCGGCTTCGGCCAGCGGATAGCGCTGGTCGATGGCGATCTTCACCTTGCCGCTCTTGACCATCTTGAACAGCGAGCGGGCCGAGGCTTCGAGAGCGGCGCGCGTGGCGGTATAGGCGCCGAGGCTCGGCCGCGTGAGATAAAGCGAGCCCTTGGCGTTGAGGATGCCGATCGGCTGCGGCGGAACGGCGCCCGAGGCGTTGCCGAACGACACGAGCAGGCCGCGCGGCTGCAGGCAGTCGAGCGAAGCAGCCCAGGTGTCCTTGCCGACGCCGTCGAACACGACGGGCACTTTCTTGCCCTTGGTGATCTTCATCACCTGCTCGACGACGTTCTCCTTGGAATAGTCGATCACCCACTTGTAGCCGTTCTTCTTGGCAAGTGCGGCCTTCTCCGGCGACGAGACCGTGCCGATCACCTTGTAGCCACGCGCCTTGGCCCACTGGCCGAACAACAGGCCAACGCCGCCGGCGGCGGCGTGGAACAGGACGGTGTCGCCCTTCTTCAGCCAAGCCTTGGCGGTGTGGTCGACGAGATACTCCGTGGTCATGCCCTTCAGCATGATCGCCGCGGCCTGCTCGTCGCTCACGCCCTTGGGCACATGGACGAGCTGATTGATGCCCATCAGGCGTTCCTGGCAATAGGCGCCCAGCTCGCCGCAATAGGCGACGCGGTCGCCCTTCTTGAAGCCCCTCACCTTCGGCCCGACCGCGACGATCACGCCGGCGGCTTCGCGACCGACCGCGTGCGGCATCGGCGTCGGATAGAGGCCGGAGCGGGTGTAGACGTCGATGAAATTCAGGCCGATCGCCGTATGGCGGATCTTCACTTGGCCGGGGCCGGGAGCGCCTACCTCGACGTCGTGAAGCTGCATCTTCTCCGGACCGCCGTTTTCGTGAATCAGAATGGACTTGGACATCTCTCTCTCCCTTGAAATTCGTCAGCTATTGAGTGGTGGCTATTCAGCGGCGGCTACTCGGCAGCGCGCTTTGACTTGGCACTTTGGTATTTCTCGATCTCTCCGGTGACAGCCGCCTGCGATTGCACCGAGTAGGTCTCGCGGTTGCCGACGGCAATATCATAGCTCTGCTGCCGCGGCGCGTTTGAGTTGTGCTGAAAATGCGGATGGACGAAGCGCGCCATCAATTCATAGGAGCGCTGCGTCGCCGGCCAGTCGGCCCAGTTGTGGGCGAGCAGCAGCACGGCGCCGAAGCCGCCGTCCGAACCCTTCCACAGCCGCTCGAAGTGCCGCACGCAATCGTCGGGCGTGCCGATGCAGGCGATGCCTTCCTTGGTCAGGTATTCCGCCGCATTGGTGATGCCGGGTGGCAGGATCGGGAAGGTGGCGACGTCGGTGAAATACTTCGCGAAGCGGTCGATGCCGAAATTCACGTCCTTGAACGCCTGCTCGCGCGTTTCGGCGACATGGGCGAAAGTGACGATGCGCCATTTCGAGCGGTCGGCCGTCCGGCCGTTCTTCCGGGCGTTCTCGACATAGACGCCCCAGTTGGCGGCGTGCGCCTTCAGGGCATCGTCCGACGTGCCGCCGATCGACAGCATGCCGATGCCGTGCCGGCCCGACGCGACGGCGCCGACCGGCGAGCGCGAACTCGCCACCGCCATTTCCATGCCGCCCGGGCTGTAGGGCAGGAGCTGAAGCTGGGCGGCGTTGAGGTCGAGCCAATCCGACTTGTGCGTCACCGACTTGCCCGCCATCAGCTCCATGATGATGTCGAGCGACTCGGCCATGCGGTCGCGCTGGGCGGCCGGCTTGATGCCGAGCTTGGCCGCATCGTGCACCAGCGACCCCGGGCCGACGCCGAACATGGCGCGGCCGCGCGTCATGTGGTCGAGCTGGGTCATGCGCGAGGCCAGCATGAACGGGTTGTGGTAGGGCAGCGAGACCACGCCGGTGCCGAGGCGGATGTGCCGGGTACGCTCGGCCGCGGCGGCGATGAACATCTCGGGACTCGCGATGATCTCGAAGCCGCCGGAATGATGCTCGCCGATCCAGGCCTCGTGATAGTTCAGCCGGTCGAGATGCTGGACCAGCTCCATGTCGCGTTCGATGGCGAGCGTGGGGTTCTCGTCGAGCGTGTGGAACGGCGCGAGAAAGATGCCGGTGCGCAGATAGCGGTCGGTCAAGGAAAGTCCCCTCACGGTTATGGGGCTGGTTGCGGCCGTCGAGTATAGTGACCGGCATTCCGCGCGCCAGCCCGACCAGGCTGGCTCATCCCTGCTGCCGCGAGGGTCTATGCGCCGCCGCTATTTCCTTCTCACCACATCTGCTGCCGGGTTGGCGGCACCCGCCATTGCGCGGGCCCAGGACGTCACGCGGAGCGCCAAAGCGGCCTACCGCCTGACGACGCTCAGCCGTGACCTCGAGCAGCCCTGGAGCATCGCCTTCCTGCCGGACGGACGACTGCTGATCACCGAGCGGCCGGGCCGGTTGCGGGTCTTCGCCAACGGACGGCTGGAGAAGACGCCGCTCGCCGGCGTGCCCAAGGTCTATGTTCGCGGCCAGGCCGGATTGCTGGACGTCTGCCTGCATCCCGACTTTGCCCGCAACCGGGTACTCTATCTTTCGTATATCGCCGAGGGTCCAGGCGGCGCGGTGACGACGGCGGCGCGGGCGGAACTCGCCGATGGCGGGCTGCGCAATGTGACGCCAATCTTTCAGGCGCTGCCGTTCGGCGGCGGCAGCCTCAATCTGGGCTCGCGGATCGTCTTCGATCGCGCCGGCCTGATGTATGTGACGACGGGCGACCGCTTCCAGATGGCGCAGGCCCAGAACCTCGCGAGCCTCTGGGGCAAGATCGTGCGCCTCAGGGATGACGGCTCGGTGCCGCCCGACAATCCCTTCGTCGGCCGGCCGGGCGCGCGGCCGGAGATCTTCACCTGGGGCAACCGCAATCCGCAGGGAATCGCGGTGCATCCCGGCACGGGCCGGCTGTGGGAAGTCGAGCATGGGCCGAGGGGCGGCGACGAACTCAACATCCTGACGTCAGGCGCCAACTACGGCTGGCCGCTCGCCACCCACGGCGTCAACTACGACGGCAGCAAGATCACCGACCACAAGAGCCTGCCGGGCATGGAAGACGCGGTGCGCGTCTGGGTGCCGTCGATCTCGCCCAGCGGGCTCTGCTTCTATACCGGTGACCGCTTCCCCGGTTGGAAGGGCTCGGTCTTCACCGGCGCGCTGTCGAACAATGCCCTTTTTCGCATCGAACTGGACGGCGAACGTTACCGCGGCGAAGAGCGGTTGCTCGTCGACCGTCTTCCCTATATCCGCGACGTGCGTCAGGGGCCCGACGGGCTCCTCTATCTCGTCACCCACAGCGATGATGGCGGCCTGTTCCGCCTCGAACCTGCGTAGCACCGCCAATCATGCCCGCTCCCGCGCTCATCCTCGCCTCCGCCAGCCCCTCGCGCCGCCAGCTTCTCACCAGCGCCGGCCTCGTCTTCGAGGTCGAGACGTCCGGTGTCGACGAGGACGAGGTGAAGCTGAGCCTGCTCGGCGAACGTGCCTCGCCACAGGACGTCGCCGAGACGCTGGCCGAGCTGAAGGCGAAGCGCGTCTCGGCACGGCATCCGGCGGCGATGGTGATCGGCGCCGATTCGACGCTGGCCTGCAACGGCCGCCAGTTCGACAAGCCGCCGACGCTGGCCGCCGCCCGCGAGCAGCTTCTGGCGCTCGCCGGCCAGACACACGAGCTTTGTTCGTCGGTGGTGGTGGCGCGTGGCGGCGTCCGCCTGTGGCATTGCAACGAGCGTGCGAAGCTCACCATGCGGCCATTCACCGACTCCTTCCTCGACGCCTACCTTGCACGGGCGGGCGAGGCGGTGACGACTTCGGTCGGCGCCTACCAGCTCGAAGGCCTGGGCGCCCATCTCTTCAGCCGCGTCGACGGCGACTATTTCACCATCCTCGGCCTGCCGCTGCTGCCGTTGCTGTCGTTCCTGGCGGGCCACGGCATCGGCCTGGAGTCTCAAAAATGAACGCTTACGACGCACTCGTGGCCGAAGCGGCCGGCCGGCCCTTCGCCGCCATCGTCGGCTGGCCGGTCGAACATTCGCGCTCGCCGGCGCTGCACGGCTTCTGGCTGAAGCAGCATGGCATAGAAGGCCACTACGGCCGCCTGCCGGTCGAACCCAAGCGCGTCGCGCTGGAGGAGCTGGTGGCTTTCCTCAAGCGGACGCCCAATGCGCGCGGCTGCAATCTCACACTGCCGCACAAGATCGACATCATGCCGCTGCTCGACCGCATCGATCCCGCCGCAGAGCGGATCGGCGCGGTCAACACCGTGATCAAGCAGGCCGACGGCACCCTGGAAGGCCGCAACAGCGACGGCTTCGGCTTTCTCGCCCATCTCCGCGCCAGCGCGCCGGACTGGAAAGCCGATACAGGCCCGGTCGTCGTGCTGGGCGCCGGCGGCGCCGCACGTGCCGTCGTGGCGACCCTGATGGATGCAGGCGTCCCGGAGTTGCGCCTGATCAACCGCACGCAGGAGAGCGCCATCCAGCTCGGCCTCGCCTTTACACCGCGCGACGGCCGCCGCATCGCCATCGAACGCTGGGACGAGCGCTCGGAGATGCTCGACGGCGCTACGCTGCTGGTCAACACGGCAGCACTCGGCATGACCGGCAAGCCGCCGCTCGAGATCGATCTCGCCAAGCTGCCCAAGGACGCGGTGGTGAACGACATCGTCTACATCCCGCTCGAGACCGAGTTGCTCGCCACGGCGCGCGCGCGCGGCAATCGTTGTGTCGATGGCCTCGGCATGCTGCTGCATCAGGGCCGGATGGGCTTCAAGGCGTGGTTCGGCGCCGACGTCCAGGTGAGCGCCGAACAGCGCCGCGCCGTCGCCGCGGATCTCGGCGCTTGAGGAGACATCAGTGGAAAGCAATCCGCCGGACGGCTTCAAGCCCTTGTTCCGCACCAGCCCGTTCCTCGATCACAACGGGCCGTTCTTCTATCGCGAGAACGACGACGGTACCTTCGTGGTCGGGCTCCGCATCCAGCCCAAGCACGCCAACGGGCGCGGCGTCGCCCATGGCGGGTTGCTGATGACGCTGTGCGATATCTCGCTGGGCTATCGCACGACGCGTAGCCAGACACCGTCGCCGATGATCACTACCGCGAGCGTGAAGACCGATTTCGCGGGCTCCGCCAAGATCGGCGACTGGGTCGAGGCCCATGTCGACGTGCAGAAAGTCGGCGGGCGGCTGGCCTTCGCCAACTGCTATCTCAAGGTCGGCGAGGAGCGCATCGTGCACGCCAGCGCCGTGTTCGCGCGGAGCGGCGACCGCTCGTAGAGAGAGCGCCACTTCGGGCGGAGGTTACTCCGCCCGAAGTGGCGCTCTTTTGAGTTCTTATCCGTTCTGAACCGTGCGAGCTTTCGGCGCTGATTACAGCGCCTGTCGCCCGCCAGGGCGCGCGAGAGCGCGCCCTATTGATTCATCGATCCGAAGAAGTCGTTGTTGGTCTTGGACGTCCTGAGCTTGTCGAGCAGGAACTCGATGGCATCGACGGCGCCCATCGGCATCAGGATGCGGCGCAGCACCCACATCTTGCTGAGCGTGGCGCGATCGACCAGCAGCTCTTCCTTGCGGGTGCCCGACTTGGTGATGTCGATCGCCGGGAAGGTGCGCTTGTCGGAGACCTTGCGGTCGAGAATGATTTCCGAGTTACCGGTGCCCTTGAACTCTTCAAAGATGACTTCGTCCATGCGTGAGCCGGTATCGATCAGGGCCGTGGCAATGATGGTGAGCGAGCCGCCTTCCTCGATGTTGCGCGCCGCACCAAAGAAGCGCTTGGGGCGCTGCAGGGCGTTGGCGTCGACACCGCCGGTCAGCACCTTGCCGGAGCTCGGCACGACGGTGTTGTAGGCACGACCCAGGCGCGTGATCGAGTCGAGGAGGATCACTACGTCCTTCTTGTGCTCGACCAGGCGCTTGGCCTTTTCGATCACCATTTCGGCCACGGCGACGTGGCGGCTGGCGGGCTCGTCGAACGTCGAACTCACGACCTCGCCCTTCACCGTGCGCTGCATGTCGGTCACTTCCTCGGGCCGCTCGTCGACGAGCAGCACCATGAGGTAGACCTCGGGATTGTTGGCGGTGATGGCATGCGCGATGTTCTGCAACAGCACCGTCTTGCCGGTGCGCGGCGGCGACACGATCAGCGCGCGCTGGCCCTTGCCGATCGGCGCGATCAGGTCGATCACGCGGGTCGAGATGTCGAGCTGCTGCTGCGGCGTCGAGCTCGCCTTCTTGGTGAGCGTGCCGGTGGTGCGCCGCGAGCTGACGCGGCCCGAGGAGGTGGCGCGGGAGCCGCCCTCTTCTTCCTTGACGGCCGGCGCCATGACGGCCGAGCCGCCCTCCATCTCGAGCTTCAGCTTCTCGTCCGGATAGAGCGGCGTCAGCGAGTCGAAGTTGATGCGATGGCGCAGCGCCTCGGGATCGTCGAAGTTGATCTTGTTGATCTGCACCATGGCGAAGTAGCGCTCGCCGTCCTTGGGCGCGCGGATCTCGCCTTCGACCGTGTCGCCGGTGCGCAGGCCGAAGCGGCGCACCTGGGTCGGGCTGATGTAGATGTCGTCGGCGCCGGGCAGGTAGTTGGCTTCCATCGAGCGCAGGTAGCCGAAGCCGTCGGGCAGCACCTCGGCGGTGCCGACGCCGAAGATGGCCTGGTCGGCCGCCGCCAGCTTCTGGAGGATGGCGAACATCAGTTCCTGGCGGCGCATCATGGCCGCGCCCTCGACACCCTGCTCTTCGGCGAAGGCGAGCAGTTCGGGCGGCTTTTTCTTTTTGAGGTCTTGGAGATTCATGGGTCTTCAGTCCGGGGAATGACGCACGCGCTTCGGCGACCGGGACGGTCGAACCTGTGAAAATAAGCGCTATGTCGTACTTGGATGGGCCCCGTCGATCACCGCCGGGGAGGCGGCGCCAAGGGCCCTAGGTGGCGCTTATATAAGGATGCCACCCCGGCCTGTCAAAGGCTTACCGGCCGATGGTTCAGTGGGGTCATGCCTCCTCCTCGGCCAGCATCTCGGCATAGCGGAGGATCTCGGTGTGGTCGGCGCCGGCGCCGAGCTTGCCGTCGGCCGCCGTCCAATAGCCCATCGCCTGCTGCAGCATCGGCATCCTGAGCTTCAGATGCCGGGCGACGTCGCCCGCGGTGCGCAGGTCCTTGGCCATCAGCCGGGTGCTGAAGCCCGAGGCGAAGGTGCGCGACACGACGAACTGGCGGCCTTTGACCTCGGTGGCGTTGCTCTTGCCGGTCGAACTGTTGAACACGTCGACCATGGTGCCGGGATCGAGGCCGAACGCCTCGCCCACCACCAGCGCTTCGCACATCGCGACCAGACCCGACGCCGAGAGGAAGTTGTTGAGCGCCTTCAGCGCATGACCGGCGCCGGCCGGCCCGCACAGCGTGATGGTCTTGCCCATGGCACCGAGCAGCGGCCGCGCCCGCTCGAGATCGGCCACGGCGCCCCCCACCATGATGGCGAGCGAGCCGTCGACGGCGCGCCGGACGCCGCCCGATACAGGCGCGTCGAGCAGGGCCACGCCTGACGCCGCGAGGTCGCGCGCGAGTTGCTGTGTGTCGACCGGGTTGGACGAACTCATGTCGAGCACCAAGGCGCCGGCGCCGAGGCCCTCGCGCGCCGCATCGCGGCCCTCGAGCAGCGCTTGCCGCACGATCTTGCCGTCGGGCAGCATGGTGATCAGCGCATCGGCGCCCTCGGCCGCGGCCTTGGCCGAGGCGGTGGCAAGCGCCTGGGGATGGGCGCCGACGAAATCCGAAACCGCCTTCTGCGAAACGTCGAACACGCGCAGCTTGAAGCCGGCGCCGACAAGTCGCGCCGCCATCGGGCGGCCCATCATGCCGAGCCCGAGAAAAGCGATGGTGGCGGGAGGTACCAACGAAGATGCTGTCATGAACGGGCCCCGGATGTGAGATCGTACTCATAGAGCGGCAGGCTGCGGCCGGGAATGGCATCGGACGGCGCGTTTCGCAGGAAGCGCGCGCCCACCCGCTCGTAGAACGGCGCCGCGTTGGGATCGGCCAGGATGGTCAGGGTCCTGGCATCGAAGGCCCGGGCGACCCGGACAGCGGCCTCGAAGAGAACTCGGCCCACGCCCCGACCCAGGAAGGGCGGATCGACGAAGAACAGGTCGAGGTCCGCACTCTCGCCGTCCGGGATCACGCTGGCGACGCCGATGGCGCGGTCCTTGCCATCGACAGCCACCAGCACGCGGCCAAGCGCGATGTCGGCTGATTTCACGCGCAGCGACGCCGCACTCAGCCGCATGAATTGGGCGTCATAGCCCCAATGTGCCTTCGAGCGGACGCAGAGCGCGGTCAGCATCGTCGCCTCCCCGACCTCTGCCGCTCGAATGGCGAGCATGGTTCAGATGCCGCGTTCCTTGAACACGCCGCTCGCCGTCTTGAAGGCATCGAGGCTCGCCGGAATGCCGCAGTAGATCGCGACCTGCAGGAAGATCTCCTTGATCTCTTCCTTGGTCAGGCCGTTGTTCAGCGCGCCGTTGATGTGCAGCTTGAGCTCGGGGCCGCGGTTCAGCGCCGCCAGCATCGCGAGGTTCAGCATCGAGCGGTTCTTCTTCGAGAGGCCAGGCCGCGTCCAGGCATAGCCCCAGCAATACTCGGTGGTGATGTCCTGGAACGCCATCATGAAGTCGTCGTTGGCGGCGCCGGCCAGCGAGTTATCGACATAGGCTGCGCCCAGCACAGCTTTGCGCATCTTCATGCCATCGTCGTACAGCTTCTTGTTGCGCGGCTTGGGGGTGGCTTTCTTTGCTTTCGCTTTGGCCTTGGCCATCGTCTTGCTCCTCCGTTCATGAAGTGACGGACGAGCATAGCGCAGGAATTTTCAGAGGACGACTTGTCGTGCCTGCGGGTCGGCGGGCGTGGCGAGCCCTTTGTCGCGCGCCTGGCGGCAGAGATCGTCGATCGAGATGCCGTCGAGCTGCGCCATCATGTTGTCGCGCAGTTTCTCCCAGACCGGCCACACCACCTCATGGGCAAGCGGCGAGCCGACGGAGGGATCGTTGGGTTCGGTCTCGGCCTCCAGATTGCGCACGACGCGAACGACCTCGCCCAACGTTATCTGGGTTCGGTCGCGGCCCAGGCGATAGCCTCCGCGGGGACCGCGCTTGCCCGACAGAATGCCGGCGCGAACGAGGTGCTGCAGAACCTGCTCGAGATAGCGCTTCGGAATGCGCTGGCGTTCGGTGATGTCGCCGCTGCGCACGGGATGCTCACCGACATGGAACGCCACGTCGAGCACCGCCTCCAGAGCGAACATCGTCTTCTTACTGAGCCGCGGCATCCTGTCTTCCCCTCAGGCTCTCCGCACCAACTCCATCATCCCGTTCCCGTCTTCGCCTCGCCCACCGAAACACCCGCCGACACGCCGGTCGACCCAAAGCCGCCGGCGCCCCGCGCCGTCCGATCGAGCTCGCCGACCTCCCGCCAGACCGCCCGGGCGTGCCGGGCAATAACCAGTTGTGCAATTCGCATGCCGCGCGTGATCTTGAACGGCTCGCGGCCGAGATTGATCAGGATTACGCCGACTTCGCCGCGATAGTCGGCGTCGATCGTGCCTGGGGCATTGGCGACAGTGATCCCGTTCTTGAAAGCCAGGCCCGAACGCGGGCGCACCTGGGCCTCGAAGCCCACCGGCAGCGCCAGCGAAATCCCGGTCGGGACGATTTTCCGCTCGAGCGGCCCCAGCTCTATCTCGCCGTCGATGGCGGCCAGAAGATCGGCACCGGCCGCGGCAGCCGTCGCATAATCAGGCAGCGCAAGATCCCGCCCATGGGCCAGCCGTACCACCTCGATCTCGACGCTTTCGACACCGTTCATATGATCGCTACTCCGCTGCTTCCGCCGACCTCGGCCGGGCCAGGTGAAGCGCGATGCGCGCGGCGAGGCGGCCAGCAACCTCATCCTTGGCCAGCGTCGGCCAGTCCTCGACGCCGGTGGCACTGATCAGGTGGACGGTGTTGCGTTCGCCACCGAAGGTCCCGATGGCCGGCGATACGTCATTGGCCACGATCCAGTCGCAGCCCTTGCGCTTGCGCTTGTCGATCGCATTGGCCACCAGGTTCTCGGTCTCGGCGGCAAAGCCCACCACCACGGTGGGGCGCCCGGCACCGGGCTTCGACAGGGTGGCGAGAATGTCGGGGTTGGGGGCGAGGTCGAGCGCCGGCGGCGGCGCGCCCGGCTTCTTCTTGATCTTGGCATCGGAAGCCTTCGCCACCTTCCAGTCGGCGACCGCGGCGGCGCAGACTGCGACATCGATAGTGCCCGCAGCAAGGCAGGCGGCCAGCATCTGATCGGCCGAATCGACGTGAATAGTGCGCACACCCGGTGGATCGGCAACCATGACCGGGCCGCTCACCAGCGTGACCTCGGCGCCGAGGCGCGAGAGGGCGGCGGCGATGGCGTGCCCCTG
This sequence comes from Rhizobium sp. Q54, assembly GCA_945903635.1. Lineage (GTDB taxonomy): Bacteria > Pseudomonadota > Alphaproteobacteria > Reyranellales > Reyranellaceae > Reyranella. The sequence goes on along the minus strand of CAMDOT010000165.1, from coordinate 474 downwards.
CTTGCCCGAAGAGTGATTGGAGATGTAGCGAACCGGGTCGATCGCCTCGCGTGTCGGGCCCGACGTCACCAGGGCGCGCTTGCCCGCCAGCGGCTGCTCCTTGGTCAGCAGCGCCTCGATGGCGGCGACGATTTCAGACGGCTCCGACATGCGGCCGGGACCATGCTCGTTACAGGCCATGGCGCCGTCGTTGGGACCGACGAAGGTGACGCCACGCTTCTTCAGCGTCTCGACATTGGCGACCGTCGCGGCATGGGTCCACATGCGGACATTCATGGCGGGTGCGGCGAGCACGGGCTTGTCGGTGGCCAGCAGCACTGTCGCGGCGAGATCATCGGCCATGCCGCCTGCCATACGGGCTAGGATATTGGCGGTGGCGGGTGCCACGACCAGCAGATCGGCGTCGCGCGAGAGTTGGATATGGCCCATCTCGTTCTCGTCGGTCAGCGAGAACATGTCGGTATAGACGCGGTC
>CAMDOT010000164.1 GCA_945903635.1 Rhizobium sp. Q54 | reverse complement strand
GCCGAAGGATGCCGCCGCTGCACACGATATCGTGCCGTCAAGGGTTGCAAGGGAAACGTCAATGAACTTCGAGATGGCAGGTCTCGCCGATATCGTCCGCGTCCACGCCGCCCGGCGGCCCGACGCCGCCGCCCTCGTGTACCAAGGGCACATGACGACCTATGCCGGCCTCGATCGCGCGGCGAGCCTGGTGGCCAACGGCCTCATCGCCGCGAACATCAAGCCGCAGGTGCGCGTCGCCCACCTCGACAAGAGCAGCGACCTCTTCTTCGAACTGCTGTTCGGCGCCGCCAAGGCCAATGCCGTGATGGTCTCGGTCAACTGGCGCCTTGCGCCGCCGGAGGTGCTGCACATCGTCAATGACGCCGAAGCCGAGATCCTCTTCATCGGCGAGGAGTATTTCCCCGTTATCGAGAAGATCCGCGACGGACTGACGACCGTCCGCAAGATCGTCACCCTGAGCGGCCGGCATCCGTCATGGGAGAGCTTCGAGGCGTGGCGCGACCGGCAGGCCCCGGACGATCCGCGCCTTGTCGCCCGGCCCGAGGATACGGCGATCCAGTTCTATACCAGCGGCACCACCGGCCTGCCGAAGGGCGCCGAGCTGACCAACGCCAATTTCGCCTGGATGTTCCCGCTGTGGACGAAGAGCTGGCTGCTGGCGCCGGGCGTGCCCAACCTCGTCTGCCTGCCGATGTTCCACATCGGCGGCGCAGGCTGGGGTATCGCCGGCCTTTACGCCGGCGCCACGAACTTCGTCGTTCGCGAGTTCGTCCCGGCCCAGGTCCTCGACCTGATCCAGCGCGAGCGACTGCAGGTGATGTTGCTGGTGCCGGCGATGATCCTCTTTCTCGTGCAGGCCCCACAGATTCGCGAGACCGATCTCTCGAGCCTGCGCCTGATTGTCTATGGCGCGGCGCCCATTCCCGCCGAGTTGCTGAAGCAGGCGATGGGCATTTTCCAATGCGGCTTTCAGCAGGTCTACGGCCTCACCGAGACGACCGGCGCCATCACCCTGCTGCCGCCGGAGGATCACGATCCGGCCGATGCCCGCAAGCTGCTGTCATGTGGCTATGCCCAAGCCGGGGTCGAACTCCGCATCGTTGGCGACGACGGAACGAACCTGCCGACTGGTGAGGTCGGCGAGATCGCGGTGCGTTCGCCCCAGGTCATGCGCGGCTACTGGAAACTGCCCGACGCCACCAAGCGTGCCATCGATGGCGCCTGGTTCCTGACCGGCGATGCGGGCTACCTCGACGACAAGGGCTATCTCTACATCTACGACCGCGTGAAGGACATGATCGTGTCGGGCGGCGAGAACATCTATCCGGCGGAGGTCGAGAGCGCTCTGTTCGGCCATCCCGATGTGGCGGATGTGGCTGTGATCGGCGTTCCCGACGACCGCTGGGGCGAAGCGGTCAAGGCTGTCGTGGTGAAGAGGCCTGGCGCAGGCGTCACCGCCGGTGAGCTGCTCACCTGGGCGCGCGATCGCATCGCCGGCTACAAGCTGCCGAAATCGGTCGATTTCATCGACGCATTGCCGCGCAATCCAACCGGCAAGATCCTGAAGCGCGAGCTGCGCCGGCCGTACTGGGGTGACAAGGTGCGTCAGGTCAACTGACAGCCAGCACCGCTTTGCGAACGCCGCCGCGATCCCCTCTCGAAAACCAGCGCCGGCAAGGCTAGAAGAACGGTGACCTCGAACCGATGGCTTGTTCCCGAATGTCCCAGCTCCCGTCCAATCTCACGCCCGTCCGCGAAGCCCACGCCTTCGACCAGGCGCGTCTCACGGACTATATGAAAGCCAACGTCGAGGGCTTTCGCGCGCCGCTCAAGGTGCTGCAATTCGAGGGCGGGCAAAGCAATCCGACCTTTCATCTGACGGACGGCGGCGGTCGCATGTACGTGCTGCGCAAGAAGCCGCCCGGCAAGTTGTTGCCGTCCGCGCACCAGGTCGACCGCGAGTACCGCGTGATCAAGGCCTTGTCGGACCACACCGACGTGCCGGTGCCCAAGCCCTACGCGCTTTGCCAGGACGATTCGGTGATCGGCACCACCTTCTACCTCATGGAGTTCCTGCCTGGCCGCATCCTGTCAGACTCCAAGATGCCGGGCATATCGCCTTCCGACCGCGGCAAGATATTCGATTCGATGAACGATGTGCTGGCGCGCATCCACAACGTCGACTATCGCGCTGTCGGCCTCGGCGACTACGGCCGCGAGGGCCAGTATATCCAGCGTCAGATCACCCGATGGACCAGCCAATACGACCTCGCCCGGACGGATAACCTCGAGTCGATGGAACTGCTCAAGCAGTGGCTGCCGGCGCATCTGCCGCCGGGCGACGAGACGCGCATCAACCATGGCGACTACCGGCTCGGCAACACCATCGTCCACCCGACCGAGCCGCGGGTCATCGCGGTGCTGGATTGGGAACTCTCGACGCTCGGCCATCCGTTGGCCGACCTCGGCTACAATTGCATGATGTATCATTTCGCCGAAGGCTTCGGCGCCTCCGAGGGCTACGCCGGCATGGACCTAGAGGCGTTCGGCATCCCGACCGAGCAGGAATATCTCGCCGCCTATGCGCGCCGAACCAGCCGCAAGGAGATCCCGGACTGGAACTTCTTCGTGGCCTTCTCGCTGTTCCGCCTCGCCGCCATCGTGCAGGGCGTCTACAAGCGCGGCCTCGACGGCAACGCTTCGTCCGAAACCGCCAAGCAATATGGCAACCGCCCGCGTGTGCTTGCCGACCTTGCCTGGTCGCTGGTCAAGGATCGCGCCTGAGCGGCAGCCGCCTACTCGTCGGTATAGGGAACCACCGAGGCGTCGTTGCCCTTCGGACAACCTTCGCTATCGACGACGGCATTCGCGGGATTGCGGAAGCGCTCGATGTCGTAAGGCGCCGAATCGCTGGGTGGCCGGGGCGGCGGCGTCCGGAGCGTCCATGAGACGAGCCGCTTGATGACGCTGCCCAGGGCCTGGTCAAAGGCATCGACCACCTTCGGCACCTTGTCGGCGCGAGCCCGCACGCACCGCTCGAACGAGGCGACACCGATGATCTGGCGATCCGGCATGCGCACCAGCTTGGCGATGATCCGGACCTTCACGATCGGCGGCTGGCCGTAGAAATACATCGCCTCGAAATTACGCAGGTCGGGCTGCAGCACGTAGTTGGCGCGCAGCGCGATCGACTCGCGTGCCACTGCGACGATCTTGCGGGTGTTCTCGAATGAATCGACGATGCGGGTCTGCACCATCAGCGGCGCCCGGTCGGTCCACGCCACCTTGGCGTAGTAATCCGTCGAGGTTGGCGACATCTGAATGGCGATGCGCCCGGTATTGAGACTGGCGGCCGAGACCGGCACCTCGACGGCAAGCTGCCAATAGACGTTGGGCAGGTCGTGATCGAAGGTACTCTTCGGAGTTACCGTATAGAGGTCGGTCGGTTCAGCGACCGAATCGATCGCGCTTAGAGCTTGGCATCCAGTGAGGGCAATGGCCGCCGCCGCGCAAACGGCCCAACGAAGCATCATTTCGGCGTGTATCCCTGCTTGCCACTGAACACGAAGGCGCCTGGATCCCGCTCCAGCTTGGTGGCGATGACGTTCAAGTTTGTGGTGAGCTGACGCAACTCGCGAAGGGCCAGCGAGAATTCGGTCAAGCCGGTCTCGGTGAAGCTCTTGATCGGGCCCTTGTTCTCGACCACCAGCTTGCTGAACTGGCCGGCCGCAGAATCGATGTTGGCGAGCGCAGTCCGTACATCGGCGATCACCTTGCGCAACTCGCCGGGATCCTTGCCGGCCAGCGCCTTGCGGGTCGCGGCATCCTGCGGGCCGAGTTCGAGGGCCACCAGGTTGAGCGACTCCGCCAGCCCGTTCAGCGTGTTGAACGTATGGCGAAACTCGGCGATGGCACCCGGCAGCTCGGCCAGCGTCGTCTGGATTGCGGCATCCTGCTTGGCGAACGCCGTCGTTGCAGTCGACAGATTGCGCAGCGTGTCGCTGACGGCGCCGATGTTGTCGGGACTGAGAAGATCGTTGAGCCGGTCGACCGTGGTGCCGGCCTTCGACAGCAGCTCCTGGGCGGATGTGGACGTCGCCTGAAGGAAAGAGGCGCCCTCGCGAATCTCCGGGTAGGGCTTGTCGCCCAGCCTCTTCTTCGGCTTGATCTGGTCGACGTCGAGCCGGCCCACGATCTGGATGTACGGAGCGCCGGCGATGAACGGCTTTTCGAAGACCGCGTAGGAGCGCTCCCGGATATCGATGTTCCAGTCGACAGCGACCGTCACCTCGATCTTTTCCTGCAGGCGCTCGCGACCGGTGGTGCGCCTTGTGTCGACCCGCGACGTAAGCTGGATGTTTTGCACCCGGCCGACACGCAGGCCGCGATAGAACACCGGCGAGTCGTTGGTCAGTCCCTGCACTTCACCCGAGAAAAGAATGTCGTAATAGGCGTACGCCGTCCGGTCACCGGCCCGCAGCTTCCAGATGACGAAACCACCGACGGCGACGATGAACGCGATCATCGCCGCGCCGATCAGCACATAAGGCGACTTTCTTTCCATCGGACGCTACTTCTGCTCCTGCCGAGCCGCCCGCCCGCGCGGGCCGTGAAAATACTCCCTGACCCAGGGATGATCGTATGCCAACAATTCGTCCATCGTACCTACCACCACGCGCTTGTCGAGCAGCACGGCGATGCGATCACACACGGCGTTCAGGCTGTCCAGATCGTGAGTTACCATCAGAATCGTCAGGCCGAGGCTGTGGCTCAGGCCTTTGACCAGCTCGTCGTAGTGGGCCGCGCCGATCGGATCCAGCCCGGCGGTGGGCTCGTCCAGGAACAGCAGCTCGGCGTCGAGAGCAAGGGCGCGCGCCAGGCTCGCCCGCTTGCGCATTCCGCCCGAGAGTTCGGACGGCTTCTTCTCTCCGGTGTCGGGGGGGAGGCCAACCAGGGCGATCTTGAGGGCGGCGATATCCCGCATCGTCTCCTCGTCCAGATTGGCATGCTCGCGGACCGGCACGATGATGTTCTCCGACACCGTGAGCGAGGAAAACAGGGCGCCGTCCTGAAATTGGACACCGGTCCGGGCCTGCATGGCCCGTTCCGCTTTGCCGTGAAGGGTGGCGATATCGGTCCCCAGCATCTCGATAGTGCCGCTGCTCATCTGATTGAGACCGATTATCGTACGCAGCAGGACCGACTTGCCGGTGCCCGAGCCGCCCACGAGCCCGACGATCTCGCCACGAAAGACGTCGAAGTCGAGCTTGTCGTGGATGACGTTGTCGCCGAACTGCGTACGCACCCCGCGCAGCCGCAGCACGACGTCCCGGCCGTCGCTGTGATCGACGAGTTGACCGCCCTCGGCCATCACACGTTCGCCAACAGGAAGATGACCGAGAATACCGCATCCAGCACGATGACGCAGAAGATCGACTCGACAACAGCCTTGGTCGTGAGCTGGCCGACACTTTCGGCGCTGCCGCGCACCTGCAGGCCTTCGAAGCACCCGATGGTGGCGATCACCATGCCGAAGACCGGCGCCTTGATCATGCCGGTATAGAAATGCCAGATGCCGACGGTGTCACGCAGCCGGTCGAAGAACTGCACGAACGTGAAGTCCAGATAGAACGTGCAGGCGACCGCGCCGCCCAGCAGACCGGCAATGTCGCCCCAGAAGGTCAGCAACGGCATCGACACCACCAGGGCGATGATCCGCGGCAGCACCAGCCACTCAACGGGATTGAGCCCGATGGTGCGCATGGCATCGACTTCCTGATTGACCTGCATGGTGCCGATCTGGGCGGTGAAGGCACTGCCCGACCGGCCGGCGACGATGATCGCGGTGAGCAGCACGCCCAGCTCGCGGAACATGCCGATGCCGACTGCCTCGACGGTAAAGGTCTCGGCGCCGAACTGCTTGAGCTGCTGCACGCCCTGATAGGCGATCACCACCCCGATCAGGAAACAGAGGACGCCGACGATCACCAGTGCCCTGACCCAGACCTCGTACATCTGGCGAACCACGGCATTGATGCGAAACCGGCGCGGCTGCAGGCAGGCCTCGACGAAGACCACGAGGATCTCGCCGAAGAAGGCGCAGAGATTGATGACCTGCCGATAAAAATGGACGGTGTTTTGGCCAACCTCCTCCAGCCAGTGGGCGAACCAGTTCACGTGCCGCTCGGGCATCGCGTTGCACATATTGTCCTGGACGACTTTGAACAGGTCGGCGTGCCTCTGCTCCCGGGTCTTCACCTCGGTGTCGGGCCCGCCACCTGCGAGGAGCAGGATTTCAAGCGCCCCCGCCGTGTCGAGCCGTTCGACACCGCTCGCGTCCACGGCGCGCGCGGCGCGCCCTGTACCGGCGCCTTGCAGCTCCTTGGCGGCTTTTTGCCGGATGCCGCGGAGATGGAGGACGGTCCAATTGCCGCCGATCTCGACGACCGGCTTGCCGGCGCGCATCGTGTAGCGAATGGTCGGTTCGACGTCGGACATTGGCGAGATTAGTCGCGGGCGCGGTTCGCGCTGTCAATCTCTCGTCATTGCCCCACCTCCACGTCGCTGTCACGATCCCCAACTGGAGGACTCGATGGGCAAATGGCCGGCTCTGGACAAGATCGAGATGATCGACGGTCCGATCGACGAAGGAAGCTACGAGCGCGAATTGAAGGAGCTGCAGGAAAGATTGCTGGCGCTGCAGATTCATCACATGAGGACCGGCGGCCGGGTGATAATCCTCATCGACGGGTGGGATGCGGCCGGCAAGGGCGGCCTGATCGAGCGCCTCGTCGGCCGCCTCGAGCCCAAGTCGGTTCATGTCTGGCGCATCGGCGCGCCGACTGCCGCCGAGCAGGGCCGGCACTATCTTTGGCGGTTCTGGCAGCGGCTTCCGGCTCCCGGCGACTGGGCGATCTTCGACCGCACCTGGTACGGCCGCGTCCTCGTCGAGCGGATCGAAGGTTTCTGCGACAAGAAGGCCTGGACGCGCGCCTACCACGAGATCAACGAATTCGAGCACGAGCTGGTCGACGATGGCGTGCGCATCGTCAAGCTGCTCATGCATGTCAGCGAGGAGACGCAGAAGAAGCGGATGATCGAACGCCTCGAGGACCCCAACAAGCGTTACAAGATCGGGCTCGAGGATTTCCGCAACATCGCCAAGCGCAAACAGTACCTCGAGGCCTACGATGACATGCTGGAACGCACCGATACCAAGTATGCGCCGTGGCACGTCATCACCAGCAACCACAAGAAGCTGGCGCGGTTGGCTGGCCTGAAGGTCATCGCCGACGAGCTGGGACGCGGCGTGAAACTCACCGAACAGGAACTCATGCCTGAAATCGCCGAAATGGCGCAGAAGATGTGGGGCTGGACACCCAGCAAGAAGGATGGCGGCAAGAAGGATGGCGGCAAGAAGGACGGCGCCAAGAAGTAATCCTTCGGTATTGGCCGAATGGTTGAGCGTGGCGCCAGATATTGCCACGTCCTAGCTTTCCATCATGGTCGAGATCGACAAAATGAAATCCATGCGCCCGTTCGCCGGCTGGTGGGTCGTCGCCGGTGCCTTCCTGTGCATGATGACCGGCTATGCCGTGGCCTATTCATTTGCCGCGTTCTTCGGCGTCCTCGAGACGGAGTTCGGCGCACGTCGTGGCGAGACCGCGCTGGTGTTCTCGATCGCGGCGTTCCTCTATTTCCAGCTCGGCCTGCCCGCCGGCCTGATCGCCGACCGCATCGGGCCGCGCCCGCTTGTCATCGGCGGCCTGCTGCTGGTGGCGGTGGGCCTGGTGATCGCCTCGCAGGCGATCAGCCTGTGGCAGATCTATCTCGGCTATGGCATCGGCGTCGGCGTTGGCGTCGGGCTCTCCTATGTGCCCAGCATCGCCGCGGTCCAACGCTGGTTCGTCCGCCGCCGCGGCACCGCAAGCGGCATCGCCGTGGCCGGCATCGGCGTCGGAACCCTGGTCGGCGCACCGCTCGCCCATGCGCTGATCGCCGGCATGGGCTGGCGCCAGACCTATCTGGTGCTGGCGGCACTCACCGTGATCGGCGCCGTCGTGAGCGGCATCCTGATCCGTTCGGCGCCGGAGCACTATGGCCTGGCCCCCGATGGCGATGCGCCCTCACCCGGCGGCGGATCGGCGTTGCCGGCTGGCCTCACATTGGGTCAGGCGATGCGCACGGCACCGTTCTGGGCGATCTATGTCGGCGCTCTTCTGATGTCGTTCGGCCTGTTCGTGCCGTTCGTGCATCTGGCGCCCTACGCCAGCGACCTCGGACTAGGCGAGGGCTTTGGTGTCCTGCTGATCGTCCTGCTGGGCGTTGGCAGCACGGTCGGTCGGTTCCTGTTCGCGAGCGTCACCAATTGGCTCGGCCGGCGGCTCTCCTTCGCCATGATGTACATCGGTGCCGGCGCCATGCTGGTGGTGTGGTCGCAGTCGACCAGCGCCCCCGCCCTGATCGCCTTCGCCCTGGTGTTCGGCGCCTTCTACGGCGGGTTCGTGGCCATCGCGCCCTCGCTTGCCGCCGATTATTTCGGCGGCCGCGCGCTCGGCTCGATCATCGGCGCGCTCTACAGCGGCGTGGCCTTCGGCGCCCTGCTCGGCGCGCCGGCCGCGGGCTATGCCTTCGACTTCTTCGGCTCCTATACCGGGGCGATCCTGGCCGGATCGGCGCTTTGCCTCGTCTCCTTCGTCCTCACGCTCCTGACGCCGGAGCCGGCGCGCTGGCTGGCGGCGCGACGAGAGTAGCCCGCCCGCCCAGCACGCCCGCGATCCACGGCAGCGCCTCGGCCATCGCCTCCTCGAAGCGCCACGGCGGATTGATCACCGCCAGACCGCAGGCGGCGAGCTTGCCCGACTCTCCCTCGCCGTCCAGCCGCAGCGTCAGCGTCAGAAGGCGCGGCGCAGCGATCGCACCCAGGAAATCGGCGACGGCGGCGGTATCTTTGATCGGGTACCAGATCGCATAGCACCCGGTGGCGAAGCGGCGCAGTCCGTGGCGCACGGCGCGCGCCAGCCGCTCGAATTCGTCGGCCGCCTCGAAAGGCGGATCGATCAGCACCAAGCCGCGCCGCTCCGGCGGCGGCAACGTCGCCTTCAGCGCCTGGTAGCCGTCGGCCTGCCGCACTTCGACGGCGCGGTCGCCGGCGAACTCGCGCTTCAGCGCCAGTGCGTCGCCGGGATGCAGCTCGCAGGCGACGAAGCGGTCACCCGGCCGTAGCGCCGCGCGAACCAAGCGCGGCGAGCCGGGATATCGCCTTGGTCCGCCACCCGCTGCCGCCGGCCCGAACTTGCGATCGTAGGCGGCGACCGCCGCGAGATAGCGCACGACGGCGGCCGGCATGCCGGCGCGTGGCGCCGCGGCCAGACGCGCAATCCCCGCTTCGGCTTCACCGGTCCGTCCAGCCAGCGCGCCGCCGAGATCGTAGCCGCCGGCGCCGGCATGGGTGTCCAAGACAAACAGCTTCTTGTCCTTGGACAACAGCAGCCGCAGCAACTCGCAGAGCGCGGTGTGCTTCAGGACGTCGGCGAAGTTGCCGGCGTGATAGCCGTGACGGTAGTTCATGCCATGCCCGATCGGACAGCGCCCGTTCTGACGTTTGGTCGATCGGCGACGCGGAATAGGGCGATCAAGTCCTTGATACGGCGTGGCTTTCCGCCTGCGGCATCGGACAGGGCGTGTCCGACGAACGACGACAAGGCGCGACGCGCCTGCGCCTGTGAAAAAGCGCGTGCGGAAGCCCCTTCCCGGGCTCGGGCGAAGATCGAAGGACAAGGGACGGGCTGCATGATCGTTGAATTCCTATCACAGTAGGATAATCCTGTCAAGCCCACTGGCATCGCGGGCACGTTCCGTGCTTGATAGCGCACGTCACTGCTAAAGGATCGAAATGGCCACGTACGAACTGAACTCCTCCCCCGAGACATGCCATTGGGGCTATTTCGACAGCCAGCTCAAGCCGCAGCTTCGCGTCAAGTCGGGCGACGTCGCCACCATCCACTGCGTTTCGGGCGCCGCCGAGATCCTGCCGGAGCCGCCAATGAACGTGCTGCCCGAGCATCGCGACATCCTGAAGACGCTGAAGCCGCATCTCGGCCGCCATATCCTGACCGGGCCCGTGCATGTCGAGGGTGCCGAGCGCGGCGACGTGCTGGCCGTCGAGGTGCTCGACATCAAGTTCCGCACGAACTGGGGCTGGAACGTGCAGCGCCCGCTGATGGGCACGCTGCCCGAGGATTTCCCCTTCTATCGCCTCACCCACCTGCCGATCGATTCCAACCGCGGCGTCTGCACCCTGCCATGGGGCACCGAAATCCAACTCCGGCCGTTCTTCGGCATCATGGGCGTGGCGCCGCCGGCCGAATGGGGCCAGTGCAGCTCGGTCGAGCCGCGCGCCTTCGGTGGCAACATCGACAACAAGCATTTCCAGGTCGGCACCACGGTCTACTTCCCGGTGTTCGCCGACGGTGGCCTGTTCTCGACCGGCGACGGCCACGGCGTGCAGGGCGACGGCGAGGTCAACCTGACGGCGCTCGAGACCAGCCTCAGCGGCACCTTCCGCTTCACCGTGCGCAAGGACATGAAGCTCACCAACCCGCGCGCCGAGACGGCGACGCACTGGATCACCCACGGCTTCGATCCCGATCTCGACGACGCCGCCAAGGAGGCGCTGCGTGACATGATCCGCCTGATCTGCGCCAAAACAGGCCTCGCGGCCGCCGACGCCTACATGCTGTGCAGCCTGCAGGCCGACCTGCACGTGACGCAGACGGTCGACGGCAACAAGGGCATTCACTGCATGATCGAGAAGAAGATCATCGGCGGATAGGGTGACAGGTCCCCATCTTCTCGACGAGGCGGCCGCCCGGCACGACGATGCCGAGTGGGCGCGCCACGCCCTGGAGCTGATCCAGAACGACCAGCGGCGCTCGGCCGACACCCACCTGCTGCGGCTCGACCTCCCGGCGCTGGAGGGGGTCGACATCTACCTGAAGGACGAGTCGACCCATCCGACCGGCAGCCTGAAGCATCGGCTGGCCCGTTCCCTCTTCCTCTACGGCATCTGCAACGGCCGCATCCGGCATGACACGCCGATCGTCGAGGCCTCTTCCGGCTCGACGGCGATCTCGGAAGCCTATTTCGCACGCCTGCTCGGCCTGCCCTTCCATGCCGTGATGTCGGCCGCCACCTCGGCCGAGAAAATCCAGGAGATCGAGCGCCAGCATGGCACCTGCCACCTGGTGGCCGACGGCAAGGGCATCTACGCGGCGGCCGAGGAACTCGCGGGCCAGCTCGGCGGCGTCTATGTCGACCAGTTCACCTATGCCGAACGCGCCACCGATTGGCGCGGCAACAACAACATCGCCGAGTCGATCTTCGAGCAGATGAGCCGCGAGCGCTATCCGGTGCCGACCTGGATCGTGATGAGCGCCGGCACCGGCGGCACGTCGGCCACCCTGGGCCGGTACATCCGCTACAAGCGCTTTGCGACGCGCCTTTGCGTCGCCGATCCGGAGTATTCGGCGTTCTTCGAGGCCTTCGCCAAGGGCAATCCCAAGGCGACCTGCGAACGGGCCTCGCGCATCGAAGGCATCGGCCGGCCGAGGGTCGAACCATCCTTCGTGCCCAACGTGATCGACCGCATGATGCGCGTTCCCGACGCGGCCTCGCTGGCGGCGATGCGCGTGCTGTCTCGCCAGCTCGGCCGCAAGGTCGGCGGCTCGACCGGAACCAACTTCTTCGCGCTCTGCCTGCTCGCCTCACGCATGCGCGCCGACGGCCTCAAAGGGTCGCTGGTGTCGCTGATCTGCGACAGCGGCGAACGCTACGGCCACACCTATTACAACGACGACTGGATCGCGGCCCAGGGCTTCGATCTGGCCGCGAACGAGCAAGCGCTGGAGGCGTTCCTCGATACGGGTGAGCCGTTGGTCTAGGCAGCCTATGCCGGTTTTGCCACCGCACTGATCTGCAGCGGCCGCGACGGGAAGGCGAGTGCGATCGCCACGGCCGCAAGGCCGATGCCGAACGAGCCGATGTAGAGGTAGCCGTAGCCACCGAAGGTGTCGAAGATCCAGCCGCCGGCGGCCGGTCCCAGCGCCATGCCGAGGCTCGCGATCATCGACGAACCACCGATCACGGTGCCCATGATGCGCATCGGGAAGTATTCGCGCGCGATCACCGCGTAGAGAGGCATCACGCCGCCATAGGCCATGCCGAAGAGAATCGCGACGGCATAGAATTCTCCGACGTCGCGCGTGAAGTAATAGCTTCCCGCACCCAGTGCCTGGACCAGGAGCCCGACCACGACGACACGCCGGGCGCCGAATCTGTCGCCAGCCAGGCCGAACAGGATGCGGCCGCCCAGGCCTGCCAGGCCCTCGGCGCTGTAGATCGTGACGGCCGTCATGGCCGACAGGCCGCAGGCGATCGCGTAACTCACCGTGTGGAAGATCGGCCCGGAGTGCGCGGCGCAACAGCAGAAGTAGGTGAGCGAGAGCACGATGAACTGCGGCGAGCGCAACGCCCGCCCCACCGTCATACCCTCGCCGCCCTCGGCGGGCGTTCCGGGTGCCGCGGCGGTGGGCGTCGGCGCGCGGCGCACGAGAAAGGCCGCTGGCACCAGCAGTACCCAGGCCATGATTGCGATCGTAAGCTGCGCCGTCCGCCAGTCGTAGGATGTGATCAGCCACTGCGCGAACGGCGAGATCGTCATCGGCGCCATGCCCATGCCGGCCGACACGAGGGAGACCGCGAGGCTGCGATTTTTTTCAAACCAGCCCGTGACGGTCGCCATCATCGGCACAAAGACAGCGCCGGCGGCGACGCCGACCACGATGCCGTAGATCAACTGGAATTCGAGCAGGCTGGTGGCGCGGCTCGCGAGGGCGAGGCCAAGGCCGAGCAGGATCGCGCCCGCGAGCACGACGGGGCGCGGACCGAAGCGGTCGGAGAGCGCCCCCCAGCCGAAGGCGGCGACGCCCATCGTCAGGAAGTCGAGCGTCATGGCGCTCGAGATGCCGGTGCGCGACCAGCCGGTCGCCTCGGACATCGGCTGCAGAAAGACCGCGAGCGAGAACATGGCTCCGATGGCGACACATCCCATCAACGCGCCCGCGCCGACGATCACCCAACCGTAGAAGAGCTTCATGCTGCACCTCGCGATTGCTCGATACATAACCGATAGGTTAAGTGTTGGCAATGGCCGCATTGCGAGGGCACCGGAAAGGCGTCAGGATTCAGAGTAATGACGCCATATATGCGTTACCTTGCCGGCATAGTGTCAGCGCTTGTGACATTCTGGTTCGCGACCGACGCCGCACTCGCCTGCGCTTGCTGCTCGAATACGGCGTCGCGCTACGTCGCGGTCGAGAAGCTCGGCGAGCAGCGGCTGGGCGAGATCGGGCGGATGACCTTCGCCGAGGAGGCATTTGTCGCCGAGACCGCCGCCGATCATCCCATCGAGATCCAGAATCTCGGCACAAAGCTGCTGCTGGCGGTCACGCAGACCAGCAAGGAAATCGTGTTCTCCTTTCGCGACGAGCGGGGCCGCGCCGGCGATCTGACGCTTGCGATCCCCGATACCCTTTCGATCTTCGAGGTCGATCCACGCGGCAGCGAAAAGGATACCGGCCTCGGGCCCAATCTCTACAAGGAGTGGCAACTGAGCGCGGACGCCAGCGGCACCGGCATCATTCAGCCTCTGGTCGACGCCAGCCAGAAGGTGACGCTGATCCTGCACGGCGGCGGCCGCGGCTGCACCGAGGCGATGCATTTCACCGACTGGACACTGCTGATCCGTGGACCGGCCGACAAATTCACGCTCTACGGCGCACTGTCATCGGCAGGGCGCTAGTGCAATCTCCTCCGCTCGTCATCAGCTACCCCTCGGCCTGAGCGGAGCGAAGCATAGTCGAAGGATCATTTGTTGACGTGAAACGTCCGTAGTCAAACTCGCAAAGGTATTGCGGAATATTTGGTGCTGGGAACATCCATGGCATTGCGATCACAGAGAATGCGTATGGATTCTGATAAGCGGTTGAGCTGCCCCCGGATTTTTTGGACACCGATTTGTCCAACCGGAGGCATTCATGATGAAGTCGAGCATGAACCAAATCGAAACCAACGATGTGAATGATGATCCTGAGGTCAGCAGGGTCGAGCGCAGTTCGTCCAGGCAGTCTCCT
>CAMDOT010000163.1 GCA_945903635.1 Rhizobium sp. Q54 | reverse complement strand
TCGCGAGTGCCGCCGGCGACGACGAAGTCTTCGCGCGCGGAGGTCGGCGGCGGCAACGCGAGGTCGAAGGTGAGCTGATTGGGCATCGGCCGGTCAGGCGGATGTGCTGCCACGGTAGATCGCACTTTCGCGATAGCGGCCGAGCAGGTGCCGCACGATCACGCCAATCACGGCCGCCACAGGCACCGCGACCAGGACGCCCACGAATCCGAACAGCGAGCCGCCGGCCAGCAGAGCGAACATGATCCACACCGGATGCAGCCCGACCCTGTCGCCGACCAGCTTGGGCGACAGCACGTTGCCTTCCAGGGTCTGGCCGACCAGAAACACGGCCCCGACCTTGGCCACGCCGAACCAGTCCGGGGGAAACTGTGCCAGCGCCATGCCGAGCGCCATCACGGCACCGACGAAGGTGCCGACGAAAGGTATGAACGAAATGGCGCCCGCGATCAGGCCGATGGCCAGGCCGAACTGAAGGCCGACGAGCGACAGGCCGATCGCATAGATCGTACCGAGGCAAATGCAGACAAGCGCCTGGCCGCGCAGATAGCCCGCAATGGCGGCATTCGATTCGCGCGCCAGCTTGCGGATGGTGTCGGCGTGATCGAGCGGCAGCGCGCCGTCGATCGCGGCCAGGACCTTTTCCCAGTCGCGCAGCATGTAGAACGTCACCACCGGGGTGATGAACAGCAGGCCGAGGAGGTTGATGATGGCCACGCCGCGCTGCGCCACCTGGCCGGCGACAGTGCCGGCCACAGCGAGCGCACTGCCGGCCCATTGGGTGGCCTTCTCCTGAAGGTCCTGGACACTGAGCGGCTGTATCCCGAATCTATGCATCAAGGGCTCGATCAGCGGCTGGATCCGCATCGACACCTTCACGACATACTCGGGGATTTTCGCGATCAGCGCCTGCACCTGCCCGAACAGCGGCGGCAGGATGGCCATGACGACGGCCACGGTCAGCAGGACGGCCACGATCGTCACGGCAGTTGTCGCCATCGTGCGCGACAGCCCGAACCTCTGCAGGCGATGGACGACGGGATCGAGGAAATAGGCAACAACGATGCCGACCACGAATGGCAACAGGATGTCGTTCAGGAGCCAGAGGAGGAGCAGGAAGACCGCTGCCGCCGCCAGCCAGAAGCGCCAGCGATTGCCGCTGGCCGGTTGCGTCGTCTCTCCGGTCCCGCCTTTCGGCGTCACCGCGACTGCAACCGCCACTGATCGGCGTCCTTGTTCAGCGTCAAGCCCGCCTGAGCAAGCGTGCGCTGCAACTCTTCGGTGGTACCAAAGTACTCGAGACGTAGCTCGGCGCGATCCGATTCCAGCGACCGCACGGCGACACTCTTGACCGCCGGCACGGCGCCCAGACGCTGACGCACCTGCACCCAGTCGCCCAAAGCACGCAGGGGCACAACGACATCGAGCGCGTCCTGCGAGTCGCGACGGACGACGGCGATGCTGCGCCAATCTTCATCCACTCGTGCATGAATCTTCTTGGCAGCCTCGCCGAGCTGGGCCGCGCCCTCAACCGGAACCGGCGCAATCTCGCTGCGCGCACCGGTCCGCATGTCGTAGCGAACGCCACCGACGCTGAGCGCGCCGCTCTCCTTGTCGCCCTGGACGACGGCCACGATGATGGTGGGCGCGCGATAGCGCTCATTCAGCCGCGACAGGGCGGTAACGTCGCCGACAAAGGCCTCCTCGGCCGACAGCGCGCCCTGGTCGGTCGGATCGCCGCGCACCACCGTCACCGGCACCGCGCTCCCCGCCGTGTCGAGGGTCCGCCACGCCTCACGCCAGGCGTTGCGGTCGTCGAGGGCTTCGACGCCGGCCCTACCCTTCCACAGCGGGATGACCAGGGCCGGACGAGCGACCGTCTCGGACACTTTCACACCGCTGTCGGCCAGCCAGGCTTTGGCCTGGTCGGCGGCGAAAACGACGTTCAGCGTCGCGATGTAACGGTTGGGGGCGGACCGCTCACGGACGAATTCGACGCCGCGGACCATGTTGTCGAGCCGGGCATCGTCGAGCGGCGGCACGCGGCTTCGGTCCTCGGCGGCGACCAGGCGGTCGACAAGCATGCGCGAGGCCCGGCGCTTGGCCTCCTGGATGCCCTGCTCCCTCGCCTTGACCGCGTCGGCCGCATTCACATCGACGTCTATGCCGGTGATCGCATAGGAATTACCGGTCGCGACCTGCGCGGAAGCCTCGCCGCCTACGGCAAGGGTCGTCAGCAGAATCGCGACGATCGTGGAAAACCATCGGCCTATCGGCATTGCGGGGGTCCGGTTTTTGGCTATGTTCGCGCCGACTATCTAGCACGCCCCCGGTCTAGCACGAATGAGCATGGCTTGAAGCCCGACGCACCGAAAGACAAACCGAACGACAACAAGGGGGGCCACAACCGGCCACCCCTGACCTACAAGGACGCTGGCGTCGACATCGATGCCGGCGATGCCATGGTCGAGCACATCAAGCCGCTGGCCCGCGCCACCAATCGGCCGGGCGTCATGGGCGCCTTGGGCGGCTTCGGCGGCTTGTTCGACCTCAAGGCAGCGGGATTTCGCGATCCCATCCTGGTGTCCGGCACTGACGGTGTCGGCACCAAGCTCAAGGTAGCGATCGAAGCCGGGATCCCTGACACAGTGGGCATCGACCTGGTAGCGATGTGCGTCAACGACGTCGTCGTTCAGGGCGCCGAGGCGCTGTTCTTCCTCGACTATTATGCGAGCGGCCGGCTCGATGTGGATGTCGGGCGGCGGATCGTGGCGGGGATCGCCGAGGGCTGTCGGCGCGCCGGCTGCGCCCTGATCGGCGGCGAGACGGCGGAAATGCCCGGCATGTACGCCGACGGCGACTACGACCTGGCGGGCTTCACCGTCGGTGCCGCGGAGCGGGACGAGCTGCTGCCCCGGCCCGACATCGCCATCGGCGACGTGGTGCTGGGCATCGCCTCGAGCGGTGCCCATTCGAACGGCTATTCGCTGGTGCGCAGCGTGGTCAAGCGCAGTGGCCTCGCCTACGACGCCCCAGCGCCGTTCGCCGAAGGTGCCCTGGGCCCGGTCCTGCTCGAGCCGACGCGCATCTATGTAAAACAGGTCCTCGGCGTCGTGCGGGCAACCCGCGCCATCAAGGGCCTCGCCCATATCACCGGCGGTGGCCTGCCCGGGAACGTGCCGCGCTGCCTGCCCGCGGGGACGCGCGCGCGCCTCGACGCCCGGCAATGGTCGGCACCTCCGGTTTTCCAATGGCTGCGCGATGTCGGCCACGTGCCGACCGACGACATGCTGCGCACCTTCAATTGCGGCCTCGGCATGATCGCCGTCGTGGCCAGGGACGATGCCGCGCGGGTTGCCAAGGCTCTCGCAGACGCCGGCGAGACCGTGCACGAAGTCGGTGTCGTGGAGCGTGCGCCCAGCGACGAAGCCGATTGTGTCGTCGAGCACGCCGACAGCCTATGGCGAAGCTGAAAGTCGGAATCCTGATCTCGGGCCGCGGCAGCAACATGGCGGCGCTGATCCGGGCCGCCCAGACCACCGGCTATCCAGCGGAGATCGCCTGCGTCGTCAGCAACCGGGAGGACGCCGCCGGTCTCGACGCCGCCCGCAAGATCGGTATCCCGACCGAGGTGATCTCCCATCGCGGCTACCCGGACCGCGAAACATTCGATCGGGACGTTTCCGCCGCATTCGAAAAGCATGACGTTGGACTGGTGGCGCTCGCGGGCTTCATGCGGATCCAGAGCGCGTGGTTCCCGGAGCACTGGGCGGGGCGGCAGATCAACATTCACCCCTCGCTGCTGCCGGCGTTTCCAGGATTGCACGTGCAGCAACAGGCGCTGGATGCCGGCGTGCGGGTGAGCGGCTGTACGGTCCATTTCGTCACACCCGACCTCGACGCCGGGCCGATCATCGCCCAGGCCGCCGTGCCGGTCCTCGCTGGCGACACCGAGGAAACACTGTCCGCGCGCATCCTGCGCCAGGAACACCTGCTCTATCCTCTCGTGGTGCGCTGGTTCGCCGAAGGCCGGATCGCGATCGCCGATGGACGGGCGAGCATCCGCGACATTCCGCCCGGCGCCAGCCTCCTCTTCTCCGCCGAACCCTAGTTCGCTATAAGATTGCCACGAAATCTCAAAGAGGATCCGACATGGCAGACGCGCAGGACGACTACCCCGCCCACCTGGAAACCTACACGTCCTTCAACAAGCTGGTGACGTTCACGCTCCTCTGGATCGTGCTGATCCTGGCTTCCATGGCTTTGGGACTGGTCGGCCACATGTCGATCCTGGCGCTCTTCCTGGGTATCGGCGGCAGCGTGGCCCTGCTGGTTGCTTTCGCCGTCCTGGGTTGACGCTGACGGAACGCAAAGAAAAAGCGGCCCAGATGGGCCGCTTTTTTGTGTCTGCCGGCCGTTCAGGCCCAGACGGTTAGCCGACGACTTCGGATCCGGCGAAGAAGTAGGAAATCTCAATCGCGGCATTCTCGGGCGAGTCGGAGCCGTGCACCGAGTTCGCCTCGATCGACTCGGCAAAGTCCTTGCGGATCGTGCCGGCGTCGGCGTTGGCTGGGTTGGTGGCGCCCATGATCTCGCGGTTCTTGGCGACGGCGTTCTCGCCTTCCAGGACCTGCACGACGACCGGGCCGGAGGTCATGAAGGTGCAGAGATCGTTGAAGAACGGGCGCGCCTTGTGGACGCCGTAGAATTGCTCGGCCTGCTGGCGGCTCATCCAGATACGCTTCTGGGCTACGACGCGCAGACCCTTTTCCTCGAAGCGGGCGTTGATCTTGCCGGTCAGGTTCCGGCGTGTCGCGTCCGGCTTGATGATCGAGAAAGTACGTTCGACGGCCATGGAATCCTCTTGAAGACAAAGTCTCGGCGAATGGGCGCGCCTTATAGACGCGAGGTTTCGGCCCGGCAAGTCGGGCGATCCGGCTTGGAATGGCCCGGTACCGCATGCTAAAGGCCGCCGCCCCATGCTCCACATCAACGACATCTCCTTTCGCCACGGCGAGCGCGTGCTATTCGACCGCGCTTCAGCGGCTTTTTCCGACGGCTGGAAGGTCGGCCTGGTCGGCCGCAACGGCGCGGGCAAATCGACGCTGCTGCGCCTGATCCAGGGCCAGATCGAGACCGACAGCGGCGAAATCAACCTGATGGGCCGCACCCGCGTCGGCTCGGTGCCGCAGGACCCGCCCGGTGGCGACATCACCGTTCTGGACGCCGTGCTGGCGGCCGACGTCGAGCGCAGCGCCCTGATGGCCGAGGATGCGGCCTGCCACGACGGCCTCCGCCTGGCCGAGATCCATGCTCGCCTCGACGAGATCGGGGCCGCCTCGGCGCCGTCCCGCGCCGCTTCGATCCTGCATGGCCTGGGCTTCGACAACGAAAAGCAGGCCAGGCCCTGCGGCGAATTCTCCGGCGGCTGGCGTATGCGCGTGGCGCTGGCCGGCACGCTGTTCAGCGATCCCGACCTGTTGATCCTCGACGAGCCGTCGAACCATCTCGACCTCGAAGCCATGCTGTGGCTGACCGAGCATCTAAAACGCTTCCGCAACACCGTCCTGATGGTCAGCCACGACCGCGACCTGCTGAACGACGTGTGCGACCACATCGTCCATATCGATAACGAGAAGCTGGTTCCCTACACCGGCAACTACGACTTCTTCGAGCGCACACGCGCCGAGCGTCTGGCCAACGACGCCGCCCAGCAGGCCAAAGTCGCGGCGCAGCGCAAGCACATGCAGGCCTTCGTCGACCGCTTCAAGGCCAAGGCCAGCAAGGCACGCCAGGCGCAGTCGCGCATGAAGATGATCGAGAAGCTCGGTCCCGTCGCCTCGGTGCCGATCGAGGAGCGGGTCTCGTTCAACTTCCCCTCGCCCGACATTCTCGCCTCGCCGATCGAGACGCTCGACGAGGTCTCCGTCGGCTATCCCGACGGACCGCTGGTGCTGCGCGGCCTCGACCTGCGCATCGACATGGAAGACCGCATCGCTCTGCTCGGCCAGAACGGCAACGGCAAGTCGACCTTCATCCGCCTGATCTCGCAGCGGCTGGAGCCGCGCGAAGGCCGGCTGAAGAAGACGCCGAAGTTGCGCGTCGGTTACTTCTCACAGGACCAGGAAGAAAGCCTCGACTTCGAGGCGACGCCGTTCGATCACATGAACCGTGCGCTCGGACCCGGCGCCGGCGAAGCCAAGGTACGCGCCCAGCTCGGCCGCTTCGGCTTCTCGCGCGATCGCGCCAACCTCAAGGTCGGCGTGCTGTCGGGCGGCGAGAAGACCCGCCTGCTGTTGGCGCTCGCCACGCGCGCCGCGCCGCACATGCTGCTGCTCGACGAGCCGACCAACCATCTCGACATGGATGCGCGCGCCTCGCTGGTCGACGCCATCAACGATTTCGAGGGTGCCGTCGTGCTGGTGAGCCACGATACGCACCTGGTGAAAATGGTCGCCGACACGCTGTGGCTGGTCGCCGGCGGTACGGTGAAGCCGTTCGACGGCGATATCGACGAGTACCAGGCGAAGCTCCTGAAGGAGCGCGGCGCCAAGCCGGCCAAGCGCGACGAGCGGCCGGTCGACGCCGGCACGAAGAAGGACCAGCGCAAGACGTCGGCCGACAACCGCGCCCAGAAGGCGCCCCTCAGGAAGGCCGTCGACAGCGCGGAGAAGATGCTGGTGCGCCTCACCGCGCAGCTCGACGGCGTCGTTGCCAAGCTCGGCGATCCGGCGATCTATTCGGGATCAGGATCCGTCGTGACCGACCTCCAGCGCGAGAAGGCACGGCTCGAGCGCGAAGTCGCCAATGCCGAGCAGCGCTGGCTGACGGCGCAGGAAGCCCTCGAAAAAGCAGCCTAGAGGCGAGTGCTTGCACTGCAAGCATTTGCTCACGCATTTGTGTACTGCAGGTTCAGCAGGAAAATGCTATGTCTTCTGGCAGACTGGCGGTTGGACCGCGCCAGTTCTCCTACATTAAGCATGACCCGCCCGCGCACGCCGCGGGTACGACGCAATTGAGCGTGAGGGTGGAGCTTGCCACGGCTGGTACGTCACGCCAGGCCGACTGAGTCCGGTTGAGAGCCCGTCCCCTACCGAGCACCTCATAACGTCGGAACGGACGCATCGCGCTACCTGTCACAAGGTGCGCCGGGCGGTGACACAGAAGAAGAAACGACGCCTAAAAAGCCCGTGATTCCGGGCTCGGCCCGGAGTCCGGGCAGATGCGTGTCACAACATTTGTCTCAACTTGGTGTGACACATTGGGTTGTGACACGCGATCAGGACAACGGCTTCCCGGCGTGCGGGGAGCTGCGCTGGTTACTCGGCCGCAACCGTTCGCGGCGCGCTCGCCTGGCGGATGGTAAGCACCATTCCGGCGTTGATCACGTAGAGCACAATCGCGATCCAGAAGATGGCTGCCGGCAGATGCAGGTCCATCAGGTAGCCGAACAGCGGCGGCCCCAGGAGCGAGCCGACATCGAGACCCGAATAGACGAAGCCGAACACCTTGCCCGACGCGCCGGGTGGTGTGGCATTGCGCACGATCATGTCGCGCGACGGATTGGTCGCTCCTCCGGCGAATCCCGTCAGCGCCAGCAAGGGCAACAGCAACGTGGGCGACACGGCGAGGGTGGCGATCGGCACCGTGAGGGCCGCCGCGACGAGCAGGCCACCCGAGGCCACGAGATCATGGCGCTTCACATTGTCTGCGAAGAAGCCGCCCGCGAACATGCCGACCGCGGAGCCGACCATGAACACGATCAGACAGAGCGCGGCATAGCGTTCCGACACGCCGAACATTTCCGTCCAGGCGGGTACCGCCATCTGCTGGATACCGACCGTATTGACGGCGATCAGGGCGAAATAGACGAAGCACAACAGGATCGCCGACTGCAAAAAGAGACCGAATCCTGCCTTCGCACCGTCGGCGGCTGCCGCCGAGCGGACCTCGGCACGATGATCGGCCAGGGTGCGGCGATGTCCCAGGACCAGCGCCGCCAGCACGAGCCCGGGAATGGCGCCGATGAGGGCAGCGCCCGTTCTGCCCACGATGTCGTCGAGAAAGTAGATGATCGGTGCGGCAGCCCAGCCCAGCGATCCGCCCAGCCCATGGATGCTGTAGGCCCTGCCCAGGCGGCGCTGGTTCACCGAGGAGTTCAGGATGGCGAAATCGGCGGGGTGGAAGACGCAGTTGCCGATGGCGCCGACGACCGAAATGGCTGCAAAGGTCAGAAACGAGTCGGCCAGGGCGGTGAGTGCCAGACCAATGGCTGCGAGCGCCAGCCCGCCGGCCAGGATCGGCCGGGCGCCGAACCGGTCGACCGCGAAGCCCGCCCCGGTCTGGCAGATGCCGGAAACCGCATAGTAGATCGCCCCCAGGGCGCCCACGTCGGTGAAGGACAGGCCGGCTTTCTCGCGCACGATGAGCAGCATCGTGACGAAAGCCAGCTGATAGTAGTGGCTGGCGCCATGGGCCACGCCGATCAGGCTGATGACCCGGACATCACGCCCCAGGGGGGCCAGGGCGACTGTGGACATGGAACCCTCGTTTACCCGGGCATGATAAACGATCCTCACCGAGGCCGGCTGCGAAATTGCGCGCAGGAGGCATGCGTGCGGGATGACGCGCAATGGCGCCGCGCGCTACGGGCCCCGCCGAAAAGGGGAGAAACGTCATGAAACGCTGGAAACAGCGCCCGGAAGGCTCGACCTGGGGAGACTGGGGCGACGACGATCAGCTCGGCCGGCTCAACCTCATCACACCCCAGAAGGTGCTCGAGGGTATTGCCGAGGTAAAGGAGGGCCTGTCGTTCTGCCTCAGCCTGCCGCTCGATTTTCCCGGCGGCAACGTCCTCAATCCCCGGCGGCTGCCACCGGTCCTGTCGCCGACCGGTGACGAGAACGGATGGCGCTTCAATTTCCTCACCAAGACCATCAATCCGCTGTTCATGGACGTGGCCAGCGACGACCGCGTCATCCTGACACTGCAATATTCCACGCAGTGGGACACACTCGCCCATGTCGGCGGCCTGTTCGACGCCGACGGCGACGGCGTGCCCGAGCCCCTCTACTACAACGGCTTCAAGGCCGGCACGGATGTCGTGGGTCCCCTGCCCGACGCCGGCCGCGACGGCTGCGGGCACCTCAGCTATGCCCACAAGCTTGGCGTCGAGAACATGGCCGCCAAGGCGATCCAGGGCCGGGCCGTGATGGTCGACCTGGAGAAGCACTACGGCCGAGACCATAAGTATGTGAACTACGACGATTTGAGCCGTGTGCTCGAAGCCGACAAGGTGGTAATCGAGGCAGGCGACATGCTGCTGCTCTATACTGGCTTCACTGATGAAATCGTCAAAATGGACAAGAAGGTCGACCCAGCCCGCGCGCACGCCATGTGCTGCGTCCTGGACGGCCGTGACAAGCGGCTCTTGCAGTGGATCACCGACAGCCAGATCTCCGCGCTCATCGCCGACAACTATGGCGTCGAGGCGGTTCCGGCCCGGCCCGGCCCGGAGGATGCCGAGCATCCCTCGCTGCCGATTCACAATCACTGTCTTTTCAAGCTTGGTCTGAACCTGGGGGAAATCTGGTGGTTGCAGGATCTGGCATTGTGGCTCCGCGGCAAGAAGCGCTCCCGCTTTCTCCTGACCGCCCCGCCCTTGCGCCTGCCGGGCGCAGTCGGGTCGCCCGCGACGCCCGTGGCAACAGTCTGATCTCAGCGATGAACGGTTCGTTTTCAGCCCTCGTCGCTGAAGGCTTGCGAACCGAACGATTTACCCTGCTGGATGTCGGCTGCTCCGGTGGTATCGAGCAGCAGTGGCGGGTCTTCGAGCCTCGGCTACGGGCGCTCGGCATCGATGCCAGCGAGGCGGAGTGCCGGCGGCTGGCTACCTGCGAACTCAATCCGGATATCGAGTATCTGGCCGCATTCGTCGGCCGACGGGCCGACAAGATGGTCGACCTGTCCGCCGGCCCCGCCGCGCCGCTGATCATGCAGATGCGGGATCGTCTCAGCTTCATGCGCACCCGCGAAATCCGGGAGGCGCGCCTCAAGGGCGCCACCGCCGAGGAGAAGTTCCGCAACAATGCCTGGGAAATGACGGGGCTTGCCGATCCGGCAAAGCCGGTCGTCGTTCCTGGCCTGCTGGCGGCACGCGGCTGGAACGATCTCGACTATCTCAAGATCGACATCGACGGCGTCGACTACGAGGTCCTTCGTTCATTCGATGCCCGTTTCGAATCGCTAGGCTTGTTGGCGGTTCAGCTGGAGGTCAACTTCATCGGTTCAGGCGCGACCGACGAGCATACTTTCCACAATACCGACCGCTTCATGCGCCGCCAGGGCTTCGACCTGTTCCGGCTCGACGTACGTACCTATTCGACACGTGCCCTGCCGTCGCGATACGTCTGGCCGACGCCGGCCGAAACCCTGTCGGGACGACCGTTCCAGGGTGAGGCCTATTACGCTCGCGACATTCTGGGTCCAAAGGGCGCCGAATGGGCCAAGCAGCTCAGCGCGGAAAAGCTGGCGAAGCTTGCTGCCGTCTTCTCGGCCTGGGAGATTCCCGATGCCGCGGCCGAACTGCTCCTCGGCCTGCGCGGCAGGCTTTCGACGGTGTTCGATATCGACGCCGGCCTCAACCGGCTGGCAGCGCAGACACAAGTCGGCGCGAGGCGACCTCTCAGCTATCGCAACTACATGGCGAAGTTCGAGGCCGACTCACCGGATTTCTATCGACCCGAAGGCGATATCCCGTTCCTTGAGCGCGTGAAGTCTGCCTGGAACGGCTACTGGAGGCCTCGCCTGCAACGTTAGGCCTTCTTCTCCCAGCCACCACCGTCGGTCTGCTGCCAATAGGCCATGACATGGCCGGCAGCCTTGTAGGTTTTCCAGCGCTCGCGGGCATCAGCCACCGCCGCATCGTCGCGACCATCGAACAGTTCGAAACAGCGCTTGTAGTTGGCTATGCGCTCCGACCGGGCATGGTCGGCCACGAACAGATAATTGGCGCCATTGGGGTTCTCGTCGACGTGGGTCAACCACACCGGCTGGCGATCGGCATCGCCGTCCCGGGCCGCCCCATGCGGAAGAAAGCCGTTCGGATCGTAAGTCCACAGATGGGTGTTGAGAGCATCGACCCGCTCGGCCGAGCCCAGCAGGACGACCGCCCGCTCGCCCGCCTGCAGGGTCTTGGTGAGCAGGCGGGGCAAGGTGTCCTCGAGCGACGATCTGGTCAGGTGATAGAAATTGACCTCGGTCGCCATGATGAGTTCAGCGCTCGTAGTTGTCGGCGACCAGCCGGTCGAGCAGGCGAACGCCATAGGCGGTGGCACCCTTGGGGGTGGTGTCGTCGCCCTTGTTCGACCAGGCGACGCCCGCGATATCGAGATGTGCCCAGGCAACGCCCTCCTGCACGAAACGCTGCAGGAACTGCGCCGCCGTGATCGAGCCGCCGTCCCGGCCGTTGCTGACGTTCTTCATGTCGGCGATCTCGGAGTCGATCATCTTGTCGTACTTCGGCCCGAGCGGCATGCGCCAGAGCTTCTCGCCAATCGATGAGCCTGCGACGCGCAGACGCGTGGAAAGCTGCGTGTTGTTTGAAAAGAGGCCGGCACGCTCGTGGCCGAGCGAGACGATGATGGCACCCGTCAAGGTCGAGAGCTCGACCATGGCCTGCGGCTTGAACTTCTCCTGCGCGTACCACATGGCGTCGCACAGGATCAGCCGCCCCTCGGCATCGGTGTTGATGATCTCAACGGTCTGGCCCGACATCGACTTCACGACATCACCCGGCCGCGTGGCATTGCCGTCGGGCATGTTCTCGACCAAGGCGCAGACGGCAACAACGTTCGCCTTCGCCTTGCGGCCGGCGATCAGGCGCATGGCCCCGGTGACAGCACCGGCGCCGCCCATATCCCACTTCATGTCTTCCATGCCGCCAGCCGGCTTCAGCGAAATGCCGCCAGTGTCGAAGGTGACACCCTTGCCGATCAGCGCGACCGGTGCCTGGTCTTTCGGGCCGTTCATCCAGCGCATGACGAGGAGCTGCGACTCGCGCTCGCTGCCCTGGCCGACAGCCAGCAGGACGTTCATGCCGAGCTTCTTCATCTCCGCTTCGCCCAGCACCTCGACCTTCACACCGAGCTCGGCAAGCTCCTTGGCGCGGCGGGCGAACTCGACAGGGTAAAGCATGTTGGCCGGCTCGCTCACGAGGTCGCGGGTGAAGAAGACGGCGTCGACAGTAGGCTCGAGCTGGGCATAGGCCTTGCGCGCTTCGGCTGGGCCGGCGACGACGACGGTGAGCTGTTCGAGGGAAAGCTTCTGCTCGGGCTTGTCCTTGGTCTTGTATTTGTCGAAGCGGTAGTTGCGCAGACGTACGCCAAGCGCCAGGTGCGCCGCGATCTGACCCGGCGACAGGCGGCTGCCCTTCACCGGGTCCACGACCACGGTGACCGCCGTGTGGCCCGCCGCGTTTGCCGCAGCCGCAACCACGCCGCCCAGGCCTTCCGCGGTGCGGGCATCGAGCTCGCGCCCCTTGCCCACTCCCAGCAGCATCAGGCGGGCAATTTCGCCGGATTGACCCAGGATGGTCAGGGTCTGGTTCTTGGCACCGGTGAAGCGGCCGGCCCCGAGGGCCCGCGTGAGGGCGCCGGCGGCCTTCGCATCGGCGGCCTGTGCCGTCGCCAGGAGTTGCTTGTCGGCGGCCACGAACACCGCAACGTTGCCTGAAAAGGCCTTCGGAAAGGCTGAAAACTCAACTTTCATTCGATTCCCTTGCTATTTGGCGGCGATTCTTCACCCCTGCGGCGCTACGGCGCAAGCAGCGAATTGCGCCCAACGGACGGCAAATTCGGGGTGGCGTCCCGCCGCTGCCGACAGTATCAGTACCGGCCCTCAAAACGGGAATGGAAATGACCTCAGCCTCTTTGCCTCGCGTTTCGGTCGTTGGTCTCGGCAAGCTCGGAGCCCCCCTTGCGGCAGTGCTCGCCAGCCGCGGTTTCAGCGTCATCGGCCTCGATGTGAACAAGACCTTCGTCGACGCCATGAACGCCGGCAAGATGCCGATCGTCGAGCCGCAGCTCAATGAGCTGATCGCCGCCAACCGGGAGCGCCTGTCGGCGACGATGGATGCCAACGAGGCGATCCAGAAGAGCGACGCCAGCTTCGTGATCGTGCCGACCCCGTCGGACAGCACCGGCTTCTTCTCGAACCGTTTCGTCCTCCAGGCCATGGAGACACTGGGCAAGGCGCTGAAGGCCAAGAAGGGCTACCACATGGTGGTCATCACCAGCACTGTGATGCCCGGAACGACCGACACCGAGATCAAGTCGGCGCTGGAGAAGGCCTCGGGCCGCAAGGTCGGGCCCGACCTCGGCCTCTGCTACAATCCGGAATTCATCGCGCTGGGAAGTGTCGTGCGCGACATGCTGTTCCCGGACTCGATCCTGATCGGCGAAAGCGATTCCAAGGCCGGCGACATGCTGCAAACCATCTATCTGCAGATGTGCGAGAACAAGCCGCCGGTGCAGCGCATGAACTTCGTCAACGCCGAACTCACCAAGATTTCGGTCAACACCTACGTCACCACCAAGATCTCCTACGCCAACATGCTGGCCGACATCTGCGACCGCATTCCCGGCGCCGACGTCGACGCCGTGACCAAGGCATTGGGTGCCGACACCCGTATCGGGTCGAAGTACCTCAAGGGGGCGATGGGCTACGGCGGCCCCTGCTTCCCGCGCGACAACGTGGCCTTCGCTGCCTTCGCCCGCAAGATCGGCGCCCGCGCCGACGTGGCCGAGGCGACCGACCGCATCAACAACTACCAGATCGACCGGCTGTCGGGCCTGGTCGCCAAGTTCGCCAAGGCCGGCACGCGCATCGCGATCCTCGGCCTCTCCTACAAGCCGCAGACACCGGTGGTCGAGGAAAGCCACAGCGTCAAGCTGGCGGCCAAGCTCGCCGACGCGGGTTACGTCGTGATCGTGCACGACCCGCTGGCCCAGGATTCCGCCATGGCCGTGCTGGGCGACAAGGTGGTGGGTGCCTCCTCGATCGAGGGCGCGGTGCGCGAATGCGACCTGCTGATCGTCGCCACCGGCTGGCCCCAGTACAAGGAAATCGACCCGGCCTGGTGCAAGCGCAGCAACGGCGGTCATCGCCTCACGGTGCTCGACCTTTGGCGGACCCTGCCGG
>CAMDOT010000162.1 GCA_945903635.1 Rhizobium sp. Q54 | reverse complement strand
ATGATCTTGATGCGGGCCTGGAGGCCCGCGGTCCGTTACGACATGCATCAGCTCACCGGCCGTGACTGGGGCAGGCGCTCCTTGGTGCCGTAGACCGGCGGTGCCAGCTGGTCGGCGGTGCGGCCGGCCCAGTCGCGCTGGCTGACGGTCTCCAGCCGCTTGCGCTGCCCTTCGATCAGGCCCGCTGTCGCCGCCTCCACGTCGACCGTCAGGACCTTGCCGTCTCGCACCACCTGCGTGCCGTCGACATAGACGTGGCGGATGGCACGGTCGCCGGCCGAATAAATCAGGCTGCGCACCGGCTCGTGCGCCGGCTGCATATAGGGATGACTCATGTCGACCAATGAGAAGTCGGCCTTGCAGCCCGGGGCCAGCCGCCCGAGGTCGGGCCGGCGCAGCATCTTGGCGCCGCCGACGGTCGCCGCTTCGAAGGCGTGCCGTGTCGTGCCCATCTTGTAGTTCATGGTGAAGACGCGCGCGAGGTAGCAGACGAGGCGGATCTCATCGAGCATGTTGTGCGGAAAGGTGTCGGTGCCGATGCCGACCGTGATGCCCGCGTTCATGTAGCGGCCGATGGAATTCATCACCATGCCGCGCCGTGCGAACACCGTCGGACAATGGGCGACCGATGCGCCTGAATCGCGCAGCCGTTCGAAGTCGTTGGCGTGCGGATAATGGATCTGCGGATGATCGTTCAGGAAGATACCATGGCCGATGATGAGGTCGGGCCCCAGCACGCCGATCGAGTCGAGCCACTCGATGGGTGTCTTGCCGTGGCGATGCACCATCTCGTGGAATTCGACGACGGCCTGGCAGGCGTGCGTCTGCATCGGCAGGCCGCGCCGTTTGGCTTCCTGGAGGGCCTCCTTGAAGTAGCCCTCGCCACAGGTGTCGATCTGTGCCGGCCCGACCATGCCGGAGATACGGCCGCTTGGATGCTTCGCCGCCTCGTCGAGCATCTTCATCGAATTCTCGAAGGCCTTCGCGCCGGCCTTCTCGTCCCAGGCATATTCCACCGTGTGGCCGTTCTTGGTGTACCAGACACCCTGGCGCATCATCGGGCAGACGACGGCGCGGATGCCGGTCGAGGCGAGGTCGTCGACCCAGCCGTCGCGCGCCATCGAGAGATCCGAGATCGTCGTGACGCCGCTCTTCAGCAGTTCGGATAGCGCCACCTTGGTCGAGGGACCGGCATCTTCCGGATTGAGCCCGAACACGGTGAGATATTCGTAGAGCGAGCTCTGGCCGAGCTTGTCGCTGCCGTATTCCTCGGTCAGGCCCTTGTTGGCGGGCTCCGAGAAGGGATGACTGTGCACGTTCACGAAGCCGGGGATGAGCATCATCCCCTTGCCGTCGATGGTCGTGTCGACCGGGCCGGCATGGCCCGGCCCGATATGGACGATTTCGTTGCCCTTGAACACGAAGTCCACATTCTCGAGATAGACGTGCCGCTGTTCGGCCTCGTCCCACGCAACGGCGTGGTCGAGGCCAGCGATCTTGGTCGTCTTCATGGGTCGTTTCTCTCCGTTGCTTACTTGAGCGCGATGCCAAGCCCCTTGTACAGCGCGCAGCCGTAGTTGCCGTGCGCCTTCATGGGCTTGAGTTTCGCTCCGCTCACCAGGAACAGCGGTTCGTGGTAGAGCGGGATCCAGACAAAGGCGTCGTGCACTTTCTGCTGGACAGCCTGGTAGGCTGCCGCGCGCGCGGCGGCGTCGAGCGCCTGCGAGCCCTTGTCGAGCAGCTCGTCGGTCTCCTTGTCCTTCCAGTTCATGCGGTTCGGCGTGGGCGTATTGGCTGACCGGAAGTAGAGGTTGAGCGCATCGCCGGCGCTGACATAGGGGAAGCTCATGCCGAAGGCATCGAATTCCTGGGTCGCGAGCTTGCCCCAGGCCACGGTCGAATCGAAGAGCTGGATCTGCAGGTCGACGCCGACCTTGCGCAGGTCGCCCTGGACCGCCTCGGCGATTTCCTTGAAGGCACCGGAGATGCCGTAGACGATCGGGGCGAGCTTCTTGCCGTCCTTGTAGCGGAAGTTGTCCGGACCCTTCTTCCAACCGGCCTCGTCGAGCAGATTCTCGGCTTCCTTGGTGTTTTCGCCATACTTCGCCCGGTCGAGCTTGGGATTGAAGTCGAGCACGGTCGGCAGCAGCATCGTCGAGGCGGGTTCGGCGAAGCCGAAGGTGACGGCTTCGGTGATGCCTTTCTGATCGACCGCGAGGTTCATGGCCTGGCGTACACGGACGTCGCTTACGAGGTCCTTGTCGATCTTGAAGCCGATGAAGTAGCTCCAGAAATAGTTCTCGGCCTTGGAGACGCTGAGCGCCTTGTTGGCCATCAGCTCCTTCAGCGACCAGTAGGGCACGTACTGGCTGGCATCTGCCTGGCCCGCCTGCAGGGCTGTGACGCGGGTGTTTTCCTCGGGCACGACCTTCCAGATCACCTTGTCGACCTGGGCTTCGGTGTAGTCGTAGATGCCCGGACCCCAGGCATAGCCCTTGTGCTTGGCGAGCACCGTCGAGTCGCGTGGCGTCCAGCTTTCCAGGCAGTAGGGACCGGTGCCATCGAACGCTTTCACGCCGAAGTCGGCACCGAGTTGCTTGGCCTGCTCGGCGTTGACGACGGTGTGGAAATACTGGGTCATCTGGAACAGGAGTTCGGAGAAGGGCTTCTTGAGCTTGTATTCGACGGTGACGTCGTCCGGCGCAGAGATCTTGTCGACGTCGCCCATGCGCCACTTCACCAGTCCCTTGGTCTCGGGATCGAGCCAGCGCTCGTAGCTCGCGACCACGTCCTTGGCGGCTAGCTTCTTGCCGCTGCAGAAGGTGACGTCGTCGCGCAGCTTGAAGGTGTAGGTGAGGCCGTCCGGCGAGGCCGACCAGCTCTTGGCGAGACCCGGCTTCAGCGTCTTCATGTCGAAGTCGAGATTCACCAGGGTGTCGCCGATCATGTACATGACCTCGGCGCCCGACCGTGCCGTCGACTTGTGCGGATCGTAGCGGTCGGTGTCGATCTCGCGCACCACCGTCACGCTCTTCTGGGCGAGAGCCGGGCTCGCCGCACTCATCGCCGCCGCTGCCGCGGCCACTATCATCCATTTCGTCCGGTTGCTCATGATCACACCCTCCTATTGCCTCAGCTTGGGATCCAGGGCGTCGCGCAATGCGTCACCCAGGACATTGAATGCGAGAACGACGAGAAAGATCGCGGCGCAC
This sequence comes from Rhizobium sp. Q54, assembly GCA_945903635.1. Classification (GTDB taxonomy): domain Bacteria; phylum Pseudomonadota; class Alphaproteobacteria; order Reyranellales; family Reyranellaceae; genus Reyranella. The sequence goes on along the minus strand of CAMDOT010000162.1, from coordinate 11,238 downwards.
GGGATCGTCGAGACGTGCGGTGCGATCGACAGAAACTTGCGACCGTCGGCGGCCATGCTGCCCAGCTCGGCGGTCGGCGGTTGGGCACCGAGGCCGAGGAAGGAAAGGGCCGCACCGAGCAGGATCGCCTGGCCGAGCTGCAGCGTCATGTAGATCAGGATCGTCGGCCAGCAGTTGAGCGCGAGATACCGCCAGATCAACGCAGCGTCGCCGAGGCCGACGGCGCGGCCCGCCTCCATGTATTCCTGCTGCATGATCGACTGGGCGGCACCGCGCGCGATGCGCGCGATCGACGGCACGGCGGCGACGCTTAGCGCGATCACCAGCGAGCCGAGGCCGGTGCCGAGGACGGCGGCGATGGCGAGGCCGAACAGGATCGAGGGGAAGGAAAGCAGCACGTCGATCAGGCGCATCAATGGCTGGTCGAGGCGCTTGTAGTAGGCTGCACTCAGGCCAATCAATGCGCCGAGGCCGCCGCCTATCACCACGGCGGTCACGCCCATGCCGAGCGTGGCGCGCAGGCCGAACAGGACGCGACTCAGCATATCGCGGCCCTGGTTGTCCGCACCGAGCAGGAAATCGGGGCAACGCGCACCGCCGATCGGGCACAGGCGCAGGCGCATGTTGTTGGAATAGGGATCGAACGGCGCAATCCAGGGCGCGAGCACGGCGGCGGCAACGATCGCGAATAGAAAGATCGCGGCGGCAGCAGCCGGCGGATCCTTCAGGATGCGGCGCCACACGGCGTTCTTACGCCTGAGCGCGGCGATAGCGCGCTGGTCGGCGTCACTCTGCAGAATGAGAGTAGCGTCCGTCATGATCTCGCGATCCTCGGATCGAGATAGGCGTAGAGCACGTCGACGATCAGGTTCACGACCATGAAGCCCACGGCCAGGATCAGGATTGCACCCTGGGCCAAGGGAAAGTCGCTCGAGGTGATGGCGCCCACCGCCATGCGGCCGACACCGGGCCAGGCAAACATCGTCTCCGTCACGATCGAGCCGCCCAGCAGAAAGCCAATTTGGAGCCCGACGAGGGTGACCACGGGGATCATGGCGTTGCGCAGGGCATGTCGAATGGTGACACGCCAATCGGAGGCGCCCTTGGCGCGCGCGGTGCGCACGTAATCGGCGCCCAGGGTTTCCAGCAATGACGTGCGCGTCATGCGCGCCACGGGTCCCACGAATACCGCGCCCAGAGTGACCGCGGGCAGGATGATGCTGAGCAGGCCATCTGCCGTCCAGATGGGGCCATTGCGCCCCTGAAAGGGCAACAGGCCCGCGCCGCCGACGTACTGGATCAGCAAAAGGCCGACCCAGAACACCGGGACCGACACGCCCATGACCGACAGCGCCATGATCGCACGGTCGACGGTCGTGCCTCGGCGGCGGGCAGCCAGAGTGCCCAGCGAAATGCCGAGGGGGACCGCCCAGATAAGGCAGGCCAGCATCAGTTCGACCGTCGGCCAGAAGGTGAGCGCGATCTCGTCGGCCACTGGCCGGTTGGAGATCATCGAACGGCCGAGATCGAGCTGCAGAACGCGGCCCAGGTAGCCGGCAAACTGCACCCACAGGGGCCGGTCGAGCCCCATCTGCTGGCGGATCGCCTCGACTTCTGCGCGGGTAGCACTGGGGCCGGCAACCACGGTTGCCGGGTCGGTTGGCACGACCTGCAGCAGCAGGAAGCCGATCAACAGCACGCCCAGCAGCACTGGCAGCGAAATCATCAATCGTTGGGCGATATGCCGCGCCATGTGGTGCGAAACCTGCTCCCCTTCGGGTCTAAACACTGGCCCACGCGGCGATACTCGACAAGCGCCGCACGGGTGGCATGATCGCTGCAAGAACCGCGCCGGGGAATGTTCGCATGACAACACAGAAGCTCACGGAAGCCGCCAAAGGCGTCTACATCATCGCCGCCACGCCATTCACCGACGATGGCGCGCTCGATCTGCAGAGCGTCGACACACTCACCGACTTCTACCTGCGCGGCGGTGTCCATGGCTTCACCCTGCTCGGCATCATGGGCGAGGCACACAAGCTGACAGCCGATGAATCGATTTCCGTCGTGAACCGCGTCATCGGTCGTGCCCAGGGCCGGCAGGTGATCGTGGGCGTGAGCCACGCTGGCCTGGAGAACGTGCGGCGCCTCGCGCATGAGGCGATGATCGCCGGCGCGTCGGGCGTCATGGTGGCGCCGCCGCAGGGGCTCAAGGGCGACGACGGCGTCTATAATTACTACGCACAGGTCTGCGCGGCGCTCGGTCCCGACATTCCCCTGGTCTACCAGGACTACCCGCAGACCACCGGTGTCTATCTCTCGCCGCAAGTGTTCGAGCGCATGGTCGACGACTTCAAGCAACTCGTCATGCTGAAGCACGAGGATGCGCCGGGGCTGGCCAAGCTGACGCGTATCCGCGAGGGCGAGAAGAAGCCGGGTCGGCGCCGCGTTTCGATTCTCGTGGGCAATGGCGGCATCTACTATCCGCAGGAGATGCGCCGTGGCGCCGACGGCCCGATGACGGGCTTCGCCTGGCCCGAGATGCTGGTGCAGGTCTACGATCTCTTCGCGGCCGGCAAGGCGGAGGAGGCGGAAGACCTGTTCGACATCTACCTGCCGCTGGTGAAACACGAGGTTCAACCGGCGATCGGCCTCGCGCTGCGCAAGGAAGTTTTGTTCAAGCGCGGCGCGATCAAGAGCCCCAAGCAGCGCGCGCCGGGCTCCTCGCTCACCGCCACCGATCATGCCGAACTCAACGCCCTGATCGCGCGGCTGGACCGCAGGCTCGCCGCCTCCGGTCACGGCCGCAAGGTCGCGGCAGAGTAGGGGCCAGGGAAAGATCATGTCCGATTACGATCTCGTCATTCGCAATGCCAAAGTCGTCACCGAGGACCGCCAGCTCGATGGCGACATCGCGGTCAAGGACGGTCGCATCTCGGCACTCGAACCGGCGATTGCTGGCAAGGGCACCCGCGAAATCGATGCAGGCGGCAAGTTCGTCCTGCCGGGCGGCGTCGACAGCCACTGCCACATCGAGCAGAAGTCGGGCTTCGGCATCATGTGTGCCGACGATTTTTATAGCGGCACAGTTTCAGCCGCGTTCGGCGGTACCACGACGGTGATCCCGTTCGCTGCCCAGCATCGCGGCATGTCGCTGCGCCAGGTGGTGAAGGACTATCACGAGGCGGCGACGCCGAAGGCCGTCATCGACTACGCCTTTCATCTGATCGTTACGGATCCAAGCCCGCAGGTGCTGGGGCAGGAGTTGCCAGCGCTGATCAAGGACGGCTACACCTCGTTCAAGATTTACATGACCTACGACGCGATGAAGGTCAGCGACTACCAGATGCTCGGCATCCTGGCCCTGGCGCGGCGCGACGGTGCGCTGGTCATGGTGCATGCCGAGAACCACGACATGATCAATTGGCTGGCCCATCACCTGGTCGACCAGGGCCATGTCGCGCCCAAGTTCCACGCCATCGCCCATGCGCGTATCGCCGAGGCGGAAGCCACGAACCGCGCGATCTCGCTGGCGAGGCTTGTCGATGCGCCGCTGCTGCTCGTGCACATGTCGGAGATCGAGGCGATCGAGACGTTGCGTCAGGCGCAGAAGAAGGGGCTGAAGATCTTTGGCGAGACCTGCCCGCAATATATCGCGCTCACGGCCGACGACATGGACAAGCCCGGCGTCGAGGGCGCGATGTGGTGTTGTAGCCCGCCGCCGCGCGATTCCGCGGCGCAGGAGGCGGTGTGGGCGGCGCTGAAGGACGGCACCTTCCAGACCTTCTCCTCGGATCACGCGCCCTACCAGTTCAACGCCGGCGGCAAGATCCCCAAGGGCGACAAGACCACCTTCAAGGAGATGGCGAACGGCGTGCCGGGTCTTGAAGTGCGCCTGCCGCTGCTGTTCTCCGAGGGCGTGCAGAAGGGCCGGATCACCCTGCAGCAGTTCGTGGCGCTGACGGCGACCAACCATGCCCGACTCTACGGCCTCTATCCGCGCAAGGGCACGATCGCCGTGGGTTCCGATGCCGATTTCGCCATCTGGGACGCCGACAAGGAAGTGACGCTCGACTGGAGCATGCTGCACGACAATGTCGGCTACACGCCCTACGCCGGCCGCCAGATCAAGGGTTGGCCCATCACCGTTGTGAGCCGTGGCCGGATCGTGGTCGAGGATGGCAAGCTCAACGCCGCCCGCGGCTCGGGCCAGTTCCTGCCCTGCGCCTCACCCGATTCATCCAAGCCGCTCGGCCCGGCTGCGCCCGAGCTGCAGGCCATGTCGCGCTTTGGCGCGAAGCCACTCTTTTGAGGAATCAAATGAGACTTTGCCCTGCGTTGCTGTTTGGCATTCTGACGATGATCTCGTCCGTTCCGGCCATTGCGTGCAGCAACATCACCGAGTCTTCGATATTCTTTCCCTTCAATTCCTCGGATCTAGCCGAATCAAAGTCTGCTCAACGTATCCTGGATGACTATAGGAAGCGCTTTGGAGCACTTAATCCGACGTGCGTGAACTTTGGCATTACTGGCGCTTCGGATTCGGAAGAGGCAGGTCCGTTGGATGGTCGTATCATTGCAGAGCGGATAGAGACGCTAAGGCAGGGGCTGGTTCAACTTGGCTTTTCTCCGGATCGAATTCGCATCGGGCGCTCGGTTATCAAGCCGACACCTCCCGTGTCGCCGGGAATAATCAATGTACCAGACCGGTCTATCCGGGTTGAGTACTGGTTCGGCAAAGGAAGGTATCGCTGCGATCCTGCGACAAAGATTCAGACGCCAATTTGCCAATGGTATGGTGCCTGCTATCTCGAACTCGGCGATGGCACAGTATGCAACATCGACAATGTCCCCGACCCTCGACCAGGCCGATACTCGGTAAGCCCTTCAGGTACGCCCATCCTCTAATTCTTAAGAGTTAACAAATGTCCCGTCGTCTAAAAGTGTCTTCCGCCCAGTTGGGCCCGATCAATCTCGCCGACAGCCGGGCGAGTGTGGTCAAGCGCATGATCGAGATGCTGAAGGAAGCCGATTCGCGCGGCTCGAAATTCGTGGTCTTCCCGGAGCTCGCGCTGACGACCTTCTTCCCGCGGTACTGGACGGAAGATCAGGCGGAGGTCGACAAGTATTTCGAGAACCAGATGCCCAGTCCCGAGACGCAGCCGCTGTTCGAGCTGGCGCGGTCCAAGGGCATCGGCTTCTACCTGGGCTATGCCGAGCGCACGGAGGAGGAGGGCAGCACCCACCGCTTCAACACCTCCATCCTGGTCGGCCCGGACGGAAGGCTGGTCGGCAAGTACCGCAAGGTCCATCTGCCGGGCCACGACGACCACCGGCCGAACGTGCCGTACCAGCATCTCGAGAAGAAATATTTCGAGGTGGGTGACCTCGGTTTCAATGTCTGGAAGATGTTCAAGGACGAGGTGATCGTCGGCCAGTGCATCTGCAACGATCGCCGTTGGCCCGAGACGTTCCGCGTCATGGGGCTGAAGGGCGCGGAGATGGTGGTGCTGGGCTACAACACGCCGACCGATAACGTCTATGCGCCGCACGAGCCGCCGTATCTCCGCGTGTTCCATCACAATCTCTCGCTTCAGGCCGCCGCCTATCAGAACGGCATCTGGGTCGTGGCGACCGCCAAGGCCGGCAAGGAAGACGGATACTGGCTGCATGGCGGTTCGGTCATCGTCGCTCCCACCGGGGAGATCGTGGCCAAGGGCACGACCGAGGAGGACGAGGTGATCTCCTACGACTGCGACCTGGCACTCGGCGAATACATCCGCAACACCACCTTCAACTTCGCCAAGCACCGTCGCCCCGAGCATTACAAGCTCATCAGCGAGCGCGCCGGTGTGAAGGTCGAGCCTTCGAACTGAGGAATTCCAAAGTGCAATATGCCGTCTCCGACGTGAACCATCACGACCGCTACAAGATCCTGACCGCCTTCGTCCTGCCGCGTCCCATCGCCTGGGTGACGACGCTCGGGCCGACCGGCGTGGTCAATGCCGCCCCCTTCAGCTTCTTCAACGTCTTCGCCGAGGATCCGCCGCTCTGCATGTTTGCGGTCAACAAGCGGCCGGATGGGCGCTTGAAGGACACCTGGCTCAACATCCAGCGTACCGGCGAGTTCGTGGTCAACCTGACCGACGAGCCGCTGGCGCAAGCGATGCACGATTCGAGCGGCGACTTTCCGCCTGATATCGGCGAGGCCGACTATCTCGGGCTCAAGACGGCACCCTCGGTCGACATCAAGCCGCCGCGTCTGGCCGATGCGCCCTGGGCGATGGAGTGCAAGACCTGGCAGGTGATCAACGTCAAGGAAGACCGTCAGCTCATCCTGGGCGAGGGGCTGCGCTTCCATATCCGTGACGAGCTGTGGGACCCCAAGGCGATGCGCGTCCACATGGATCGCTACCATCCCGTGGGCCGCATGTTCGCCGACCGCTACTGCCGCACCGACGATCGCGTCGTTTTTCCGGCGGCAGAGGGGCCAAAGAAGGCGGCCGCTGCGGATTGATCAGCGTCGCGGTACGCGACGCAGCCGGGCGAAGGTGTATGCTTGCCGGAGGCAAACACCTTTGAGCAATGACCACGCGCTCCACTGAAGCTTGGCCGCGTTGGCTGGCCGCACTGTTGATGGGCCTGCTGTTCATCCTGGCCCTGCTGATCGCGTCGTGGCTGCTGCGGACCTGTGCACCGGTCGAGCCGTCGGCCAGGGTCGTCACGCTCGAAGCGGAGCCGGTGCCACCACCACCGGCACCCCCCGATCCCACACCAGCGCTAAAAGCCTCGCTCGACGATGCCGCGGCCGACGGCAGGAAGCTTGCAGCCGAGCTGGCTGCCCTGGAGGCGGACATCAAGCGACGCCTGGCCCAGTGCAAGCCGGTCGAGCCGCCCAAGCCGCCCCCGAAGCCGCCACCCGTCGCCCAGGCGCCGCCACCGCCACCTCCCGCACCGCTACCGGCCGACCGATGGGCGCAGAAGGACCTGACCATGCTGCAGGGATGCTGGCGGCTTGGACGCGACACGCGGGGCAGCATCGACCTCAGCGGCCGGTCGGAATCCTGCGACATCAAGGCAGGCCGCATCTGCTTCGGGACCAATGGTGGCGGCGAGCGCCAGACGACGGCCCTCTGCCCGAGCACCGGCACCATCACCTGCGCCGCGCCGATCACGGCCAGGTTCGGCAACGACAATACGCTCGGGACGTCCCAGCCCGCCGTCCCCTGCAATCCGCCCAAGGCGCACTGGAATGGCCCGCCCAATGGCCTGACCTGCCGCCGCGTCAGCGACACGCTGGCGCTCTGCCGTGACAGGCTCAACTTCGAGTACGAGTTCCGTCGGGAGTAGGACTGCCGCGTGGCAGCGCCCCGTCACACCGGCGGGACGAGGAAGCTCACCATGGCGTTACGCCACTCCGAAGAGTCTCCGCCTTGCGTCACGAATTGATTGATTGTCCAGACTGCACGGGGAAGCTTTGGATCCCAGCAAATCGTGGTGTAGTCGCCCCACCGCTTTGTGTTGGCTCCCGGAATATAGTTGTCCGCCATGCCGCTAAGTAGGGGAGCCAGTTGAAACTGGAACTGGCCGCCCGGCTTCTCGCGCACGAGAGCAGCGTAGACACCTATGTTGCCGCACGCATCATTATTGAAATCTATCGGAGTCGTGGAGTCGCCGGAACGCGACATCGACAGGACGGTGTAGTCGTCCTTGCCGAACGACAGAATCGACGAGTTGAAGTAGTCATAGTGCGGTTGCGAGATTTCACCCCAGGCCGCCAGGGCCGGCAGTCCGCTCTTCTGGTCGATGGCAAGGCGGTACCACCTGACCCCCAGTGAATAGCCGGGCTTCATGACAGTGTGGGTCATCCAGATATTGGAGCCGTCACCCGTCGGAGCCGAGACGCTCCCATTGGAAGAGAACCTGACATCGGAAGCAGGATTGTCGGTGAAGGGCTGTTTGACACCCATGCCGTCGGAGATCGGCTCGAACGGCTCGATCTCAATCCGGCCATGCGTCGTTATTTCGCCCGACGTCGGTGAAATGCATGCATAGGTGAGGTGCTTCTTGCTGGCGGTGTCGACGCCGATGGCAATCCCCACGGGTGCTCCCCCGCCTCCATTGATTGCGGGAAAGAGATTGGTGCCGTAATCGGCAAGGGGCAGCGGCTTGCCGATCTTGATGCCATCGAGCCGGGGAGGAAAGGCAAGCGCCTGTGCCCTGGGGATGGTGACGATCTGCGGCTGTCTGGGTCCCCCCGCGTCTGTATTGGATCCGATGTAGACCCCATTCGCATCGTAGCCGAGCATCGGGAAATCGGCTCCAGGTAAGGCGAACTGGGATGCCCGCCATTTTCCCGGTCGCGGATCAGCCGTGGGATCGTTGGGATCCGTGGTTGCGATATACACGGCCTGCCCCATGTTCAGGAGCTGAACGGCGAGCCACTGTCCGTTCCGCCCTGCGTTGCGGATGAACACGAGGCGCGGATCGACAAGTGGGACGGAGGGAACCTCAAGGCCGGCTTTTTCCCAGAACTCCCGGTCGGTAACCCGGCCTTGCGGATTTGCCTTCCTGTCGTAGACAGCGAACGAGCCGTTGATGAATTCGACGAAGTAGGTGTCGTTGACCGCGCCGTTGCAGTCGGGGCAAGGCGATGTAGCTGTGCCAGTCGTGCCGTAGATGCACTGGAGCCCCACGCGAATTTGTTGTCCGGCATCAAGTGGCGCATTCCCGTTGGTCATGGCGATTTCCTTTGGAGACATCTCATTTGTCGGGAGCCGCCGGCCTGTGCCGCGGATATCGGAAGCGCAGCGTGTGCTGCCTGACGGTCTACGCCGACCAACCGAGACGCGCGCGGCCGATCGCCATCGACACGGCAGCCTGGCTCGGCTCCACCACGGGCAGGCCGACATGGCGCTGCAGGCGGTCGCGGTAGCGCGCCATGCCGGCGCAGCCCATGACCAGCACGTCGGCGCCGTCCTCGTCGCGCAGTTCGGCCGCGACCTCGGCCATGCGGGCGAAGGTGATGGCCTCGTTGCTGAGTTCGACGACGCCGAGGCCAATGGCGCGGTCACCCGCCATGCGGTCGGCCACGCCCATTTGTCCGACATAGCGGAGATGGCGCGGAATCGACTTCTTCAGGATCGAGATCACGCCGAAGCGCTGGCCGAGCGTCAGCGCGGTCAGGATGCCGCACTCGGCAATTCCGAGGACCGGCTTGGTCGTGATCTCGCGCGCCGCATGCAGACCCGGATCGGAGTAGCAGGCAATGACGAAGGCGGAGCAGTCGTTGTCGCGCTTGGCCACCATCTTGCCGATCGGACCCACGACCTGCTCGACATGGGCCTGATTCTCGATGCCGGGCGGACCGTCTTTCAGCGTGATGCATTCGATGACGGGGCCGCCATTCATGCGCAGCGGTTCCATGGCGGCATCGATGCCCTTGGTGACGGCTTCGGTGGAGTTGGGATTGATGACGAGGATGCGGTCGGCCATGTCTCGAAGATGGTCTCTAAATTGCTATTCAACAATGCCTGATCTAACGTTCGCGCTTGGGGATTTCTTTGGGAGGCTGAAATGATGAAACGTCGCTACGCCGCGATTGCCGCGGCCATTCTGCTGTGCGCAAGCCCGGCACTCGCACAGGACAAACAGCCGCCGCTCAGGACCGGTGTCGACGGCACTTTCGCGCCGCATGCCATGCCCAAGCTCGGCGGCGGTGTCGAAGGCTTCCAGATCGACGTCTTCACCGAGGTCGCCAAGCGCATGAAGCGTGACATCACGATCGATGCCGTCAGCTTCTCGACTCTCATCCCCGGCATGGCGGCGGGCCGCTACGACTTCATCGCCGCTCCGACCACGGTCACCAAGGAGCGCGCCGAGAACATGCTGTTCACGGCGGGCTATCTGTGGACCGCCTTCCAGTTCGGCATCAAGAAGGGCTCGGCGCCGATCAAGGGCTGGGCCGACCTCAAGGGCAAGGCCGTCTCCGTCAACAAGGGCACGCCCTACGAGACGCTCGCCAAGAAGATGGGCGAGGAGCACGGCTTCACCGTGCAGGTCTACGACACCCAGCCCGACGCCGTGCAGGCGGTGCTCTCGGGACGCGCCTACGCCACGCTCGGCGGCAATACCGTGATCGTATACGCCGCTTCCAAGAACCCGCAGTTCGTGGCCGACCTCGAGCTCAAGGAGACTCGCGCTCACTGGGCGGCGCCAGTGCCGAAGGACAATCCCAAGCTGCGTGCCCAGCTGCAGGATGCGCTCGACTGCATGAAGAAGGACGGCACGATGGCCAAGTTCTACGAGAAGTGGTTCAACAAGAAGCCCGACGCCGACGATCTCGCGGTCGTCGTCACGCCGGGCTACGGCGTGCCGGGCATGCCGGGTTACGATCCCACTCCGCACGAGTTGAAGTGTGGCAGCTGAGTCCAAACCGATCCCCCAGCCGATTGTAGACGCGCGCGCGATCCACAAGCATTTCGGCGCCCTTCACGTTCTGAAGGGCGTCGATCTCAAGGTGGCCGAGCGCGAGCTGGTGTTCGTGATCGGCCCGTCCGGTTCGGGCAAATCGACCCTATTGCGTTGCCTCAACCGGCTGGAGGAGCCTTCCTCCGGCTCGATCCTGGTCGACGGCATCGACATGCTCGATCCCCGGACTGATATCAACCATGCCCGCCAGCGCATCGGCATGGTGTTCCAATCCTTCAACCTCTATCCGCACATGACGGCGCTCGGCAACGTCACGCTTGCGCTGCGCAAGGTCGCGGGCAAGAGCCGCGCCGAGGCCGATCAGCTGGGCCATTCCGCGCTCGAACGCGTGGGCCTGGCCGACCGCGCCGACCACACGCCGGGCCAGCTCTCGGGCGGCCAGCAGCAGCGCGTCGCCATCGCCCGTTCGATCGCGCTCGAGCCCCGGGTCATGCTGTTCGACGAGCCCACGAGCGCGCTCGATCCTGAACTGGTGGGCTCGGTGCTGGAAGTCATGCGCTCCCTGCGCGAAAGCGGCATGACCATGATCGTGGTCAGCCACGAAATGGGCTTTGCCCGCAACGCCGCCGACCGCGTCGTGTTCATGGACGACGGGCTGATCGTGGAGCAGGGGCCGCCGGCCGCCATCTTCGAGACTCCCGCTCACGAGCGCACCCGCGCCTTCATCGGCCAGATACAGCGGCACTAGCATGACTCACTCAACCGGACCGCGGGCCTCCAGGCCCGCTCATGAGGCGGGCCTGGAGG
>CAMDOT010000161.1 GCA_945903635.1 Rhizobium sp. Q54 | reverse complement strand
GCATCGGGCTGGCGGTAGACGCCCATGATGATGGCGCGCGTGCCGTCGAGCCAGCTTGCGACCTTGTCGTTCTCGACGCTGTCGATGGCGGTGGCGACGTCGGACAGGCGCACCGGCGCGCCGTTCTGCCAGCTCACGATCACCGGCATGTAGTCGGCCGCCTTGTTGATCGGCCCGGTGGCGTCGAGGATGGCGTTTTGCTTCTGGTCGGCGATCGAGCCGACCGGCTTGCTCGAGTTGGCGTTGACGACGGCGTTCTGCAGTTCCTGCATGGTGAGCCCGCGCACCGCCAACTGGTCGAGATCGGCCCGCACACGCACGGCGAATTTCTGCGAGCCGAAGATCAGGACCTGGGCGACTCCGGGCAGGGTCGAGACGCGCGGCAGGATCGCCCTGTTGGCAAAGGCGTCGATATCCGACAGCCGTACCTGGGAGGACCGCAGCGCCAGGAACATCACCGCCCAGTCCGCCGGATTGACCTTGCGGAAGCTGGGCGGCGTCGTCATTTCGGGCGGCAGGCGCCTCATCGCCGAGGAGATCGCCGACTGCACGTCGAGCGCGGCGCCATCGATGCTCCGGTTGAGGTCGAACTGCAGGACGATCGATGTATTTCCGAGAGACGACGTCGATGTCATCGTCGTCACGCCGGCGATGGTCGCGAACTGGCGCTCCAGGATCGACGCCACCGACGCCGCCATCGTCTCTGGGCTGGCGCCGGGAAGCTGAGCCGTGACCTGGATGGTCGGAAATTCGACGCGCGGGATCGCGGCGACGGGGAGCTGTTTGTAGGCGAACAGACCGGCAATGATGAACGACGCCATCACCAGGATAGTCATCACCGGCCGGCGGATACAGAGTTCTGACAGGTTCATGTCCGGTCTCCGTGCCGATCAGCCGCGCGGCGGCGCCGGGGGCTTGGCCACCTCGGTTGGCGGCGGGCGCACGGCGACCGCGGCGCCGTTGACCAGCCGAAGCTGGCCATCGACCACGACGGACTCGCCATCGGCGATCCCCTTGCCGATCACCGACTCGCCATTCTGGGCACGGCTGACGACGATCTGCCGGACCTCGGCGACCCCATCCTTGACGACGAACACGTACGCCCCCTGTGGCGAAAGCTGGACGGCGGCCGACGGAACCGCGATCGCCTCCGGCTCGATGCCGAGGATGACCTCTACTTTGACGAACTGGCCAGGCCAGAGAAGCTCGTTGGCATTGGCGATACGCGCCTTTGCGGTCACCGTGCCCGTGTTGGGATCGACGGTGTTTTCGATGAATGCCATCGCGCCGGATTGTTTCTTGGTCTCGTCGACGATCGCGGTGACCTTGACCGGGCCCTTGGCCATGGCGGCGCGCAGGTCGGGCAGGAGCACCTGCGGGATCGCGAAGGAGACGAAGATCGGGTCGACCTGGTTGATGGTTGCGAGCGTGCTGGCGGCCGAATTGTCGCCGACCCGGACGACCGCACCCGCCTTGCTCGAAATCGAGCCGATGCGGCCCGACACCGGCGCCTTGATCTCAGTGTAGGTGAGCAGCGTCGTGACGCTCGCCTTGGCCGCCTCGTCGGCCTCGAGCTGGGCCTCGGCCGCCTTCACCGAGGTGTACGCATTGTCGCGCTGCACCACGGTGCCGGCGTTCTTCGACAGCAGATCTTCATAACGCTGATGGTCGCGCCGGGCCTGCACGAGTTGCGCCTGGTCCTTGCGGATCTGGGCTTCGATCTGGCCGAGCTGGGCCTTGAGCGTGCGAGCGTCGAGCTCGAACAGCAGGTCGCCTTCCTTGACCAGCGCGCCCTCCTCGACGTGGACCTTCATGATCTGACTGTCGATGCGCGGCTTGATCTGGATCGAGGCGATCGCCTGAACCGTGCCGACCGCATCGACGATGACCGGCATCGGCTTCTTGGCAACAGTGGCCACCACGACCGGCACCGCCCCGCCGGGATTGGCCCGGCCGCGTCGGCCCGGCGGCTGCGCCATGGCGGCGGGACTGCTGCCAGAGGCTTGCTCGGCGGCCTTCGCTGACGTGCCCAATCCCAGGCGCTGAGCCAAATCCACCCCGAGGCGCTTGGCTACTTCATCGCGGTAGACGTAGGCCGCCCCGCAAACCGCGACCACGAGCGTCGTCAAGACCGCCAGACGGACAATTCGCATATCCGAAGTCTCCAACCCCAAATCCCCATCGGAAGTATAAACGCTGCTTCAGCCGCCGGACAGCCGGAACCGTGGCGGAATCAGGGAATTCCAAAGCAAAAAACCCGCCATCCGGCGGGTTTTTCATAGTTTCTGAAGGCCGAGGCCTCGAATTAGCGGCTGTAGTACTCGACGACCAGCGACGGCTCCATCTGGACCGGATAGGGCACGTCGGCCAGCTTCGGGCCACGGACGTAGGTGCCCTTCATCTCGGCGTGATCGACCGAAACGTACTCCGGCACGTCGCGCTCGGCGGTCTGCGTGGCCTCGATGACCCGCTCCATCTCCTTGGCCTTCGAGGTCAGTTCGATGACGTCGTTGTCCTTCACCAGGTACGACGCGATATTCACCCGCTTGCCGTTCACCTTGACGTGGCCATGGCTCACGAGCTGGCGCGAGGCAAAGACGGTGATGGCGAACTTCATGCGGTAGATCACCGCGTCCAGCCGGCGCTCGAGCAGCTCGACCAGGTTTTCGCCGGTGTCGCCCTTGCGGCGCACGGCTTCGAGGTAATAGCGGCGGAGCTGACGCTCGCCGACCGAGCCGTAGTAGCCCTTGAGGCGCTGCTTGGCCATCAACTGCAGGCGATAGTCGGTCGGCTTGGTGCGACCCTGGCCGTGCTGGCCGGGACCATATTCACGCTTGTTGATCGGGCTCTTGGGACGGCCCCACAGGTTGACCCTGAGGCGGCGGTCGATCTTGTACTTCGAATTCGCGCGCTTGCTCACGCAGCACTCCGTCGGTTTTGCGCCCCGCTTTGCGGTGACGCGCTGTTGTCCGGATAGGCCTTGGTCCAACACGATGGTTGGGGCGGGATGTGGGCCCAAATGGCCCGCAACCACGTTCTCCAGAAGAAGGCCGGAACATACTGGCGAACGCTGGCCAGTCAAGCAGGCGTTCTCTCATTAGAATCAATAACTTAGATCTCGACCAGCACCACCTCATGGGTGATTTCGGCCGACTTTCGGACCATGGCGGTGGCCGAGCAGTACTTTTCATCCGACAGGCTGACCGCCCGTTCGATCAGCGCCCTGTTCAGTTTCCGGCCCCGGACCGTGTAGACGAGCTTCACCGAGATGAAGACCTTGGGATGATCGTCGGCCCGCTCGGCGACCATCGCGACCTCGACACCCTCGATGTCCTGGCGCTGCTTCTTCAGCATCGAGACGACGTCGATCGCGGTGCAGCCGCCCATGCCCATCAGCACGACCTCCATCGGCCGCGACGCCAGGTTGCGGCCGCCGACATCGGGCGAGCCGTCCATGGTGATGGTATGGCCGCTGCCTGCCTCGGCGACGAACAGGGCGCCCTCGACCCAGGAGATCTTGGCAGTGGTGGACATGGTTATTCCTCATGCTTGCTCTTGGAGAGAAATTTTATGACGCCGTGGAAGGTGCGCGCCTCCTGCTCCGTCATCTCGGCACGCTGCAGCAGCGCCCTGAGATTGAGCACCATCGAGGGCCGCATGTCCTTGTTGCGCAGGAAACCCGACTGGTCGAGTGCGCGCTCGAGATGGTCGAACAGGTTCTGCAGCTCCTCCTTGGTCGCCGGCCGCGTCGCGTGATCGGCCATGCGCGCGGCAGGCGTCGTATCGCCGGCGGCAGCCCATTCGTAGGACACCAGCAGAACGGCCTGCGCCACGTTCAGCGAGGAGAACTGCGGATTGAGCGGGATCGAGAGCGCGGTGTCGGCGTGGACCATGTCGTCGTTCTCGAGGCCGGTGCGCTCGGGGCCGAACAGGATGCCGACCCGCTCGCCCTGCCCGATCCAGCCGCGCACCTCGGCCGCGGCATGCCGCGGCGTCAGGATACGCTGCGTGAGCTCGCGGTTGCGCGCCGTGGTCGCCACCACCCGTTCGAGATCGGCCACCGCTTCGGCCACGCTGTCGAACACCTCGGCGTTCTCCAGCACGACATCGGCACCCGAGGCGGCGCGCTGCGCCTTGTCGTTCGGCCAACCGTCGCGCGGGCTCACCAGGCGCAGGGTCGAGAGGCCGCAATTCAGCATGGCGCGCGCCGCCATGCCGATGTTCTCGCCCAGCTGCGGCCGCACCATGATGATCGCGGGCGTGGTCGCGGCGACCACGCGGCCTTTCGAAGCTCGTCCCATGCCGCCCTATAACGTGGTTAGCGCGTGACGATAAGGGCCGGCCGCCGCATGAGGAACAGCAACGGGATCAGCACCAGCGAGCAGATCATCATGACCCGGAAGTCGTTGAGATAGCCGATCAGCGCCGCTTGGCGGTTGATCTCGGCGTCCCAGACCGCAAGCATCGCCGGGTCAGCGCCGGGCAGGCCGCGGCCCATTGGCCAGCCCGGGTGGAAGGGTGTGAATTTCTCGACGATATCGGCCCGGTTCTGTTGCGTGTTGCTGGCCAGCATCGAGACCAGCACCGCGATGCCCACGCTGGCGCCGAGGTTGCGCATCAGCGCATTGATGGCTGCGCCCTCGGTACGCAGCCGGGGCGGCAGGGTGGCGAAGGTGAGCACGGTGAGCGGCGGGAATACGAGGCCCAATCCGAAGCCCAGCAGCACGCCGTTCCAGACGATGTGGCTTTCGCTGACGTTGAAGTCGAACAGCGTCATGTCCCACAGCGAGAGCGCGCACAGGGCGAAGCCGATGGCGATGAGCAGGCGCGAGTCGATGCGCCCGATCAGGCGCGACACCATCATCATCGACACCATCATGCCGGCGCCGCGCGGCGCCAGCACGATACCGGTCGTGAGCACCGGATAGCCCATGAGCTGTTGCAGGAAAGGCGGCATCAGGGTCGCCGAGACGATCAGGACGAGGCCAGCGAGTGCCGTGAAGGCAAGCCCGACCGTGAGGTTGCGATCGCGGAACAGGTCGCGCGACAGGAACGGCTGGCGGTCGGTCATCATGTGGACCAGGAACATGGCGAAGGCCACGCCCGCCACCAGCGTCTCGCCGATGATCTCGACGGAGTCGTACCAGTCGAGCATGTGGCCGCGGTCGAGCATGAGCTGGAACGAACCGATGGCGACGGCCAGCAAGGTGAAGCCCAGCAGGTCGAAGCGCCGCGGCCGGTCGTGCACGCTGTCGCGCACCAGCGCCAGGATGCCCAACGCGCAGAGGATGCCGACCGGCAGGTTGACGTAGAACACCCAGCGCCAGCTGAACTCGTCGGTCAGCCAGCCGCCCAGCGAGGGGCCCGCGATCGGGCCCAGCATGGTGCCGACGCCCCACATCGCCATCGCCTTGCCCTGCTCCTCGCGCGGATAGGTGTCCATCATGATGGCCTGCGAGACCGGCACGAGGGCGGCGCCAAAACCGCCCTGCAGGGCGCGGAACAGCACGAGCTGGTCGAGCGACTGCGCCGCGCCACACAGCATCGAGACGATGGTGAAGCCGACGACGCAGGTCGCGAGCGTGCGGCGGAGGCCAAAGCGCATGGCGCAGAACCCGGCGAGCGGCGTCATGATGGCCGAGGCCACGATATAGGACGTGACGACCCACGAGACCTGCTCCTGGGTGGCCGACAGCGAGCCCTGGATCGACGGCAGCGCCACGTTGGCGATGGTGCCGTCCAGCGCATGCATGATGGTGGCGGCCATCACCGTGAAGGTGATCAGGCGGCGGCGGCGCAACACCGCCCGATCGACCGCCGGCGCCATCGCCCTAGGGCTTTGCGCCGGCCGACGCGCTCGACAGGCCGAGCGACTTGCCGAGCCCGGCCAGAAGCCCGCTCAGCGAGCGGCTGTGGCCGGTGTCGATCTCGACCGTCGTGCTCATGCCGACGCGGAGCGGCGGATCGCCCTCGCGGCAGGCGACGGTGACGCGCACCGGAATGCGCTGCACCACCTTCACCCAGTTGCCGCTGGCATTCTGCGGCGGCAGCACGGCGAACTCGGCGCCCGTCGCCTGGGCGATGCTCAGCACCGAGCCCGTGCAGACCGAGTCAGGATAGGTGTCGACGTGGATCGTGGCATTCTGGTCCGCCCGCACGCGCGTGAGCTCGGTCTCCTTGAAGTTGGCCTCGACCCAGAGGTCGGTGTCGGCCACGACGACCATCACCGGCACACCGGCGGTAGCGTAGCTGCCCGGCACGGGCCGCTTGGCGACGATGCCGTCGAGCGGCGATTCGATGGTGGTGCGGCGAAGCTGCAGCAGCGCCTCGTCGCGCGCCGCCATCATCTGCTTCACCTTGGGATGATCGTCGGTGCGGATCCTGCGGTCGCCGGCCAGCGCCGCCTCGATGCGGGTGAGATCCTCCTCCGCCGCCGAGATGCGCTGGCGCGCCACGTCGAGCGCGAGGCGCACCTCTTCGAGTTTCTGGGTCGAGGCGATCTTCTTTTCGGCAAGCCCGGACTGCCGCTCGAACTCGGCCTCGGCATAGGTCTGCTGGCTGAGCGCCGCCTTGATCTCCTCGCGTTTGACGCGCCACTGCGCGCGCAGGCCGCGGATTTCGGCGCGCGTCGTCTCGATCTCGGCCTCGAGCCTTATGAGCATCAGGCGATAGGACTGGTCGTCGAGCTTGAACAGGAGCTGGCCGCGCGACACCGCCTGGTTCTCCTTCACCGGCACCTCGACGATGATGCCGCTGAGCTCGGTGGCGATCTGGGCGCGGTCGCCCTTCACATAGGCGTTGTCGGTCGCGATGTAGCGCCCGGACGACAGCCAGATGAACAGCGTCACGGCCAGGACGAACAGCGGCAGCAGCCACATGAAGGTACGGGCGAGCACGCGACCGGACAGCCGCGGCCGCCGGGAAACGGCCGCCGCGATGGGCGGGTTCTGGGTATCCAGATGCTCTCCGTCTCGCACGCCAGATATGGTCTGCCCCGCCCTCCGGAAGGTCAACCGGTGGCACCGGCATGGCTGCTAGGTAAACCCGCTGCGCGGTTCTTCTTGTTAGGCCCGCTGAGCTGGTTGGGCGCCGTCACGGAACAGCTTGTAGGTGATGGCGTCGTAGAGGGCGTTGTAGGACGCATCGACGATGTTGGGCGACACACCGATGGTACTCCAGCGCCGGCCCTTGGCATCGGCGCTCTCGATCATGACGCGGGTGGTTGCAGCCGTGCCGCCGGCCGAATCGAGGATCCTCACCTTGAAGTCGACCAGCCGCATGTCCTCAAGCTCCGGATAGACCGGCAGCAGCGCCTTTCGCAGCGCAGCATCCAGCGCATTCACGGGGCCGTTGCCCTCGCCCACTTCCATCGCCCGCCGGCCGGCGACGTCGAGCTTCACCGTGGCCTCCGACATGGTGATGAGCTGGCCGCGCGCGTTGACCCGCCGCTCGGACAGCACGCGGAAGCTCTGCAGGGCGAAGTAGTCGGGCACGGTATGAAGCTCGTGCCGCGCCAGGAGCTCGAACGAAGCATCGGCGCCGTCGTAGGCATAGCCCTCGGCCTCGCGCTCCTTCACGATTTCCAGCAGCCGCGCGACGCCCGGATTCTTCGGATCGACTTCCAGGCCGATCTGGCGGAAGCGCGCCATGATGTTGGAGCGGCCGGCCTGGTCGCTGACCACGATGATGCGCTGGTTGCCGACGACCTCGGGATCGACATGCTCGTAGGTCTTGGGATCCTTCTCGACCGCCGAGACGTGCAGCCCACCCTTGTGCGCGAAGGCGCGGGTGCCGACGTAGGCGGCGCTGCGGTTGGGCACGACGTTCAGCCGGTCGTCGAGCAGGCGCGACAGATGCGTGAGCCGCTGCAACGCACCTTCCTTCAAGCCCGTCTCGAAGCCCATCTTGAGCACGAGGTTGGGAATGAGCGCGATCATGTTGGCATTGCCGCAGCGCTCGCCGAGACCGTTGATCGTGCCCTGAACCTGGCGCACGCCGGCACGCACGGCGGCCAGCGTGTTGGCGACGGCGTTCTCGGTATCGTTGTGGGTGTGGATGCCCAACCGGTCGCCCGGGATCTTTTTCACCACCTCCCCCACGATGCGTTCGATCTCGTGCGGCAGCGTCCCGCCATTGGTGTCGCACAGCACCAGCCAGCGGGCGCCCGCCTTGTCGGCGGCGGCGAGGCAGGCCATCGCATAGTCGGGGTTGGCCTTGTAACCGTCGAAGAAATGCTCGGCGTCGAACATCACTTCTTCCATCCTGGTTTTCGCATAGGCCAGCGAATCGCCGATCATCTCCAGGTATTCGCCGCGGTCGACTTCCAGCGCCACGTCGACGTGGAAGTCCCAGGTCTTGCCGACCATGCAGACGTTGCGCGCCTTGGTCTGCAGGATGGCCGCGAGGCCGGGATCGTTGGCGGCGCTGCGGCCGGCGCGGCGGGTCATGCCGAAGGCCGTGAACTTGGCGTTCTTGAACTCAGGCGGATCGGCGAAGAAGCGGTCGTCGGTCGGGTTGGCGCCGGGCCAGCCGCCCTCGATGTAATCGATGCCGAGCAGGTCGAGCTCGCGCGCGATCGCGACCTTGTCGGCCACGGTGAAATCGACCCCCTGCGTCTGGGCGCCGTCTCGCAGGGTGGTGTCGAAGAGATAGATGCGGTTGGACTGGCTCATGGCGCGCGCATCATAGTGTTCGCCCCCCATAAAGATAGACCGGGGCAAAGGCAGCGGGATGACCGAAGCGGCACGCTACAAGCAGGCTTGGCAGGATCGCCGGGCGCGGGTGTTCATGCTGTGCGCCATGATCGTCGGCTTCGGCGTGAGCCTCCGGGCATGGCCCAGTGCGCTGATCGCCGGTGGCTGCTTCGTCGGAACGCTGATCGCGGCGTATGGATATTACGAGTTCCGCTGCCCCCGCTGCCGCGAACGTTTTCTGCCCTTCCCGCGCAACGAACTGGCTTTCTGGTGGCGCCGGCAATGCCAGAACTGCGGGCTCGAAAAGAACGCCATTCCGGAGGACTCCCAGCCATGACAACCACGACCACCATCACCGAGCTGCGCACGACCCTTCTGGAAGTGCCCTGGCACGGCAAGCCGCCGGCGGCTGGTCTCAAGATCGAGACCAAGCGCGACATCTTCGTGCTCGAGATCGAGACCCAGGGCGGGCTCATCGGCATGAGCTACCTGATGCCGTTGCGCGGCGGGCTGCACACGCTCGATGCCTGCGTGAAGGAGCTGATTGCACCCCATGTGATCGGCCGCGACGCGACCGAGGTCGAGGCGATCTGGCAGACGCTCTACAAGAGCAACTTTTGGCTCGGCCGCATGGGCGTCACCGTGTTCGCGCAGAGCGCCGTCGACATGGCGCTGTGGGACATCGTGGGCAAGCGCGCCTCCCTCCCCCTGTTCCGGCTCTGGGGCGCGGCGCGGACCGAAGTCCCCGCCTACGGCTCAGGCTGTTTCCGCGGCCTCGGCCGCGACGGCATGATCGCCCGCGCCAAGGAGTTCACCGCCCAGGGACTGACGGCCATCAAGATGCAGGTGGCGCACATCCGGCCGTGGCGCGAGGACGTCGAGAACGTGAAGGCGATGCGCGAGGCGATGGGTGGCGGCGTAGAAATCATGATCGACGTCAACATGGGCTGGGACGCCGATACCGCGATCCAGGCCGGCCATCGCATCGACGAGTTCGATCCCTACTGGCTGGAAGAGCCGGTGATCGCCGAGGACTTCGCCGGATACCGCCGCATCGCCGCCGCCTTGAAGACACGCATCGTGGGCGGCGAGAGCCATTTTGGCCGCAACGACCTCCGCCCGTTCTTCGAGCATCCCAGCACGCCGATCCTGCAGCCCGACCCGATGCGCGGCGGTTATAGCGAGCTGCGCAAGATCGCGGCCGCCGCCGAGCCGTGGGGCATCCGCCTCGCCCCGCACCTCTTCCACGAGACCATGGTCCACGTGATGGCCTCGATCCCCAACGCCAGCTACCTCGAATACATGGCCTGGAACGACGACCTCTGGATCGAGCCGGTGCTGCCGTCGAAGAACGGCACCATGTCTCCGCCCGAGCGGCCGGGCCATGGCCTCGCCTTCCGGCCCGAGATCCTGAAGGAACACAGGATCGGCGGGCAGCGACTGAAGGGCTGAGTGATGCGGGCGCTCCTGCTGGCGCTCACCCTGATGGCGGGTCTCGCCTGCTTTCAGGCCCGCGAATCCCAGGCCCAGACGCCGTCCCTGACCATCGCCGAGAGGGGCACGTCCAAGAGCGTTTCCCGGACGGAGTTGCTGGCCGACTCCCGGCTGCAAAGCGTCGCCATCGCCTACGATCCGGTCTACCGCCGGCCCATGACCTACCGCGGCATCGCCGTGTCCGAACTCCTGAAAGGAGCCAGAATCGGAAACGACGACTATGTGCAGGCCCGCGCCTACGACAATTTCTCGGTCAGCATCCCGGCAGGCCTGCTGACGCAGACGTCGCCCTCCAGCGCGGAGGCTTTCCTGGCGGTCGAGGATCCGGCCGCGCCGTGGCCCGCGATCCCGGGCACGACGAAGGGAAGCGCCGGGCCTTTCTACATCGTCTGGCGCGGCGGGACGCGCAGCGAGATCAGCAGCGAGTACTGGGCCTATCATCTCGCCGCCCTCACGGTCACCGACAGCCCCTTCAAGCGCTGGCCAGGCCTCGCCGTGGCCGCGGACGTGCCCGCCGACGATCCGATCCGGCGTGGTCTCGACCGCTTCGTGGCCGTCTGCATGGCCTGCCACCGCTTCAACGGCGAGGGCGAAGGCGAACAGGGTCCGGACCTCGCGAGGCCGATGAATCCCGTCGAGTATTTCCAGCCAGCGGTGCTCAAGAAATATCTGCGCAATCCGTCGTCGGTGCGGACATGGCCTGAGCAGAAAATGCCAGCCTTCGATGAAGACAATCTGAGCGACGCCGACATCGATGCGATCGTCGCCTGGCTCGCCTACAAGGCGCGGAAGTGAATGGCCGGACACGAGGCCTGGGCCCAACTTTGGGGAAAGGGCCCAAATCACGGTGTCGAAATCAGGCTCTCCAACCGCCGAAGAGCCAGCAAATTCAATCTTTTGGTGGGCCCGACGGGCCCACCTGAACGCAGGGAGTGTTGGGCCCCGAATTGGGCCCGGACCTGTCCGTCCTTCGAGCGGCGGACGTTGTTTCGTACGGTCGTTGCGGCCGTCGGGTCGAGTGTGCCCGGTGCGCCGGTGGACCGGCGACGTTGTTGCCTCCGCGACGGCCGTCGGGAAGGCGGGCTTGTTGTTTTGTCTGTCCACGGGTCAGGACCCGCGGCGGCGACCCTACGCTCTGAGGCGTGAACCCGCAGGCGGCTGCGGGCAGGTCTTTGCCGGAATGAAAAAGGCCGACGCCCACATTCACATGCGTAGCACCAGCCTGACAGAAATATACCACGGAACCTGCTGAACCTGCAAGTTTAAATTTGACCGCTACAGGTAGTAGCTCCTGGCCTGACCGTGCCAGCAATTTGCCAGCACCCAGGTGGGGTTACTGAGGGGAAAGCCTCACCGCCGTCAGGTAGCGCTGGCGGTAGTAGTCGGAGTCCAGGTGCGTCACCATGACGGGCGAACCGCGATGCGTGGCATGAACGAAGTGGTCGTTGCCGGCATAGATTCCGATGTGGGTGTAGGTGCCGCGGTAGCCGAAGAGGACGAGGTCTCCCCGCTTGAGATCGCCGCGTGCGACAGGCGTGCCCTCACGCACCATGTCGTGCGGCATGCGCGGAATCCGTTGTCCAAAGACCGCGCCGTAGAGGTAGTAGACGAAGCCGCTGCAATCGAAGCCGGTGCTCGGCGAGGTGCCGCCGTAGCGATAGGGCGTGCCCAGGTAGTTCATGGCGCGTGAGACCAGGCGGTCACCCCAATCGCCGGCGACGGCGGGGGTGGCATACGAGACCGGCACCGCGGCGGGGGCTGCCTGCGTGAAACCGGAGAAGGCGCTGTTGTCCTGCTGCCATTTGGCATTGAGCTGATCGGCAACGTTATCCGTCGGATCGGCCTTGGCGGCAGGTTTCAGCTTGGACTTCGCGGGCGCCTTTACCTGGGCACTCGCGGGGGAAAGAACGCCCGCCGTTCCGAAAAAGGCCAGGGCGGCCAGCACCAGGATTGAAAAGCTTGTCGCTTTGAGGAGCGCTCGCACACTTGAGGGGGCGCAGCGCCCAATTCTCAAAGCCATAGACTTCTCCCCCCTCGATACAAACACTGGGTGGCCAGCGGCCTATCCTATTGTGGCGAAGAGCGACTCGGCCGTCCAACTAATGTTGCATTTTTGCCACAATAGTTTTCCCCGCCTAACGCATTGATTTATATTGTTTTTTTCTTATGCCGAGCGCAAGCGAAGCCATGGGACGAGGATCGCGGCGGCCGCCGTTGCCGCCGCGGAGACGACGATGAGCGGCCCAAGCCGACCGTCGAACAGGTGCTCGTAGAGGAAGGCGCCGGCGGTGTTGGAGCAGATTTCCGCGAGGTTCGTGACCGACATGAGTCCGGCGAACGCGAAGCCTTCCGAGCGCCTGGGACAGTAGTCCGCGGCAAGCGTGAGCGAGGCGATGGTGGCGATCATCATGGCAACGCCGTTGGCGAAATTCACGATCGCCGCGGTGACTTCATCGCTGAGCAGCAGGAACGACGCGGCCGACAGCGTTCCGAGCACGATGCTGAGATACAACAGCGTCTCCGAATTCATCCTGCGGAGCAGCCACCGATGGATCAGGGCGCCGGCGATCCAGCCGGCCGATGCGATCGACCCGAGAATCCCGATGTAGGCCTGCGAGAATTTGAGTTCGTCGGTCATGAAATAGTAGAGCGGCGTGCCGAACCCGGGCGCGAAGCAATAGAGGAAAAGGAAAAACGCGACGAGGTAGAGCTTTCCCGACCTCAGCGACGACACGATGCTTTGAAACGTGAGCCGCATCTCGAGCCGGCTCACCACGACCTTCTTCTCGCTGAGGAGGAACAGCGTTGCCAGGAGCATCGCCAGGGGAGCCACCGCCGCAATTCCGGCTGCCGCCTGCAAGGCCGGGAGCGCGGGCAGATGCTCGACCAGCGCACCGCCCAAAAACGAACTCGCCATGATGGCGATATAGAACCAGAGCCATTGCTGGCTGACGAAGGTGCTGCTGAGGCGGAAGCTCTGGCCATTCTCCGCCAGGAGGGCGCCGCACAGGGTGCTTGCCGTGGCCATGGCGTAGGAGGTGAGCATCAGCAACAGCGCGAACTCGGACGGCTCGCTCAGCCGCGCGATCCAGGCATAGGCGGCGGCGGCACAAAGGCTCGAGACGATCAAATAGCTCTTCCGGCGATAGCCCAGAAGCGGCACGAAATCGGAGACGAGGCCGAAGACAGGCTTGATGATCCACGGGAAATTGAGGATCGCGAAATAGGCTGTGACCTCGACCGGGGTCCAGCCGGTCTCCTTCAGATAATAGGTAAGCGGCTGGTAGATGATCCCGACGCGCGCCTGACCGATGCCTTCAACGACATAGACGATGGCGAAGAAGAGCATGAGCCGGCTGATGTACCGGTCGTCTTCCGCCGTTCGATAGGGTGCCGGATGGTCGATGGATTTCCCCCGGTTTTCGGACAGCGATAACCGCACATTGTGATCGTCGCCCGCGCCTCTCATTGTCGTTCGATGGGAGGAAAAAGACCATGCCCGTAGACCCGCAGATCCAGGCGTTGCTCGACCGGGGTACCGGCGTGCCCGCTACGCATACGCTGCCGGTGGCCGAGGCAAGGCGGCAGTATGAGGCGCGCATCGCCCTCATGGCGCCGCCTCCACCGGTGGCAAAGGTTTTCGAACGCCGCATCGACGGCCCGGGCGGGCTCCTCGGGCTTCGCATCTATACGCCGGCCGGCACCGGACCGTTTCCCCTGATGATGTTCTTCCACGGCAGCGGCTTCGTGCTGTGCAGCCTCGATACGCACGACGGCATGTGCCGCAACCTGGCGGCGGGCATCGGCTGCGTGGTGGTGTCGGTCGATTACCGGCTCGCCCCCGAGCACAAGTTTCCCAAGGGTCCGGACGACTGCCTGGCGGCGACCAGCTGGGCTGCAGCCAACGCCGTCGACCTCGGCATCGATCCGGCGCGCATCATGGTTGCCGGCGACAGCGCGGGCGGTAACATGGCCGCGGTCACCGCGTTGCGCGTTCGCGACGACGGCGGTCCGCCGCTCTGCGGCCAGATGCTGCTCTATCCGGTGACCGACTATCACACGCCGGGCACGCCCTCCTACGCCGAGAACGCCAACGGCTACGGCCTGACCCGCGACACCATGGAGTGGTTCTGGCAGCATTACCTCACCAGCCCGGTGGAGGCGGAGAACCCGTATGCCTCCCCGCTGCGAGCGCAGGACCTCAGCGGCTTGCCACCGGCCTTCGTGATGAGCGCCGAGTTCGACCCCCTGCGTGACGAGGCCGAACTCTACGGAGAGCGCCTGAGAGCGGCCGGCGTGCCCACCGAGATCACACGGCGCCCCGGCATGAACCACGGCTTCCTGTTCTGGGTGGGCCTCGTCGCCGGCGCCGACTCCGCGATGACCGAAGCCTGCGCCTGGGCCCGTCAGGTTTTTAAGAAGGCAGCGCCGTAGGCGGCTGGAGCTTCGGACTCCGTTTCTTGCTCTTCCGGACCGCGGGCCTCCAGGCCCGCTCTTGAGCATGAGCG
>CAMDOT010000160.1 GCA_945903635.1 Rhizobium sp. Q54 | reverse complement strand
GAGAGGAGGTCCCTCGGCTACGCTCGGGACGACGGGAAAGTCAGATCGCCTTGCGGGCCAGGGCAGCGCCTTCAGCCAGGGCGCGCAGCTTGCCGTAGGCGACGCCCAGCGTCATCGGCGCCATGCCGCAGTTGGTGCAGGCCTGGATGCGCTCGGGATCGACGAATTGGGTCGCGAGCTTCAGCGTCTCGGCCACTTCCTCCGGCGTCTCGATCCTGTCTGAGGCGACGTTGATGGCGCCGACCAGAACGGTCTTGGTCTTCAAGAGCTTCATCAGCTCGGGCGGCACGTGGCTCTCGCGGCATTCGAGCGAGACCTGCTGGATCTTGCTGCGGTCGAGCGCCGGGAAGGTCTGCTCGTACTGACGCCAGCTTTCGCCCAGCGTCTCCTTCCACTTGTTGTTGGCCTCGATGCCGTAGCCGTAGCAGATGTGCACGGCGGTCGTGCACTTCAGCCCCTCGGCCGCCTTCTCCAGCGCCGGCACGCCCCAGTCGACCGTCTCGTTCAGGTAGACGTTGAAAGCCGGCTCGTCGAACTGGATCACGTCAACGCCGAGCCTCTCGAGGTCCTTGGCTTCCTGGTTCAGTAGTTCGGCGAAGGCGAAGGCCATCTTTACGCGGTCGCCATAAAAGCCGTCGGCCAGCGTGTCGATCAGCGTCATCGGGCCGGGCAGGGTGAACTTGAGCTTGCGCGCGGTGGCGGCGCGAGCGACGCGGGCCTCGCGCTCATGCACGAACTTGCGGCGCTTGAGCGGGCCGGTGACCGTCGGGCAATCGGCGTCGTAGCGGTTGTTGCGGATGCCCATGCGGACCTTCTTGTCGAAGTCGACGCCGTCGACCTCGGCCAGGAAGCCGTGCACGAAATGCTGCCGGGCCTGTTCGCCGTCGCTCACGATGTCGAGGCCGGCCTCTTCCTGGCGGCGGATGGCGAGCAGCGTGGCGTCGTCCTTGGCGTCGAACAGCGGCTGGCCGGACAGCGTCCACGGCGCCCACAGAACATTGGGCGTGGCCAGCCACGAGGGCTTGGGCAGGCTGCCGGCAAGAGTGGTCTCGAACATCGTTCTCTCCCGTGATTCTTTTTTGTCGTCCTGAGCGAAGCGAAGGACCTCGCAGAAGTTAGATCGAGTTTGTCGCCAACGTGAGATCCTTCGCTTCGCTCAGGATGACAGGAGGCCCTGAACCTCGGCGCGTGTTTCGGGCGGCAGGATCTGGCCATAGGTGCCGGGCGCGCGCCACTGCAACGTGCCAAAGGCGCTGCAGCTCTCGCAGACCGTACGCCAGGTCTCGTGGTGGGCGCCGCAGGCGGTGCAGGACCACGAGCGATCGGCCGGCGCCACGGCGGCGCGGGCCAACCACTCATGCACCTTGGCCGGGTCGACGTTGGCGCGTTCCTCGACCTCGGCCATCAGGCGGCAGATGCGGACCGGCGGCGAAGTGCCGCCCGCTGTCTCGAGCTGGCGCCGCGCCTCGCCCCACAGGCCGGCGTCGAGCGAGGCCTTGGCCAGCGCCAGGTGGCTTTCGATGTCGTCGGGGTTGCAGCCTGCCAGCCGGCGCATGATGCCGACACGCTTCAGGGGATCGGACTCGCCCGAGGCCTTGAGATAGAGGTCCGCCAGGTCGGGGTGCGGCGCCACGGCCCAGCCGCGCTCCAGCGTCTTGGCCGCGCGCTTGGAATCGCCTGCCTTGATCTGCAGTTCGGCCAGGCGGCCAGTCGCCACGATCCGTTCGGGCGCCAGGCCAAAAGCCTCGCGCGCCAGCGCCTGGGCGTCGGTGTCGCGACCGGCGCGCTCGGACTCGCGGCTGCGCTCGACCAGCAACAGCGCTTTTAGCGCGCGGCCCTTGTCGGCGGTGACGACCTTGCGGCGCATGCCCGCGTCGAGCGTGTCCTGGGCCGCCTTCCAGTGACCGGCCTGGGCCTGCATGTCGAACAGCGAATGCACGACCCACGGTGTCTGCGGCCGGAGCGCGAAGGCGCGCTCGGCATAGCCCAGCGCCGTCAGCTGGTCGCCGTCGCGCAGCGACTGGCCGATCAACCCGCGCAGGCCGAGGAAGGCCATCTGCTGGTCTTTTAGCATGGCGTCGAAGGCCCGCCGGGCGCCGTCGCGATCGCCCGTAAGCTGGGCCGCCTGCGCCGACAGCAACAGCGTGAGGGCCGGTTCGGCCAGGAGCTGCTCGGCCTTGCGTGCGTGCTTCTGTGCTTCGGCGCCATCGCCGGCGGCGACCGCGGCCAGCCCCTGGGTCAGTTCGCGGTAGCCGCGCTGGCGCCGGCTCTCGCCCCAGCCTTCGAGCAGCGCGCCCGGCGCGCCCGAGATCCATCGCCACAGCAGCCAGGCCGCGACGCCGAGCAGGATCAGCACGACGATGACGATCACCACCACGCCGACATTGGTGTCGAGCCGCCAGCCCTGCCATTCGGCGGTGAGCGTGCCCGGCCGTTCGGCCAGCCACACCGCGCCCAGCATCGCGGCGGCGGCAATGACGAACCAGATCAGGATGCGCAGCGTGGTCATCGCCGGCTACCGTGCGGCGCCGAGCAGGGTGACGGCGTAGGTCGCCAGCTGGTCGACGGCCCGCTTGGCCGCCAGATGGGCTTCCGCGCGGGCGAGCCACGCCGAGGTCGCCTTGGCCGTCTGCGGCGGCAGCGACTTCACGAGATCGACCGCCTTGGCGACGTCGCCGCCTTCGAGGGCCGCCTCGGCGCGCGCGAGCTTGGCGTCGACGGCGTCGCCCGGCACGTCGGCGCCGACCCGGCGCAGCGAGACGATGCTCTTGATCTTGCCCAGGACACGCTCGCCGAACGAATCATCGGCGAGGTCGTCGGCCAGTGCCGCCTTGGCGACGGCCGGGAAACCTGCCGCCAGCGTCGCGCGCGAGGCGACACCGGCCTGCGCATAGGGCTGCAGGGCGGCGGTGATCTCGCCCAACTTGGCGTCGCCTTGCGACAGTGGGGCCAGCAAGCCGAGTTCCTGGGAGAAGGGCAGGCCCGACTCGATGGCCGAGCTCAGGCGCGCGGCAACGCCGACCACCGCCGAGGCGCGCGCGGCGCCCAGCGCCTTCTTTTCGCCGGCGCCCACCGCGCTCGCCTCGGTGCGTGCCTTCTCGATGGCCTCGGCCAGCGTCTTGGCCTGCTCGCGCTGGCGGGTCGTCTCGTCCTTCTGTCCGACCATCGCCTGGTCGAGTGTCTGCAGCGCGGCGCGGAGCGTCGCGATCTCGAGACGAAGGGCGGCGAGATCCTTTTCGGTGTCGCCGCCGGTCGCTGCGGGAGGCGCTGCCGTTGCCGGGGCGGGGGCCGTTGATGTGGCAGCCGGTGGCGCGGGCGCAGCTGCCGCGGCGGCCCGGCTCTCCAGGGCCGTGATCTTGCCGCGCAGCTCGGCGATGGCGGGATCCGGTGCTGGTGCCGGACGTTCGGCCACTGCTGCGGAAGTCGCCCGCAGTCGCTTCTCGAGATCGTCGATGCGCGCCATGAGATCGCGCCGGGCCGCCTCGACCGCCGTATTGGCCACGGCGGCGGCATCGGCGCGTACAGCCTGCAGATCGATCGCCGGTGTCGGGGCGGTCACGACGCCCTGGCCCCGCCACATCGCGCGGATTTCCTCGGGCCAGAACGGCAGCGAGATCATCGCGCCCGCCAGCACGATCACGGCGGCGACGATGCCGGTGATGAAGGCGCCGAACACGCCGAGGCCGCGCCGGACCGTGACCTGAGTAGGTGACGCGGGGGGAGGCGACACCTCGCGGGTGGGCGAGGGCGTGGACGCAGGAGAAGGCGTGTCGCTCATTGTCTGCGCTCCCATTATCGGCGCTACTTGTACGCCGGCTTCGGCCAGCCGGTCGATCTCATCCAGTACGGCTTGGCGGGTGGGCCGCGCCGCTGCCACGGTTGCCTTGAAGGGCAACGCCGCCAGGGGTTCCAGGGCAGCAGGGCTGATGGCAATGGCGGTAACGTCCCGCAGGGCGCTCGCCAAACCGGCATCGCCGACCAGCCTGGCAAAGGTGGCGGCCGCACGCGGCGAAAAAAACGTCGCGACATCGAGTGCGCGCGCGGCCACGGCTGCCCGCGCCGATTCCGGCAGCGCGCTTTCCTCGCGGGCGTCGTAGAGCATGAAGCGATGCACCTCGAAACCGTCGGGCGCGAGTGTGTCGGAGAGGTCGAGGGCGACTTCGACGCCCGAGACATGGACCAGCGATCCCTTCTTGGGATCGAGGCGGCGGCGCACCTGCTCTGCCAGCGCCGCACCGTCGCCCGCCGCCGAGATGACGGCGGCGAATCCCAGGCCCTCCGCCGTCGAGGCGGTGGTGTCGCCGACCGCGAGGATCGGCTTGCCGCGCTGTTCGCTTGCTTCGGCCAGCGCCCGCGCGCCGTTGGCGCTGGTCAGCAGCACGGCCTGGCACGATGCGAGCGCCTGCGCGAACGGCGGGGGCGGGCGCAGAATTTCCAGCCGGAACAGCGGCGCGATGACTGGCACATGGCCGCGTTCGATCAACGCTGTGGCCAGCGCTGTCGCCTCGCGTTCGGGTCGGGTGATCAGGACGCGCATGCGCTCTCCGTAGCCGGGCCTCCGTGGCGACGCAACGACAGACCGGTTCAGAGAAGAACGACGCCCTCGATCGCCAGAAGCTGGCGCTTGGTCGGCAGGCCGCGCCCGCCGGAGAAGCCGCCTTCTTTGCCGCCGGCGCCCAGTACGCGATGGCAAGGCACGATGATGGGAATGGGATTGCGTCCGCAGGCCATGCCGACGGCGCGCGGTCCCGAGCCCAGTGCCATCGCCATGCCGCCATAGGTCGCAGTCTCGCCGAACGGGATCTCGCGCATCATCGCCCAGACCCGCTTCTGATGGTCGGTGCCGCGGGCGGCGAGCGGCAGGTCGAAACGGCGGAGCTTGCGGTTGAAGTATCGATCGAGCTGGCGGATCGCTTCCTTCAGGACCGGGTTTGGCGCTGTCGAGCGTGCCCGCTCCTCCGCGCTCGCCCAGCGCACCGAGGTCACGCAATCGTCATCGGCTTCGAGCGCCAGCCGGCCGACTGCACTATCGATGTAACAAATGGACATACGGGAAGCGTAGCGTCGACGTCCGGTATTTGCCAACATGCGCCGATGTCAGGGGGGGACAAAATCAGAGGCTTGGGGCCTGGACGACGCGCTTTGCTCGGCGGTGCCGCGGCACTGTGGCCGGCGCTTGCCTTCGGGCAGCAACAGCCGTCCCCGCCATCTTCCCCGGCGCCGACAGGTCCACGCCGGTCGCCGCCGGCCGAGCAAGGGCTGCCGCCCGTCGTGTTCGTGCACGGCAACGGCGATTCGAGCGCTCTTTGGATCAACAATATCTGGCGCTTCGAGGCCAACGGCTATCGCCGCAACCAGCTCTTCGCCATCGACTTCGCCTATCCCAGCGCGCGCAGCGACGACTCCAAGCCGCAGCCGTTCAGGTCGTCGACCGACGACCAGATGAAGGAGCTGGCGGCCTTCGTGACCCAGGTCCGCGCCGCCACGCGCCGCCGGCGGGTGGCGCTCGTGGCCTCGTCGCGCGGCGGCAACACGGTGCGCAACTACTTGAAGAACGGCGGCGGTGCGGAGTTCGTGAGCCACGCCGTGCTGTGCGGCACGCCGAACAAGGGCATCGTGATCTCCGACACGCTGCTGCCCGGCAGCGAGTTCAACGGCGCCTTCCCATTCCTAAAAGGTCTCAATTCGGGATCGGACGACCGTATTCCCGGCGTCGAGATGATGGCGATCCGCTCCGACAAGAACGACAAGTACGCCCAGCCCGACGGGCGCTTCGTCGGCGCGCCCGGCAAGCCGACCGGCGTCGGTTTCGATGCAGCGGAATTGCGCGGCGCCAAGAATGTGACCCTCGATGGGCTCGATCATCGCGAGGTGGCGTTCCACAAGCTTGCTTTCGCTGCCATGTACGAGCACATCGCGGGCAAGCCGCCGGCCAGCATGTTCATCGCCCAGGAGCCGCTGCCGGTGCTGAACGGCAAGGTCACCGGCATCGCCGAGGGCACCTACACCAACCTCGCGGTGGCGGGCGCCGAGGTCGAGATCTTCGAGGTCGACGCCAAGACCGGCGACCGCAAGAGCTCCGTGGCGGTTCATCGCAAGATCACCGGCGAGGACGGCATGTGGGGACCCTACGTTGGGCGCTCCGACATGAACTACGAATTCGTGCTGCGCATGTCGGCGCAGCCGGTGACCCACACCTACCGCTCGCCTTTCCTGCGCTCGAGCGACGTGGTTCATCTCAGGCCGGCGCAGTTCGGCAAGGGCGACGAGGGCGCGGGCGCGATCGTCACCATGAGCCGGCCGCGCGGCTATTTCGGCGTCGGCCGCGACAAGTTCTCGCTCGACGGCAAGGTGCCGCCCGGCATCAACGACGGCGTGCCCGGCGCCTCCTCGGGCAAGCTCGCCTTCGACGCCCAGCCGCGCACGGTGATGGCGGTGCTCAACAACGAGACGATCGCGGCCCGGACCTGGCCGGCCAAGGACAATCACCTGGTGATCGCCGAGTTCCTGAATTGAGCGCTCTGCCGAGCGATCAGGAAATCGCCCGGATCAATGCGGAACATCTGATTTCCACGCCGCTCCGGCCGGCCGACCTCCTGTTCGTGTTCGGCACGCGCCGCGGTGTCGGCGAAACGGTCGATACAGCCCTCGGTCTCTGGCGCCGCGGCTTCTTCCGCCATGCCATCGTGAGCGGCGGCATGACGCCGGGCGATACCCGCACCGAATGCGAGATCATCAAGCAGGCGATGGTAGTGGGTGGGATGCCAGAAGTGCTGATCCTCGAGGAGCATCGCGCCACCAACACCGGCGAGAACGTGCTGTTCTCGCTTCCGGTGATCGACGCGGCGTTCGGCCGGGAAAACATCCGAAGCGTGATCTGTCTCGGCAAGATCTGCACCGCGCGCCGCTATCCCATGACGTTGCAGCGCCACTGGCCCGAGGTCGAGAAGATGCTGGTGACGATCAATCCCTACGGCGCGCCGGTCGAGCGCTGGCACACCGAACCGGTGTTCCGCGAGCGCGTGCTGCTGGAGTGGCGCAAGATCGAACCCTACAAGGCCCGCGGCTTCATCGCCGACTGGCCGTAGGCGCGGCTCACGTCTCGTACCGGTACTTGAAATCGCAGTGGCTGGCGCCGCCCATGATGGTCTGGCTGCGCTCGAGCTTGAGCTTGGGGTCGTAGCCCTCGCAGAAGGCGCCGTCGCGGTTGCAGGATAGCAGGGCACCGATCTCGCCCAGGCCCATCGCCTTGTAAGTCTCGGCATACTGGCAGCGCACGACGTTGAAGGTGAAGGTGGTGTCGGTCTGCTCCTTGATCTCGATTTCGAGCGCCCCGCCCTTCGTCCAGAG
Organism: Rhizobium sp. Q54; assembly: GCA_945903635.1. Taxonomy (GTDB): domain Bacteria; phylum Pseudomonadota; class Alphaproteobacteria; order Reyranellales; family Reyranellaceae; genus Reyranella. Next base: position 7,359 of record CAMDOT010000160.1, on the reverse strand, counting down.
CGGCATCACGTCCTGGAAGGCTTTCAGCGACGTGCCACCCCCACCTGAAGCTCGCGCCACCGCGGCGAACTGGCGGGCCTGCTCGATGGCCGAACGCCGCACCGATTCGGAGACGGTCGCCTTCGCCACCTCGACGCCATGGCTGGCCTTCAGCGTTTCGTAGACTTCCTTCAGGATCTCGGCCTCGATTTTCCTCTTGTCGAGCATCGACAGGCCTTCGGGGTGGGCGGACTGGCTCATGGGCTGCCTCCAGACTGAATTTCCGAACCTAGCGCGTTCCCGGCATCTTGACATCGGGGGTCCGCGATGAAATATCGGCCCCACCATGAAGACGTTCGTCCTCCTCCGGTCGCGACGCCGCCGCTTTGAAAAGCGGTGCGAGATCGCGCGCGCGTAACAAACGCGCCGTATCGTGAAGCCGCTGGAGAGGATCAGGCGGCTTCCCACTTTCCTTCTTCTCCAGTTGGCCAACTTCTAAAGGCCCTGAATTCGAGAGAAAGAAGACCATGACCACGAACAAGACCAAAGTTTTCATCGACGGCCAGCACGGCACCACCGGCCTGCAGATCCTCGACCGGCTCAAAGACCGGCCCGACATCGAGCTGCTCGAGCTGCCGATGGCCGACCGCAAGGACCTCGGCAAGCGCGCCGAAATTGCCAGGGCGTCCGACATCACCGTCCTCTGCCTGCCTGACGCGGCGGCCAAGGAACTGGTGGCGGCGATCGGAGACTCCGACACGGTCGTGATCGACGCCTCGACGGCGCATCGCGTCGCCGATGGCTGGACCTACGGCTTTCCGGAATTGGCCAAGGACCAGCGGCAGAAGCTGCTCGACTCCAACCGCATCAGCAACCCGGGCTGCTACCCGACCGGCGCGATCGCCCTCATCCGGCCGCTGGTCGACGCCGGCATCGTGCGCGCCGACTCGACGCCCGCGGTGTTCGGCGTCTCGGGCTACACCGGCGGCGGCAAGGAGCTGATCGCCGTCCATGAGCAGCCGGGCGTCGAGCCGTTCGGCCTCTACGGGCTCGAACTCACGCACAAGCATGTGCCGGAGATGAAGAAGTATTCCGGCCTCAAGCACGCGCCGCTGTTCGTGCCGTCGGTCGGCCACTATGCCCAGGGCATGCTGATCACCGTGCCGATCACGCGTGACATCACGACCAAGCAGGTGACAGCCAAGGACGTCCACCAGGTGCTGAGCGACTACTATGCCGGCGAGACCTTCGTGCCGGTGCGGCCGCTCGCCGACCGCGCCTGGCTGGAGCGCGACCGGTTCCTGCGCGCCGACCGGCTGATCGACACCAACACGATGGAGCTCGCGGTCTACGGCAACGATGCCGAGGGCAACGTGCTGGCCGTGGCCTCGCTCGACAATCTCGGCAAGGGCGCGTCGGGCGCGGCGGTGCAGTGCATCAACCTGAAAACCGGAGTCGACGAGGCGACAGGCCTCGCCGTCGCCTGACGGTGAGGCCCGAGACGCCGACGCTGCGGCAAGCCGTGGCGTCGGATGCCGCTACCGAACGGTTTGCGCCGTTCCTTGCCGCCTCGGCAGCTATCGACTGCGCTCATCCTATGGTCCAGCTGCTGGCCGACGAAATCCGTCGACCGCATGACATCGATACGATGCGTGTCGCCTATGACACCGTGCGGGATCGCTACCCGCACTCCATGGACATCGACACCCAGGCCGTGAGCGTGTCGGCGTCGGATGTGCTGCGTCATGGCCACGGCATCTGTTTCGCGAAATCGCACCTTTTGGCGGCCGTTCTGCGGGCCTGCGGCATCGCCACGGGTTTGTGCTACCAAAAGCTCGGCGGTGGCGAGCGGTCGTACCTCCACGCGCTCAACGCCGTCTGGCTGCGCGATCAAGGGCGATGGTTCCGGCTCGACGCACGCGGCAACAAGCCTGGTGTCGACGCGAGGTTCAGCGTCGGTACCGAGTGCCTGGCATTTCCGATCCAGGCCGATCGTGGGCAGCGCGACTTTGCGGAGATCCACTCCGAGTCCTTGCCCAGCACACTCGAGGCGCTGCGCCAGAGTCGCACGGTGGAAGAACTCACCCGGTGCCTGCCGGAGGATATGAATGCGGCGGACAGACAACAGGCCGAAACGGCGAGTTTCCGCTTCGACCATCTTTAGGAGGTTTGACGGTGAGCGAGATGCCGGAGCTGCGGCAGGCGGTGGCGGTGGATGCTGCTGCCGTGCGAGCGCTGACACGTGCCGCCTATGCCAAATGGGTGCCGGTGATCGGCCGCGAGCCCAAGCCCATGGGCGCGGACTACGACGCGGCGGTCGTGCGGCATCGCATCGACCTCGCCTGGCTGGGCGACGAATTGGCGGCGCTGATCGAGACCATCCCGGGGACCGATCATCTGCTGGTCGAGAACGTGGCGGTGGCGCCGGCCTTCCAGGGGCGCGGCCTCGGCCGGTTCCTGATGGTGCATGCCGAGCGTCTCGCGGCGGAGCAGGGCAATACGGAGATCAGGCTCTATACCAACAAGATGTTTGCCGAGAACGTCGAGCTCTACCGCCGGCTTGGCTATCGGATCGACCGCGAGGAGCAATCCGCGCTCGGCGTCACGGTTTATATGAGCAAGTCCGTCCGCGCGCCTGTCTTCCGCCCTCCGCTGAGCCTGTGACGGCAAATCCGGAATATGCCGGGAAGCTGCGTGTCGTTAGCCTAGGTTTGCTCTAGGTGCCCCACTACGCTGGAGCCGCGTCGCGTCGGTCGCTGAGCGGCAGGACAATGAGACCGGCCGCGATCGCAAGCCATACGCCGCTCCACCAGACGATGGTGTATGTCGCTGTGCTATCGAAAACAAAGCCGCCAACGAACGCGCCGAGCGCACCGCCCGCGGAGTGTCCGGCGGAAATCAATCCCATGGTCAGCCCCATCCGCCCGATCCCGAGATGGCTCGCAACCAGGCTCGCGGTCACCGGCACCGTCGCGTAGTCGACGACACCGAACATCACGGCAAATACCAGCAATGTATCGTAGCTTGCGCCGACGTTCATAAGCACGATGAAGGCCGCGGCACGGATGAGGTAAATGGCGCCAAGTAGGAGCGGCCTGTTGATCCGATCGGCAAGCCATCCGGCTGCGATCATGCCGACCAGGTTGACAGCCGACAGCACGCCATAGGCCGTGGCGCTGGACAATGGCGGGAACCCGCAGAAGGCGGCGAACGGGATGAGATGCGTTTCAATGATGCCCGTGGTCGTATAGCCGCACAGCAGGAAACTCCAGAACAGGGCATGGAAGACCGGGCGGCGAACCAGATAGCCAAGGTCGCCGGCAAAAGTACTCGCTGCCTGATTGGCGCCCGCAACCCTGCGCGATGCTGCATCCTTGCCGCGCCTCATCGCACCGAGCAGCAGCGGTACCAGCAGCAAAGACGCCAACGCGAGCGCGGCGTAACTCCAGCGCCAGCTTACGGTCGTCATCACCCAGGCGATCAACGGCACGATAACGAACTGACCAGCCGTGGCGCCGGACGTCGCGATTCCAATGGCGAGACCGCGATTGGTCTCGAACAGGCGTGCCACGCCTGTCGACACGACGTGCGTCGCAACGATTCCGAAGCCCAAGGCCGACAGGCCACCGAAGGCGATCACGAACAGGAGCGGCGAGCTGGTGATCGCAATCAAGCCGCACCCGACTGCGAGGGCGCACAGGCCAATCGCCATCACAGCGCTTGGCCCATGACGGTCGACGAGACGACCGGCGAAGGGCGCGATGGCCGCCATGGCGATGAGAGCCACGGCGGCCGTTCCCGATATGAAGCTGCGCGTCCAACCGAGTTCGGCCGACCACACCGGCATGACGAGTCCGAGCGTTGCGCGAGCGGAGAAGGCAAGCGCGAGCGCCAGAAAGCACAAACCGACCACGCCCCAGGCGACCACCCGGGCTTCTTTTTTCATTGTCATTTCGCTCCCGAGGTTGCGGTCGTCAACCTGTGGCCCGTGCTCGGGCAAAGACAGCCAGCAGTGGCTACTGACAGTTTAGCCATGCTAAAGCATTCGCGATGGCCGCCCCCTTTCATTTGCTTCACACATTCGTCGTGGTGGTCCGCGCTAAGCGCATGGATCGCGCCGCCGATAGGCTCGGCCTGACCCCCGGCGCCATAAGCCAGCGCATCAAGGAGTTGGAGGTCCGGCTGCAGCGGCGGCTTCTCGATCGCTCGAGGTCGGGCCTTGAACTGACCCGGTCCGGTGCCAAGCTCTTTCGCGCCGTCTCAGGACCGCTGGACAAGGCCTCGGCGGGCTACGCGGCAGTTTCGGGTGGCGACGACAGCAAACGGATCACGATCAACACGGTGCCCTCCTTTGCGGCTTTATGGCTGGTGCCGCGGCTCGGGGCCTTCGCTGCCGCTTATCCCGACATCGCGCTCTCCATCGAGACGGACACCCGCGTCGTCGATCTCGCCGCCGATCCCGTCGACCTTGTCATTCGCCACGGGCTCGGCCGGTGGGATGGCCTCACCAGCCACTGGCTCATGGCGCCGGAGCTGGTCGTCGTCGCCAGCCCAAAATTGCTGGCGAAAGGTCCGCCGATCGCCACGCTTGGCGATTGCCTTCAGTACCCGCTCATTCACGACATCGAACGCCGGGACTGGCGTTTGTTATGCGAGGCGCTTCGAACCAAAGCCGCCGGGACGGATGCCGGCCCGGCCTACGCTGACGATCATCTGCTGGTGCGCGCCGCTGTCGCGGGCCAGGGTCTGGCACTCGTCTCGACGGTGTACGCCAATTCCGAGATCGAGGCCGGCCGGTTGGTCACCCCCCTGGATATAAGCTGGCCAACGAAATTTGCTTACTATCTCGTGGGCGCCCCAAAGACCTTTCGACGTGCGGCTGTGAAACGGTTCAAGGATTGGATCCTGTCAGAGGCAAAATGCGAAAATGAAAGATAGAGATTACTGGTCGCCGCCAGCTTAGGCTTCGCCATCTATCGATAGCAGCGCGCACTTGGTCCAGCGAGCGAGGGGCTTGCCGCCACCTGCGGACGCAGGGCGGAAGTCTTTCCGCGGCGGCCATTGTAACCGGCCGCTGGGGCACCACCTGTCTCTATAGGGGAGACGTCGAACGACCCCGCGACCTTCGACTCGAAGGTCCCCCGTCGTTCACATCAGGGTATCGACCGCGCCAGCAGGGCGGCGGCCCCGATGGATCTCTTCAAGCATCTGCAGCGCCCCATTCCTCGATTTGGAAGCGTTGAGGTCGATCGCGGCCGCGGCTCGACGCCGTTCCAGCGTCACCGGCACCCGATGACAAACCCAGCATTCACTCCATCGCTGCACTTGTTGCGCGAGATCGGAAGACGACATGTCCATTCCCCAGACGATGACCGGCGACTTCCACGTCGACCTCAAGACCCTTCTGCCGCGTCTGCGCATCTATGCCCTGTCGTTGACCCGCGACCGCGATCGTGCCGACGACCTGGTCCAGGAAACCGTGGTCAAGTCGCTGGCCGGCCGGCATTCCTTCCGCCCGGGCACGAACTTCGCGGCGTGGCTGTTCCGCATCCAGCGCAACGAGTTCATCTCCGGCCTGCGCCGCCAGCGCTCGACCGTGCCGATGGACGACGCGATCGCGAACACGCTGTCGCACGCGCCCCTCCAGGAGAGCGGCCTGATCATGCGCGAATTCACAGCAGCCTTTCGTCATGTGGCGGTCTGTCAGCGCGAAGCCCTGCTCCTCGCGGTGCTCGAAGGATGGTCCTATCAACAGATTGCCGAGCTTTCGGGTGTGTCGGTCGGCACCGTCAAGAGCCGCGTCTCGCGCGGTCGGGCCACGCTGAAGCGTCTCCTGATCGGCGACGAGTCTGCTGGGGACGACAGGGCAGTCGACGAAGCCGACACGCATGCGATCGGCGGTGCCGCCGTCGCTTCGGCAACGGCGGCCTGACCGTCCGGGGTTGGGTCGCCAATCCTTCGGTGAATTTGGCGCGCCTATTTGGGTGACTGGGGCACCGGCATGGGCGGCTGCGTCTGCGGCATCGGCGTCACCGTCGGCGGTGAAGGGGCGGCGGGTGGCTGTGGCTGCTGAGGTAGCTGCGGCTGTTGAGGTGCCGGTGGCGGCGAACGCTCCGGTCGCCAAAATGGTTCGGCAGCCTGCCGTACTTCTTTTTGCCGCAGGCAACGTCCGGGCGTCCCCCGCGTTCTATAGGCAGGTCCCGAACGTCCGGGATTTGAAATGACGATGGCTTGGCGCCTCTGGCGCGCGGACGACACTTCGTCTGCGTCTTTTAGGGTGCTCGCCGTCCCATAACGCCCCTGGAGGCCTTTATGTCGGCAATCAAACTCGCTTCGACCTTTGCGATCCTTCTCACCGTTGCGGCCTGTGGCGATACCTGGGGCCAGCGCGCGGTCACCGGCGGCGCCATCGGTGCCGGCTCGGGCGCGGTCATAGGTGGGGCAACGGGCGTAGGCGTACTCCCGGGCGCCCTGATCGGCGGCGCGGTCGGCGCGGGCGTCGGTGCGGCCACCACCCCGGAGCGCTGAAGTCTCTCCCACTGACCTCTGCGACGGTTGACCGCTAGGACTGTCATCAAATCGCAACGCCCCTCGGTCACCGAGGGGCCATGGTTTTCGACATATCGACGCTGGGCGATTCGGCCCTGCGTCTCGCTCTCGCTTTGCTGATGGGCTCGGCCATCGGCATCGAGCGTCAATGGCAGCAGAAGATGGCCGGGCTGCGCACCAACGCCCTCGTGGCGCTGGGCGCCTCCGGATTCATCGTTTTTTCCAATCTTGTCGGCCAAGGCGATCCGACGCGCATCGCCGCCCAGGTGGTGACCGGCATCGGTTTCCTGGGCGCGGGTGTCATCCTGCGCGAGGGCATCAATGTCCACGGCCTCAACACGGCGGCAACGCTGTGGTGCTCGGCCATGGTCGGCACGCTGGCCGGCGCCGGCTATGCCGGGCCTTGTATTCTCGCGGCGGCGTTCGTGATCGGCACCAACCTCGTGCTGCGGCCGCTGGTGCGGATGATGAACAACCGCCTGCTCACGGCGTCGACGGGGGAAACCCACTACACGGTCGAGATCTCCTGCCGTGGCGCCGAGGAGGCGCGCATGCGCTCGCTGCTGCTGCAGGCGCTTTCCCAGGCAGGTCTCGGCCTGCGCCGCCTCGACAGCGAGGACATTCCCGACACCACCAAGGTGACGGTGACGGCGCAGGCCGTCGCCGCCCGGCAGAACGATGCGGCGCTGGAGCAGATCGTGGGCCGCCTCAGCCTCGAGCCAGATGTCTCCGCCGCCACCTGGCAGATCGACCGGACGATCCCGGAGACGTGATCGCCGGCATATTCGGCACTCAGTAGTCGATCGGGACCTTGAGCGCGCAGGATGCGCG
>CAMDOT010000159.1 GCA_945903635.1 Rhizobium sp. Q54 | reverse complement strand
GGGCAAGTCTCGCACGCTCCTGGTTGTCGAGCGCCCGGCCCACGAGATTGCCGGCCAGCGCGCCCACCAGCGCACCGCCCACCGCGCCGCCGACGCTGCCGAAGGCCAGGCCGCCGACGGCTCCGCCGACGGCGGCGCCCATGACGGTTCCCATGGCCTGGTTCGACGGACCGCCGCTTTCACTGGTTGTGCAGCCGGTCACGGTATGATCCACAAGGCGGCGGCCGGCGTCCTCAACGGCCGCCGGCCTTCTTTGCTCAGTTGATTTCGAGTTCGCGCGCGAGGAGTCCGATATGGCGGGCAATGAGAAGGCGCGCGTGTTGCGCGATCGGCTGGCGAAGGGCGAGTTCATCCTGGCCCCCGGGATCTATGACGGCATCTCCGCCCGCGTGGCGGATAAGATGGATTTTCCTGCGCTTTACATGACGGGCTACGGCGCCACGGCCTCGCTTCTGGGGCTGCCCGACGCCGGTCTCGCGACATACTCCGATATGGTCGGGCGTGCCGAGATGATCTGCTCGATCACCGCGACTCCGCTGATCGCCGATGCCGATACCGGCTACGGCGGCCTGCTCAACGTCCGCCGCACGGTGCGCGGCTACGAGGCGGCCGGCGTCGCCGCGATCCAGATCGAGGACCAGGAGACGCCCAAGAAGTGCGGCCATACGCCCGGCCGCCGGGTCGTGCCGGCCGAGGAGATGGTGCTCAAGATCAAGGTTGCGGTCGAGGCACGACGGCACGACGAGACGATGATCGTCGCACGCACCGATGCGCGCACCGCGCATGGCCTCGACGAGGCGCTGCGCCGGGCCGCTCTCTACGAGGCGGCGGGCGCCGACGTGATCTTCGTCGAGTCGCCCGAGAGCGAGGCCGAACTCGAGCGCATCGGCCGCGAAGTGAGCAAGCCGCTGCTCGCCAACATGGTCGAATTCGGCAAGACGCCGCGGGTGGAAGTGGCGCGGCTGAAGCAGTGGGGCTTCGATCTCGCGATCTATCCCGGCCTGGGCTTCAGCGTCGCCGCCGAGGCGATGCGCCAAGCCTGGGTGCATCTCAAGGACAACGGGACCAGCAACGGCGTGGCAGCACCTCAGCATCGCGACATGCACGAACTCATGGGCTTCCCCGAGGTCTGGGACTTCGAGAAGCGCTGGGCCCCGTGAACGGCCGGATGAACGGCAAGCAGTTTCTCGAGCTGCTGGCACGGCTGCCGGCGCGGGTATGGCTGCAGGCGATCCTCGGCCTGATCGGCTTCGTGGTCCTGGCCGTCCTGGGTTTCGCGGTGATCGCGGGCGTGGCGGCGCTCGTGCTGATCGCCATCCTGGGCTTCAAGGCCAAGGCCTGGATCGCCGGCCTGTTCAGCCGCACCCCGACCGCGGAGCCGCCGCACCAGCGCGAGACGCGCCAGGTGACCGACGTTCAATACGAGATCGTCGAAAAAAAGGACGACGGCCCGCCGCCGCGCTGAGCGTCTAAACGCGGATGATCTTGCCCGGGTTCATGAGGTTCTGCGGATCGAGCGCGCGCTTGATGGCGCGCATGGCGTCGAGCTCGATCTGGCTGCGATAGTGGGCGAGCTCATCGACCTTCATCAGGCCGATGCCATGCTCTGCCGAGATCGAGCCGCCATAGCCCACGACGAGATCGTAGATCGCGCCGCTGATCGCCGGGGCATGGGCGTTGAAGCGCAGCTTGTCCCAGCCCTCGGGAGCCTGGCAGTTGAAATGGAGGTTGCCGTCGCCGACATGGCCGAAGGTCACGGGGCGGCACTCGGGCAGCGCCTTGCGCATCGCCGCCAGCCCTTCGGTCACGAAGGCCGGGATCTTGCTCACGGCGACGGAGATGTCGTGCTTGATCGAGGGGCCATCCTTCTTGGAGGCCTCGGTGTGGTTCTCGCGCAGGCTCCAGAGAGCGCGCGCCTGGGTCTCGTTCTGGGCGATGGTGGCGTCGAGGACGAGCCCTTGCTCCATCACTTCGCCCAGGTAGCCCTCCATCTTCTCTCGCAGGCCGGTTTCGTTGGCGCCCTCGCGGCGGGCGCGGGTCGACGACCATTCCAGCAGCACGTACCAGTCGTGGCGCTCGGCCAGCGGATCGGAAGCGCCGGGAATGTGGGCGAGCACGAGATCGATGCCCTGGCGGCCCATCAGCTCGCAGGAGGTGACATTGTCCTCGCTGGCGGCGTGTGCGCCGCTCAGCAGGTCGACGGCGGCCTGCGGCGAGGGCACGGCGATCCATGCGGTCGCCACGTCCTTGGGCTTGGGCCACAGCTTCAGCACCGCCCGGGTGATGATGCCGAGCGTGCCCTCGGCGCCGAGATAGAGATCGCGCAAATCGTAGCCGGTATTGTCTTTCTTCAACGCGCGCAGGCCGTTCCAGACGTCGCCGTTGGGCTGCACGACTTCGAGGCCGAGCACGAGATGGCGTGTGTTGCCGTAGTGCAGCACCTGCACGCCGCCGGCGTTGGTCGAGAGGTTGCCGCCGATGGTGCAGCTTCCCTCGGCGGCGAGGCTCAGCGGAAACAGGCGGTCATGCGCGGCGGCCGTCTCTTGGATGGTCTTCAGGATCACGCCCGCCTCGACCGTCATCGAGTAGCCGATTTCATCGATTTCGAGGATGCGGTTCATGCGATTGAGCGACAGCAGTATCTCGCGGCCGTCCTCGAGCGGGATGCCGCCGCCGACCAGGCCGGTGTTGCCGCCCTGGGGGACGACGGCGACTTTCTCGGCCGCGCACAGCTTTACGACACCGGCCACCTCCTCGGTCGAGGCCGGCCGCACCACGGCGAGCGCCTTGCCGAGGTAGGCATCGCGCCAGTCGGTGAGATAGGGGCGCTTGCCGGCTTCGTCGGTGATCAGGCCCTTGTCGCCGACGAGGACGCGCAGCTTTTCGACGAAGTCGCTCACAGCCGAAGAACTTTCCCGGGGTTCATGATGTTCTTCGGATCGAGCGCACGCTTCAGGGAGCGCATCGTGTCGAGTTCGATCTTGGAGCGGTAGTGCGCCAGCTCGTCGAGCTTGTCGATGCCGATGCCATGCTCGGCCGAGATCGAGCCGTCGAGGCTGGTCACCAGGTCGTTCACCGCGCGCGTGATGGCGGGCGAATACTGGCTGAGTGTCGGGCGGTCCATGCCCTTCGGTCCCATGAAGGAGAAGTGGATGTTGCCGTCGCCGATATGGCCCAGCGGGTAGGGACGGATCGAGGGCAGGATGTCGAGCGCGGCTTTTAGGCCCCGCTCGATGAACTCCGGCACCTTCGAGATCGACACCGAGATATCGTAGCTGAGGCCCGGCCCCTCGGCGCGCGAGGCGGGCGCCACCGACTCGCGAATCACCCACATGTTGCGTGCCTGTGCTTCGCTCTGGGCGATCACCGCATCGATCACGCGGCCTGTTTCGAGCTGGTCGGCCAGGAACTGCTCCATCTTGTCCGACATGCCCTCGGCGCCGTCGGCCTTGGGGCGTGACGAGGTCCATTCGAGCAGCAGGAACCACGGCGTGTCGGCTTTCAGCGGGTCCTGCGTGCCGGGAATGTGGCGCAGCACCATGTCGGTACAGACGCGGCTCATCAGCTCGCACGAGCCGACATTGTCCTCGGACGCGGCATGCGCCTCCGAAAGAATCTCGATCGCGGCCTGCGGATCGCGGATGGCGAGCCAGGCCGTGGCCACGTCCTTGGGCGCCGGCCACAGCTTCAGGACGGCCTTGCAGATGATGCCGAGCGTGCCCTCGGCGCCCATGAACAGATGCTTCAGGTCGTAGCCTGTATTGTCCTTCTTGAGCGAGCGCAGGCCGTTCCAGATGTCGCCGTTGGGCAGCACGACCTCCAGGCCCAGCACCAGGTTGCGCGCGTTGCCGTAGCGCAGCACCTGAACGCCGCCGGCATTGGTCGACAGGTTGCCACCGATCATGCACGAGCCCTGGGCGCCGAGGCTGAGCGGAAAGAAGCGGTCATGGCTGGCCGCCGTCTCCTGCAGGGTCTGCAGCACGCAGCCGGCCTCGACGGTCATCGAATAGCCGACCGGATCGACTTCGATCACATGGTTCATGCGGCCGAGCGACAGCAGGATGCCCGAGTGCGTCGGCCACGGCGTGGCGCCACCCATCAGGCCGGTGTTGCCGCCCTGCGGCACGATGGCGATGCCGTTGTCGAAGCAGAGCTTTACGACCTTGGACACTTCCTCGGTGTTGGCCGGGCGGACCACGACGGCGGCGGAGCCGATGTTGGTGCCGCGCCAGTCGGTGATGAAGGGCTGCTTGCCCTGCTCGTCAAGGATCAGGCCTTTTTCGCCGACGATGGCGCGCAGCGCGTCGAGGATGGCAGGCGTCACCGGGACGGTCGGAATGACGGGCGCAATGATGGTATCGGGCATGGTCTTGTTGTTCTCCCTAGGCCGGGAAATCTAGCGTCCGCGGTCCTTGCCGTCATCCGCCGCGGCACGGCGCAGACGGTCGTTGATCGCAAGGCCGAGGCCCGTTTCCGGAATGGGCATGACCGCGATGCGGCCGATGCCCGGCCGGTCGAGCGTGCGCATCATGGCAAACAGGTTGGCCGCCGCCTCGCCGAGATCGCCCGACGGGCTGAGGTTGTAGGTGAGCATCGCGCCAGGCGCCACTGTGGGCCCGAATGCCAACAGGCCCTCATCTGCGCCGACGGTGCTGGCGCCCAGCCGCACGGGCCGCGCCGGCGCATAATGGCTTTCGAGTTGGCCGGGCGACTTGCGCGCCGAGGAGCCGGATGGAAGGGCGTCGCTCACGGCGATCGGCCCGACGACCGCCTCGATCGCCTCGCGCGTGGCGCCGCCGGGACGCAGCAGGGTGGGCATGGCACTCGTGAGATCGAGCACCGTCGATTCGACTCCGACCAGGCAGGGCCCGCCGTCGAGGATCAGCGGCACCCGGTCGCCCAGCGATTCGGCTACATGCTCGGCGCGCGTCGGGCTGATGGCGCCGCTGCGATTGGCGGAGGGTGCCGCGATCGGCCGGCCGGCGGCGCGGATCAAGGCTTGTGCCACGGGATGCGAGGGCGCGCGGATCGCCACGGTGTCGAGCCCTGCTGTGGCCAGCAGCGCGATCGGCGAACCGGGGCTGCGCGGCAGCACCAGCGTGAGCGGTCCGGGCCAGAACCGCGCCGCGAGCTTTCCGGCGGTGTCGTTCCAGCGCACGAACTTCCGCGCCTCGTCGGCATCGAGCACGTGGCTGATCAGCGGATTGAACTGCGGCCGTCCCTTGGCCTCGAAGATCGCCGCAACAGCGCGCTCGTTGGTGGCATCGCCGCCCAAGCCATAAACCGTCTCGGTCGGGAAGGCGACGAGCTGGCCGTCGCGCAACAGCCGCGCCGCCTCGGCGACCGACTGCGCCGTCGGCTCTGCCACCGTCATCGCGCCGCCATGCTGCGGGCGATGAAGTGCGGATTGGAAAAGCGCGGCTTGCCGTAGAGCAGGGGCCGGTCGTCGGTGGTGACCACTTCGCCGCCCGCCGCCTCCAGCACGCCCTGGCCCGCCGCGGTGTCCCATTCGTTGGTCGGCCCAAAGCGCGGATAGATGTCGGCCTTGCCCTCGGCGATCAGGCAGAATTTCAGCGATGAGCCTGCCTGCACGCGATCGGCGACGGTGAGGTTGTTGTTGCGGAACCAGATGTCGAGGTCGCTGTAGATGGCATGGCTGCGGCTCGCACACGCCGTGAGCCCTTGCGGCGGACACGGGCGCGTCGAGATGGCGGTGAAGGCGCCACTGCCCTGGCGCTTGTCGGCGCCGAGGCCAGCCGCACCGCGCCACAGCGTTTCGGTGGCGGGCGCGAGCACGATGCCCAGGGTCGGCCGGCCGTTCTCGATCAGCGCGATGTTCACCGTGAACTCGCCGTTCCTCTTGATGAACTCCTTGGTGCCGTCGAGCGGGTCGACCAGCCAGAAAGGACCGCCGTCGATCTTGGGCACATGGCCCGCGGCCATCTCCTCCTCGGCCACGACCGGCAGGCCGGGGGTGAGCGCGCGCAGGCCCGCCACGATGACCAGTTCGGCCGCATGGTCGGCATCGGTCACCGGGCTCTTGTCTGCCTTGTCGCGCACGCCGAGGTCGCCGGCATAGATGCGCATGATTTCTAGGGCGGCAGCCTCCGCGAGGTCGGTACAGGCCTGGCGAAGGTCTAGGAGCGGGGGAAGGGTGTGGGTCACGGAACCGGTTGTGTGGGAGGCGGCGACCTTATAACCCATTCATCCATGGTTAAAAGGCTCCTGGGCGTCATAACGGCTTTGCCGGAGGAACTGGCGCATCTCTCCGACCGGTCGGCCGAGGTGACCATGATCGGCGGATTGCCGTTCTGGCGGGGCCGGATCGCCGGCCGCGAAGCGGTATTCGTCGAGTCAGGGGCGGGCAAGGTCAACGCCGGCGTCGCCACCGTCCTGCTGCTCGACCGCTTCGACTGCCGTGCGCTGATGCTGTGCGGCGTGGCCGGTGGCCTCGATCCTGATCTGGGTGTCGGCGACATCGTGATCGGCACCAGCAACATCCAGCACGACTACGGCGTGGAAAAGCAGGACGGCTTCATCCACATCCAGCCCGGCAGCCGGCCCTCCCTGGGCCAGGATTCGACACCGGGCTATCCCGTGGAAGAGGCCCTGTTGGCGCGCCTGCGGGACGCCGTGGCGGGCCTCGCGCTGGATCCCCTGCCGGAGACGGTGGGCGCGGGCCGTCGCACCCCGGCTGTGCGTTTCGGCGCGATCCTGACCGGCGACAGCTTCGTCAATTCGGAGGACACGCGGCGGCGCCTTCACGCGACATTCCAGGCGCACGCCGTCGAGATGGAGGGCGGTGCGGTAGCGCAGGTCGCCAGCCGTTGGGGCGACGATATCCCGGTCGTCAATGTGCGCTGCCTGAGCGACCTCGCCGGCGCCGAGAGCCACCTCGACTTCCGCGCCTTCCTGCCCGTCGCCGCGCGCTACGCCTCGCTGGTCGCGCACCGGCTGGCGCCAGTAATCTGACCTCCGTCTTTCGTCCGGCCCGCGCGCGTCCCGCGCGCTTATGAGCATGAGCGAGCGGGACGCTCGCGGTCCAGAAGACGAAGAGGTCCGAGCGTGCCTACTGCCTCAACACACGTCCCGCGACGGCATCGAGCTTGGTAACCATCTCGGGCGAGCGCGCGTCGGGCGCGGTGATCAGCGCGTACTGCAGCGCGTGATCGCAGCCGGCCGGGCAGGGTGCGGGCCGCGCGGCCTTCAGACGCGGCGCCATCATGGCGACCAGCACCTTGGCCTTCTCGGCATTCTCGGTCAGCACGCGCACGATGTCGGCGACCTGCACGTGGCCATGGTCGGGATGCCAGCAGTCGAAGTCGGTGACCATGGCGACGGTCACGTAGCAAATCTCCGCCTCGCGGGCGAGCTTGGCCTCGGGCATGTTGGTCATGCCGATCACGTCGCAACCCCAGCTCCGGTAGAGCTTCGATTCGGCCAGGCTCGAGAACTGCGGCCCCTCCATCGCGATGTAGGTGCCGCCGAACCTGATGGGAAAGCCCGCCTTGATCGCGCAGTCGTGCACCGCCTCGGCCAGCCGGTTGCAGGTCGGCTGCGCCATCGAGACGTGCGCGACCAGCCCTTCGCCGAAGAAGCTTTTCTCGCGGGCGAAGGTGCGGTCGATGAACTGGTCGACCACAACGAAATGCCCGGGCGGCAGATCCTCGCGCAGCGATCCGCAGGCGGAAAGTGAAAGAATATCGGTGACGCCGACGCGCTTCAGCGCATCGATGTTGGCCCGGTAGTTGATCGACGTCGGCGAATGGCGGTGGCCGCGGCCGTGGCGGGGCACGAACACGACGTCGAGCCCGTCGAGCACGCCGAACAGGAATTCGTCGGAGGTCTCGCCGAACGGCGACGCGATCCGCCGCCACTCGGCGTTCTTGAGTCCCGCCATGTCGTACACGCCGCTACCGCCTAAGATACCCAACACCATCATCTGCTGCTCCTCGTTGGCGTTGGTGTATCATGCTCGAAATCGAGATTCCTCCCCCGTTGTACGGGGGAGGTGCCCCCGAAGGGGGCGGAGGGGGAAGGCCGCAAAGACGGCGTTTGAATGCTTCAGATCTGAAATTTTCAGACGCCTCGACTGTGGCTTTCCCCCTCCGGCCCTACGGGCCACCTCCCCCATAAGACGGGGGAGGCAAATGATAGCTAAGTGAAGGAAACATCCATGGGAAGACTCGACGGCAAGATCACCATCGTGACGGGCGCGACCAGCGGCATCGGGCGCCGCACCGCCGAGATGTTCGTGAAGGAAGGCGCCAAGGTCGTGGCGACCGGTCGCCGTGAGGAACATGGCCGCACGCTCGAGGCGGAGCTGGGCAAGGACAAGTGCCTCTTCATCCGCGCCGACGCCACCCAGGAAGCCGACGTGAAGGCGATGATCGACGCCTGCCTTTCCAAATGGGGCCGGCTCGACTGCCTGTTCAACAATGCCGGTGGCCCGTCGCCGGTCGGCGGCATCGAGACGGTGCCGGTTGAGGGCTTCGATGCCGCGATGGCGACGCTCGTGCGCTCGGTCATGCTGGGCATGAAGCACGCCGCCCCCGTCATGATGAAGCAGGGCTCGGGCAGCATCATCAACAACGGCAGTGTGGCTGCCCGCCGCGCCGGCTACTCGACGTCGATGGTCTACGGCGCCGCCAAGGCCGCGGTGAATCATCTCACGGTGTGCGTGTCCATGCAGCTCGGCGAGAAGAACGTGCGGGTGAATTCGATCTCGCCCGGCGGCATCGCCACCGGCATCTTCGCCAAGGCGCTGGGCCTGCCGCCCGACAAGGCCGACAGCCTGGCGGAGGGAATGAAGGCGCGCATGGCCAAGAACCAGCCGATCCCGCGCGCCGGCCTCACCGACGACATCGCCCACGCCGCGGTGTTCCTGGCCTCCGACGAATCGAGCTTCATCAACGGCCACGACCTCGTCGTCGACGGCGGCCTGGTCGGCGGCCGCCTGTGGACGCCGCACCAGGAGGGTGTGAGGGCAATGCAGAAGGAGTTCGGGGTGGATGAGGTCTGACGCCATCCCCCTCCCCATTCAAATGGGGAGGTGCCTCGCTTGCGAGGCGGAGGGGTCATGGGTTCGAAGCATACGGAAGCGTTGCGGGCGCTTTTGACCCCTCCGTCGCCGTAAGACGGCGCCACCTCCCCATTTGAATGGGGAGGCGATTACAGACTGCTACTCCGCCGCCTGCTTGCCCAGTCCCTTCGGCACCTGTGCCGCAGCGGCGCTGACGCGCGGATTGGTCGTGACCTTGAGCGCTTCGGCCGCGTCCTTGTTCTCCATGATCTTGGCCATGATGGCCTGGCCCGCGCGATCGAACACGCCGCGGTTCTGCTGGAGGTACTTCTCCGACTCGCGCAGCTTGGTGACGTAGCCGTTGATCTCGGGAATGACGTAGCGCGCGACCATGTCCCAGCTGCGGAAAGTGTTTTCCGGATTGGCCCAGTCGTGCACGAAGCCGACGCAGGTGCCGAAGCCGCCGCTCTGGTCGACCACGGCCTTGATCATCTTCACCAGATCGTCCGGCGTGCCGATCACGGCCGCCGATCCGGGTCCCGACATCTCCTCGACGGCGGCGTCCGGGGTCTTGTAGGGCTGCGAGCCAGGACGCTGCAGCGTGCCGTGGATGTATTCGTTGTGCCAGCGCATCAGCCCGTGCTTGGCCTCCTCGCGCGCCTTCTCGCGGGTCTCGGCGATGTGCCAGTTGAGCAGCACGCGCCAGTTCTTGCGGTCGACGGTCTGGCCGTACTTCTTCGCCGCCGTTTCGGCGAATCCCCACTGCGTCGGCAACGCGGTCAGGCCCTCGGTCGACATCGAGCCCAGCGAGATGATGCCGATGCCGTACTTGCCGGCCAGCGTCATGCCCGAGGGGCTGATCTGCGACGCCACGGCAAAAGGCATCTCTTCCTGCAGCGGCAGGAGCTGCAGGCCGGCGTCGTGCAGGTCGTACCACTCGCCCTTCTGCGTCACGCGCTCGCCGCGGAACAGGCGGCGGATGATGTCGATGCCTTCGTCCTGGCGGTCGCGCTGGGTCATCGGATCGATGCCGAGGGCATAGGCGTCGGAGGGCAGCGCACCGGGGCCCGAGCCGAAGATGGCGCGGCCGCCGGTCATGTGGTCGAGCTGCACCATGCGCTGCGCCACGTTGAACGGGTTGTGGTAGGGCAGCGAGATCACGCCGGTGGCGAGCTTGATGCGCTTGGTATGCTCGCCGGCCGCCGCCAGGAACATCTCGGGCGAGGCGATCATTTCCCAGCCCGACGAATGATGCTCGCCGCACCAGAACTCGTCGTACCCCAGCTCGTCGAGATGTTTTACGAAGGCGATGTCGCGCCGGAACTGCAGCATCGGATTTTCGCCGATGGGATGATGAGGGGCGAGAAATGCGCCAAACCCGAGTCGCGCCATGAGAGAACCTCCGCGAAAAAACCGGCCTTTTGCCTAACATGGCGGGGCGGTCGGGTCGATGCGGGGATGCGTTTCGCCAGCCGAGCTTGTATCGCTGGCGGGAGGAGAAGGGGGACCGGATGACGCTGCGCATCATCGGCAAGGCAAGCTCGATCAACGTCCGCAAGGTGCTCTGGGCCTGCGAGGAACTGGGCCTGGCCTACGATCGCAGCGACGATGGCCCGGAGCTGGCCCGCAACCCCAACGGGCTGGTGCCGGTGATCGTCGACGGCGATTTCGTCGTGTGGGAATCCAACACCATCCTGCGCTACCTGGCCGGCCGCCAGGGCGCGCTCTCGCTGCTGCCGACCGAGCCGCGGGCGCGGGCCGAGGTCGAGAAATGGATCGACTGGCAGGCCACCGAATTCAATTCAGCCTGGCGCTACGCCTTCATGGCGCTCGCGCGCAAGAACCCGGCTTTTAGCGACGCCCGCCAGATCGAGGCCTCTAGGCAGGACTGGGCGCGCATGGTCGGCATCCTCGACGCCCAGCTCACGACGACCAAGGCCTACGTCGCCGGCCCTGCCTTCACGCTGGCCGACATCCCGATCGGCCTGTCGGTCAACCGCTGGTTCCTGACGCCGATGCAGCGCCCATCGTTCCCCGCCGTCGACGCCTATTACGAATGCCTCAGCAATCGGCCCGCGTTCATGAAGCACGGCCGCAACGGCACCTACTGACCGGCTCTTTTCCCAGCCCTCGTAGTCACCACGACAACAACCTCATGCTGAGGAGGCTGCGAAGCAGCCGTCTCGAAGCATGAGGTTGTCGTGGTGAGATATCGATAGGGGCGGCCTCCTTTTTTGGTGCGCGCCAACGCTGAACGCCCGATGGAGCCCTGCGGAGCACGCAGTTTGCATTTGCCCCGCATTGTCGCCACCATCCGGCCAACTGCGGAGGGAGTGGCTATTGCCGATCATTAGTGGAAGGGACGTCATCGAGCGTCTCGATCTATCTAGAAATGCGATTCGCGATCAAGTTCGAGAGCGAGACGCCGACTTTCGCGCATCTGGTCCGGCGTGGCCGTGGACGCTCGTCACCCAACAGCATTCCTATGTTTTCGATCTTCCCGCCGAGCACTTGCGCCGCGTAAGGCTCCACGCCGATGTCATCAACGGGACCTTGGGAGCGGAGTCCTATCTCATGGACCCTCTGAGGGACGGCAACGCCTACGCCAGGGATAGTGGATACGAGTTCCTTGGCGAAGGTATCCCGCTCGACCGGTGGGCTCGCGAATATCCGGTGCCGGGGATGGAGAAGATTCAGTACGGCTACAATTACAAGGACCTGGTCCTTAACGTCATCACCGTCCCGCGCCAACAGAATGCCTGCAACTTCCATCGGCTGATCGATGACCGCGAGGCGCGGCATGTGTTCGTCGAGATCGGCGGCGGTTATGGCAGCTTCGCCCTCGACATGCGGCAGATCTTGCCGAATTGCGCCTATGTCATTGTCGACCTGCCGGAAACCTTGATCTTCTCCGCGTCGTATCTCCTCTCGCACTGTCCCGATCTCCGCGTCTACGTCTACGCACCGGGCGATAATCCTGCCGAGATTCTCAAGGACACCGACAGCTTCGATTTCGCCTTCATCCCAAATTACCGCGCATCTGCGCTTTCCGCCCTTCCCCACATCGACTTTGGTTACAACTCGATTTCCTTTCCTGAGATGTCGCTCGATTCGGTCAAGCAATATCTTGACCTGATATCGCCAAAGCTTCGTCGCTTCTTTATGTCCGTGAATCTCCGCTATCCGCTCGACCGCACCATCAAGCGCCCCGGGACAGACGAGACGCTGGGCGACTACTTCAAGCTATTCCCCACCCCTGCCGAGTACAGGTCGCAACTCAGCCTGACGGAGGACCAATACAATAATCCCAGTTTCCGCCCTGTGTTCCTCTGCACAACCGACAAGTGCCGGCCGCTGAAGCAGACCGAACTCCACATGTTCTACAATCCCAATTACGGGAAGGTAACCGTCAACCGGAAGGCCTCGGGAGCGGCGATAGTCCGAAGGACAGGCTAGGTGACCCGCAGGGCACCCTTAGCTTCTCCGCCCGGCGCCGGCTTAGGCTCGTTCACCGCATTGGGAGCGAGGCGAATGAGCGATATCGTGGAGCATCTGAGCGCGCGACCGGCCTTGCTGAAACACGGCCGCAAAGGCATCGACTGATTCTCTGCATTCGTGATCGGGTTCACCCTCATGTTCCTCTCCCTCGCTAGGGGGAGAGGTTAGGTGAGGGGGCGACGACGTGCACTACTCCCGCACCGGCTGTCCTTCGAGCACCATCGCCGCATCCACCGGGACCCGCACGCCGTCGTCGAGGCGCAGGCAGCCGGCGTTGAGGCCGTCGCCCGGCGGCTTGTCGACCGGGGCGATGAACAGTGCGGTCACCTTGAGGTCGCCGACGGCGAGGCGCGCTTCGCTCAGCCAGCGCGTGGCGCGGATCGAGGCGCCGGCCTTGTCTAGACGGATCCAGCCGCACATCACCGTGCGCTCGCCCGACGTATCGATGCGGATAAAAGCCTTGTCGTCGCCCTTGAACGAGCCGGCGGCGCTGGTGATCCGCCATTCGAACGGCACGGCGCGATAGAGCTTGGCCTCCTCGGCCGACACGTCGGTCGTGCCGATATAGTCCGCCTTGGCGAGCGTGGGATCGCGGATCCAGCCCAGCGACGCCGCAATGCCGAACAGGATCAGGCCCGCACCCAGCAGCAGGATTGCCCAGCGGGGAACGCCCGACATGCTCAAGCCCTCTCCCTCAAGCCAGGATCGTCGACATGCCGCCGTCGATCACCAGCGTATGGCCGGTGATGTAGGCGCCGGCATCGGAGGCGAGCAGGAGCAGGGCGCCGCGCAGGTCGTCCGGCTTGCCCCAGCGTTGCGAGGCCGTGCGCTGCTCGAGCAGGGCGTTGAACTCCTTGTTCTTCTGCAGCGGCACATTGAGTTCGGTGCGGATGTAGCCCGGCGCGATCGCATTGGCGGTGACGTGCGGGCCGAATTCGGTCGCGAGATTCTTGGTGAGTCCCGTCAACCCGTGCTTGGCCGAGACATAGCCCGCCACCGAGGCGCGGCCGAGGACGGCCAGCACCGAGGAGATGTTGACGATGCGCCCGTACTGGCGCGCCAGCATGTGCCGCCCGACCTCGCGCGACAGCACGAACTGGCCGATCAGGTCGGTCTCGATCACCTTGCGGAAATCGGCGGTCGCGGTGTCGACGATGTCCTGGCGGTGGATGACGCCGGCATTGTTCACCAGCACGTCGATGCGCCGGTGCGCGGCGATGATCGCCCGCACCTGGGCGCACACGGCCTCCTCGTCGGTGATGTCGATCGGCACGACATGCGCCTTGCCACCCTTCTTGGTGATGGCCCGGGCCGTGGCCTCGAGCTCTTTCACGCTGCGGCCGGCGCAGAGCACGGTGGCGCCGGCGCCGGCCAGGGTGAGGGCCATGTCGCGGCCCAGGCCGCGCGAGGCGCCGGTCAGCAACACCACGCGGTTCTTCAGCGAAAACAGGTCTGCCATGGGGTGCTATCCTAGCCTATGAAGGGTGCGGCGCGTGAGATATCGGGAGAAAACGGGAATGGCAAAAGCAACGGCGGCGAAATCGAACAAGGTGGCAATCGTGACGGGCTCGGCCACGGGGCTGGGTGCCGCGTGCGCGGTCGACCTCGCGGGGCGCGGCTGGAATGTCGCCATCAATTACACCAAGAGCAAGAAGGAAGCGGACGAGACCTACGCTGCCGTGAAGGCCAAGGGCGTCGACGCCATCCTCGTGCAGGCCGACATGGGCCAGGACGCCGACTGCCGCAAGCTCGCGGCCGAGACCATGGCGAAGTGGGGCCGTGTCGACGGCCTGATCAACAACGCCGGCACGACCAAGTTCCAGAGCCAGGGCGATCTCGAGGGCGTGACGCCCGAAGACTTCGACCGCATCCTGCGCGTCAACGTCACCGGCCCCTACATGATGAGCCGCGCCGTCTATCCGACGATGAAGAAGCAGTGGGACGAGAACCAGGACCGCGGTTCGATCGTGAACATTTCTAGCATCGCCGGCGTGATGGGCGTCGGCACCTCGATTCCCTACGCCGCCTCGAAGGGTGCGCTCAACACGCTGACGCTCTCGCTGGCACGCTGGTTCGGACCGGCGGTGCGCGTGAACACCGTGTGCCCGGGCTTCATCCAGACGCGCTGGCTGCTGGGCGCGCTCGGCCAGGAGAACTACGAGAAGCTGCGCGATGCCCAGGAGGAAACGACACCGCTCCGCCAGGCCGGCACGCCGGAGCAGATGGCGGAAGCCGTGATCTTCTTCCTGACCAGCGCCAGCAACATCACCGGCGAATTCCTGATCGTCGACGCCGGCACCCATCTCGGCGGCCTGCCGATGAAGGGGAGATAACCCTCAATTCTCCTCCCCCGTCAGACGGGGGAGGTGGCCCGAAGGGCCGGAGGGGGAGAGCCGCAG
>CAMDOT010000158.1 GCA_945903635.1 Rhizobium sp. Q54 | reverse complement strand
GCTCATGCCGCCACCTGCGACAGCGGTGCGCGGCGGCAGCGCGTGAGATGGCCCGGCGCCACTTCGACCAGCACCGGCGCGGTCGTGCGGCAGTCCGGCTCGACGAAGGGACAGCGCGCGGCGAAGCGGCAGCCCGCGGGCGGCCGGGTCATGTCGGGCACGCGGCCTTCGATCGAGGGCAGGCGCTCGCGTTTCTCGTCGAGCCGCGGGATCGAGCCCAGCAGGCCCACGGTGTAGGGATGCTCGGGCCGGGCGAAGAGGTCGCGCACGGACGCACGTTCGACGATCTGGCCCGCGTACATGACCGCGACGTCGTCGGCCATCTCGGCCACCACGCCGAGATCGTGGGTGATCAGCACGATGGCGGCACCCGTGTCGCGGCGCAGGCCCCGCATCAGGTCGAGGATCTGCGCCTGGATGGTGACGTCGAGCGCCGTCGTCGGCTCGTCGGCGATCAGGAGCTGCGGCCCGCAGGCCAGCGCCATGGCGATCATGGCGCGCTGGCGCATGCCGCCGGAAAGCTTGTGCGGATAGTCGTCGACCCGCTTCTCGGGGCTCGGGATGCGCACCAGCTTCAGCACTTCTATGGCGCGGGCGCGGGCCGCCGCGGCGTCGAGGCCCTGATGCCGCCGGATCGCCTCGATGATCTGGTTGCCGATCGTGTAGGACGGGTTGAGCGAGGTCATCGGCTCCTGGAAGATCATCGCCAGGCGCGCCCCGCGCAGGTCGCGCAGCGCGCTGGCATCGAGCGTCAGGAGGTTGCGGCCCTCGAACCATACCTCGCCGCGCACCTTCGAATTCTCCGGCGGCAGCAGGCCCATGATGGCCAGCGATGTCACGCTCTTGCCGCAGCCCGACTCGCCCACCAGCCCGAGCGTGCGACCGCGGGCGAGTGCGAGATCGATGCCGTCGACGGCATAGACGGTGCCGTCGTCGGTCGCGAAGTCGACGGCCAGGGCCTTCAGTTCGAGAAGCGGTGGATCACGCAGCTCTTCGCTCATGTGCGTTCGGCCGCCAGACTCCGTTCGATGCCGATCGTCATCGGACCGCGAGCCTCCAGGCCCGCTCAAGGCTGGTCGCGAAGGAGGCGGGCCTGGAGGCCCGCGGTCCTGTTTGAGACGTCATTCTCTATCGTCCGGCGGCATAGCCCTGCATGCCGCGCGCGTTGGCCGCGGCCTTGCGCCACGGATCGTCGCGCGTGGCCGCGGTGAGGCGGCCTTCCGACCAGTCGTCGTTGATCTCGACTTCATGGCCGCGGCGACGCAATTCCTGGGCCGTTTCGGCGGAAATGCGGCCTTCCAGCACGAGCACGCCTGGACGCGCGGTGCGCGGCCAGAACGAGGAGGGGAAGTGCTCGCTGTGCCAGGCCGGCGCATCGATGCCTTCCTGCAGGTTCATGCCGCAATGGACGTGGCGCAGGAAAAGCTGGGTGATCCACTGCTCCTGCTGGTCGCCGCCCGGTGAGCCCCAGACCATGTACGGCTCGCCGTCGCGATGGGCGAGCGTTGGCGTGAGCGTCGTGCGCGGCCGCTTGCCCGGTGCGAGCGAACTCGGCTGGCCTTCCTCGAGCCAGCAGATCTGGCCGCGCGTGCCGACCGGGAAGCCGAGCTCCGGCACCACCGGCGAGCCGTGCAGCCAGCCGCCCGAGGGCGTGGCCGAAACCATGTTGCCGTCCTTGTCGACGATGTCGAAATGGACGGTGTCGCCGCTCATCTGGCCCATGCGGCCGACCGTCGGTTCGCCGGCGCCGCTTGCCGCCACCGCGGCGCGCGAGCCGTCGGCGCGGCGGAGTTTCACCACGCCGCCATAGCCATCGACCTTGCCCGGCCGCTGTTCGAGCGAAGCCTTGGCCGGATCGATCAGCTTGCGGCGGTCCGCGTTATAAGCCTCCGACAGCAAGGTCTGCATCGGCACGTCGACGAACTTGGGATCGCCGTAGAAGGCCTCGCGGTCGGCGAAGGCCAGCTTGCTCGCCTCGACGACGGTATGGATGAAGTCGGCGCTGGTCGGATCGGCGCCGTCGAGATTGAAGCCTTTCAGTAGCGCCAGCTGCTGCAGCGTCACCGGGCTTTGCGCCCAGGGGCCCGCCTTGCACACCGTGTAGCGGCCGTAGTCGTAGGTGAGCGGCGCCTCGACGGTGGCCTCCCACTTGGCCATGTCATCGCCGCGCAGCAGGCCTTTGTTGCGCTTGCCCGAGACGTCGAGGATTTCCTGGTACGTGTAGAAGCGGTCGATCGCCTCAGCGACGAAGCCTTGGCTCCACGCCTTACGTGCGCGCTCGATTTCGGCCTCGCGGCCACCGCCGCCCGCCTCGGCTTCCTTCAGGAGGCGGGTGTAGGTGTTGCCCACGGCGGTGTTGCGGAACAGCGAGGCCGGCGCCGGCACCTTGTTGTTGGGCAGGTAGACCGCGGCGGAGGTCGGCCAGTTGACGCGGAAGTTCTCCTGCACCGTGGCGATCGTGGCCGAGGCGCGCTCGACCATCGGATGGCCGTTCAGGAAGTAGCTGATCGCCGGCGCCAGCACGTCGGCCACGCGCATAGTGCCGTAGTCGCGCAGCATCAGCATGTAGGCGTCGAAGGTGCCGGGCACGCAGCCCGGCAGCAGGCCGGTACCGGGGATCAGGTCGAGGCCGAGGCCCTTGAAGTGGGCAATCGAGGCCTTGGCCGGCATCACGCCCTGGCCGCAGATCACCTCCGTCTTGCCCTTCTTCACCGCGTGGAAGATCAGCGGCACGTCGCCGCCTGGACCATTGAGATGCGGCTCGACCACCTGCAGGGTGAAGGCGGTGGCGACGGCGGCATCGAAGGCGTTGCCGCCGCGCTCGAGGATGCCCATGCCGACCGCGGTGGCGAGCCAGTGGGTGGAGGTCACCACGCCGAACGTCCCGACGATCTCCGGCCGCGTGGTGAAGGGATTGGGATTGATCAGTTTCACAGGCGATCTCCTCGCGGACTTGCGCGCGGGAGAGACCTTAAGCCCGGCGGGACGGGGCGGCTAGGGGTCCGAGGGTTCGGGAAGCCGCATCCAGGCCGGAAATTCCGGCACGATCCGTGCGCCGCCCGCCGTCAGTGCGCCGCCGCCGCGGGCGGCATCGAGACGCAACATGGCGATGGCGCGTTCACCTGCGCCCGAGCGCAGTTCGCCTACTTCTTGACCGTCCAGTTCAATCGTCGTGCCGGAGACCGGCAACGTGCCCTCGATCCGCACCGGGAACAGGCGCTTCCTCACCAGGCCGCGGTACTTGGTGCGGGCCGTCAACTCCTGGCCCATGTAGCAACCCTTCTTCCAGTCGACGCCATTCAACTCGTCGAAGCCGCTTTCGAGCAGCAGCGCCTTTTCCACCGGCAGGTCGCGGCTGCCGTCGGGGACGCCCAGCGAAATGCGAAGCGTGTCGTAGTCGTCGAGCGACGCTTCGGCGAGGCCGCGTGCCTGGAGCAGTGCCGCCGCCTTTCCGGTCGGCGCCAGCACGCGCACGCCGAGGTCGGCCAGTCGGGGGTCGACGAAGGCGATCGTACCGTCGATGGGCAGCGTCTTCTCGGCGCCAGCGCCGAAGACCACGGCAACGTCCATGGCGGCACTTCGATCCTCGACCGTCACCTTGGAGCGCAGCTTGTAGAGATTAAGCTTCTTGGCCAGCGCCGCCGCCCGCTCGCGCTCGGTTTCCAGCAGCAGAGTGCCGTCGCCGCCGTCGACCACGAACATGTCGTTGAGGAAGCGGCCCTGCGGAGTCAGCAAGGCCGCCCAGACGGCACGACCAGGAGCCGCCTTGGTGGTGTCGTTTGAAATCAGGCCTTGCAGGAACTCGACGCGATCGTCACCGCCGACGGCGATGACGCTGCGATGGGGCAGCAGGGTGAATTGGAGAGCGGACATGACCCGCAACAGTTGGGGTCAGGTCCGCCGCTTGGCAAGCGTCTCGCACCAGTTACGCGCGATGGAACGGCTTGTCGCCGCAGACCGTCACGCGATGGCCGTAACGGCGGTGTGGGTAATAGTCGAACATTGCATGGTGCTGGGCGCAGCGGTTGTCCCAGAACGCCACCGAGTTCGGCTGCCACTTGAAGCGGCACTGGAACTCCGGCGTCTCGATATGGCGGTAGAGCATTTCGAGCAGCGCGTCGCTTTCGTTGCGGCGGAGCTGGGGGATGCGCAGCGTGAAGCCGCGATTGACGTATAGCCCCTGCTTGCCGGTCACCGGATGGGTGCGCACGATGGGATGCTCGGCATTGGGGAACTTGATGTCATCGCGGTCCGTCGCCTTGACGCGGTAGTAGTGCGCCTTGGAGCTGTCGTGCAGCGCGGTGAGGCCCGTCAGCATCTTCTTGATCGGCTCGGAGAGGGTCTCGTAGGCGCGGTACATGTTGGCGAACAGCGTGTCGCCGCCGCCGTCGGGCGGCACTTCCGTCAGATAGAGGATCGAGCCCATCGGCGGTTCGATGTCGCACGACACGTCGGTGTGCCACTCCTCGCCGGCGACGTGCTTGGACTTCTCGTCGGCCTTGATCACCAGGATCTCGGGATGCTCCGGGAACTCGATCGGCGCGTTGGGATGGGTGTGCAGCGGTCCGAAGCGGCGGCCGAAGTCCTTGTGCTGGTCGATCGTCATCTTCTGGTCGCGGAAGAAGATCACCAGGTTCTCCATCAGAGCGTCGTGCACCTCCTGGAACTGCTGGTTGCCCAGCGGCTTGCCGAGGTCGACGCCGAAGATCTCGGCACCGATGGTGGGCGTGAGCTTGCGCACGTCGATCGACTGATAGGTCATTGTTCGTTTCCTCCCGAGCTCGGGCTCGTGTGGTGTCGAGGCTACGCCTTCACGGCGGTGGCGCCCGGATAAAGTCGACGAAGTCCGTATTGCGGACTAGACTTGCCCGATGGCCCTCCAGACCGTCATAGAACCGGTCCGCCGTAGTTTTGCGCTGCTGGAGGCGCTCAGCCGCCGGCGGACTTCCACCATAAGCGTCCTGACCCGCGAGACAGGCCTGCCGCGGCCCACGGTGGTGCGGCTGTTGCACACGCTGATCGCGCTGGGCTACGCCGCGCGCATCTCGCGCGAGCAGGGCTATCGCCTGACCGACCGCGTGCTGGGTCTCGCGGGCTCGATCCGCTTCGTCGACCATCTGGTCGACGCGGCCATCCCGCACATGAGCCGGTTCACTGCCGAGCACGGCTGGCCGCTCTACCTTGCGACGCTGAGCTACGGCGCCATCACGATCCGCCATTCGACGGCACCGGAGAGTCCGATGTCGTTCGAGGAAGCAGCCCTCAACACGCGGCGGCCGGTGCTGATCAGCGCGCTCGGCCGCGCCTGGCTCGCTTTCTGTCCGGAGGAGGAGCGGCAGAGCATCCTGCGCGACATCGGCAACCTCACGCGCCGGCAGGAAGCGGCGCTCGACGACGTGCTCGCCCGCGCCCGGCGCGACGGCTATGCCTTCACCCAGTCGCCGCGGCCCTCGCGCCTGCAGGGCATCGCCGTGCCGATCCGCCAGGGGAGCGGCGCGCGCGCCCGCGTGCTGGGAAGCCTTTCCATGCGGTTCACGCGCTCGGCCATGACCGACGTCGAAGCAGGCCTGCGCTTCGGCCGGCGGCTCCAGCAACTCGCCCGCGCGATCGCGGCCGATGCCGCGACCAAGAATGCAGGGACCAAGAATGCGGGGGAGGGAGCGAGTCAGTGAGACACCGCCTTGCACCGATCGGTGAGACACGACTCTCGCAATAAGCGATTGATCCTGCTTGGAAAAGCGATCTGCCCCGCGTCCATACGGGAGTCGCCGGATGTCGAGAATCGAAACTCCTGTTCCTTCAGTTCGGGCCGCTACGTGGGTTCTTAGCCGGACATGATTTGGGATCGGCGTGTTCATGGTTTCATCCTACTAGGATAGTAAACGTATGTCAACGGCCGCGGTTTGCCGTCCGGGCGTTCAGGTCCGCCGCTGCGCCATCCGGAAGCCGACGTTGGCCACCATTGTCAGCCCGAACATCACGATGCCCAGCAGGATGGGCCGGAACGGATCGCCACTCAGGTCGTAGAGCCAGCCCGCGATGGTGGGCGTGGGCGCCGTGAAGAGAAAGAAGATGCTGAAGAACACGCCCATGCCGAACGCGCGACGCTCCGGCGCCACCGCCTGGCTGGTGAGCGCCATGATGAGTCCGGCCGGCGCCATGCCGACCAGTCCGAAGGCGAGGGCGACCGGAATGGCGAGGCTGGTCTGCGGCAGCAGCGCCAGCGAGAGCATGGCCACGGCCAGGCAGGTGTAGAGGATGGCGTCTGATTTGCCGGTGCGGTCGGCGAGTTGTCCGCAGGCCGCGCCCGATGCGATCATCACCCAGCTCGCCAGGCTGATGACAGCCGCTGCTTCGAGGGTGCCGTAGCCGCCCGCCACCAGAACCCGCGAGGCGAAGCTCAGGTAGACGATGAAGGCCGCATTGAAGCAGCCCCAAACCAGGGCGGCGAGGATGACGAGTTGCCATTCGCGGCGCGTCATCGCGGTGGCGGTCGCTGCGGTGGCGGGTGCGACCTGCACCGCAGGTGGGCGATAGGCCGCCAGCATGAGCACGGCACCGGCGAGGCTGTAGAGTGCCGCGACGGCGAAGGCCCATTGCCAGCCGAGTGTGCCCGCGAGCCAGGTATGGCCGACCTGGCCCATGGCGATGCCGAACGGCCAGCTCATCACCAGGATGCCCATCGCGGTGGCGATTTCCTTCCCGGCAAACCAGTCGACGATCATCTTGGTCATGAAGATCGTGCAGACGACGAAGCCTACACCACACAGCACACGACCGAACGTCATGGCCCCGAAACCGGTGGCCATGGCGCAGAGGCAGGCACCCAGCGCAAGCGATCCCAGCCCGAGCGCGACCAGCTGCTTGTCGGACACGTACCGGCCGGCGTATCCGACGGGGAGCGCCAGCACGAGCCCGGGCAGGAAGAAGACACCGATCAACGTGCCCAGTTCGGCGTAGCTGAGGCCAAGGTCGGCGGCGAGCGGATCGCCCACCGACGCCACGGTCTGGAACTGGAAGCCGAGCCCGGCGCGGACCGCGAAGACCAGGCCGAGCATGGCCCAGCGCGTGTTGTCGCCTGGCGCCGGAGTCATGCCACTTCGCGCGGCCGTCGCGTCGCGAAGGCGGCCAGGATGGCAAGCGCCGCCAGGGTGCCGAACACCAGAAGCGACGGCGTATAGGTCCCGCTGGCATCGCGCAGTACGCCGGACAATACCGGACCCACGGCCTGCGCCAGCACCTGCAGCGACAGCGCCACACCGCGGATCGCACCATAGCTTTCGCGGCCGAAGTAGTCGGCCCAGGCCACCGGCAGCAGCGTGAGCACGCCGCCGATGCCGAGGCCGAACAGGCCACCGGCGACGAACGCGTTGCGCGCGGAGTCGATGCCGATCAGGCTGAAGCTGCCCAGGCTCAGCAGCACGGCCGAGACGATCAGCCCGTAGCGCACCGGCCAGCGACGCGGCAGGAAGCCGACGCCGAAGCTCGCCACGGCCGACATCGCCGAAAAGAAGCTGATCACTGCCGCCGCCGTGATCGGCGTCAGTCCGCATTCGATCAGGTGCGGCGCCTGATGGAGACTGACGCCCGCCTGCACCGGAAAGACCAGCACGGTGTAGAGGGAGAGCAGCCAGAAGGCGGGCGTGCGCATCGCCTGGCCGCGACTGAAGCGCGGTTCCGGCACGGCCGGACCGCCGCCGGTGGGGATGCGGTCCGGCGCGAGGCCGACATCCTCCGGCCGGCGCACCACCAGCAGCCAGACCGGCAGGAAGCCGATCACGAGCACCGTGGCGCCCACGGCCACCCAGCCGTCCCGCCAGTCGCCGTCGCTCATCGCGACCTGCGCCACGATCGGCAGCACCACCAGGCCGGCCATCTGCGCCAGCGTGGCGATCGAGTTGGCCCGCGCCCGGCGCGCGACGAACCAGTTGTTGAGCGCACCATAGAGGCCGAGGTCGTAGGGGCCGGCCCAGACCATGCGGGCAAAGCAGAACACCAGGTAGAAGGCGAGCAGCGACGTCACCAGCGACAGCGACATGGTGGCCACCCCGGTGCCGAGCACGGCAAGGCACAGCACCAGCCGCGCTCCGCGTCGGTCGAGGATCGGCCCGATGATGGGCGAGATCACCGCGGCCAGCACGCCGCCCAGCGAGACCGCGCCCGCGATCTCGGTGCGCGACCAGTCGAAGTAGGCGGTCATGGGCGCCACGAAGATCGACAGCACCGCGACCGCCGGACCCTGCCGCGCGAAACCCGCGAGGCAGACGCAGCCCAGCACGACCCAGCCATAATAGAAGGGCAGGCGCGGCATGAGGAAAGTCGCCAGGAACGGCGGCTTCATGGCGGTCGCCCGCCCGTCGAATCTCCTCCTCCCCCGCTTCGGGGGAGGTGCCCGCAGGGCGGAGGGGGGAAACCCCAAAGGGGGTATCCGAAATTTTCCGATCTGAAATCGGCAAGCAGCGATGCTGAGGCCTTCCCCCTCCGCCCGCTACGCGGGCACCTCCCCCGCAACGCCTCAGAAGGCGTTGCGGGGGAGGAGAAGAACAGCAGCATCAGATCGACGCGCTGTCAGGCGACCTTTTTGGCGAGATGGGGGAACATCGCGAGGCGCGCCGTATCGTCCATCTCGGCCTTGAAGCTGTGCTTCTCCTTCAGGGCAAGCGCGCGCTGGGCGGCCGGGCGCGCGGAGATCTCCTCGAGATGGCGCTTGAGGTTCGGCATCTGCGGCAAGGCCTCGGGCCCGAGCACGAACGGCACCAGCCGCGACCAGCCCCACACCGCCATGTCGACGATGGAATAGGCGTCGCCCAGCATGAAGCGGCTCTTGCCCAGCTTGGCGTCGAGAATGTCCCAGTGGCGCCGCGCCTCGAAGGTGTAGCGGTTCACGGCATAGTCCTTGGGCTCGGGCGCGAAATTGCGGAAGTGCACGGCCTGGCCCGAATAGGGGCCGATGCCGGAAGCCACGAACATCAGCCACGACAGCATCTCGCCGCGCGCGGCCAGCTCCGACTTGCCCGACGATCCGCCCGTCAGGAACTGCCCGGTCTTCTCGGCGAGGTAGAGCAGGATCGCATTGCTGTCGAAGACGGTGGCGTCGCCGTCGACGATGGCAGGGACCTTGGCGTTGGGATTGACGGCGAGGAAGGCGGCCGCATGCTGCTCGCCCTTGCGCGTGTCGACCGGCACCAGCTCGTAGGGAAGGCCCATCTCTTCGAGGCAGAGGGCCACCTTCGTCGGGTTGGGCGCCAGATTGTAATAGAACTTGATCATTGGTTGCCTCGTGTTGAGTGGGGTGAAGGGGGCGGATCGTAGGAGCCTGCGGCCGGTGGGGCAATGCGGGCAATGCGGGGCGATGCGCAGCGCGAACCGCCGCCCAAGATGGCCGCCGACAAGGCTGGATTGCCCTGATAAAACCCACCGATAAATCCCCCGCGGCAAGTCCCCCGTGACAAATCCAAAGGAGCATGCATGTCGTTTCGCGCGCTGGTTCTGAGCCAAGGTGCCGACCGCAAGGTGAGCGGAGTCGTCGAGACACTGGCCGTCGACAGACTGCCGGCAGGCGATGTCACCGTGGCGGTCGAGTACTCGACGCTGAACTACAAGGACGGGCTCGTGCTCACCTCGGGCGGCGGGCTGGTGAAGACCTGGCCGCATGTCGGCGGCATCGATTTCGCCGGCACGGTCGAGGCGTCGGACAATCCCGCCTTCAAGGCCGGCGACAAGGTCGTGCTCAATGGCTGGCGCGTGGGCGAGCTGCACTGGGGCGGCTATGCCACCAAAGCGCGCGTGAAGGGCGACTGGCTGGTCAAGCTGCCGGCCTCGATCTCGACCCGGCGCGCCATGGCAATCGGCACGGCGGGCTACACCTCCATGCTCTGCGTCATGGCGCTGGAGAAGCACGGCATCAGGCCCGAGGCGGGTGAGATCCTGGTGACTGGTGCGGCGGGTGGCGTCGGCTCGGTCGCCGTCGCGATCCTGGCCAAGCTCGGCTACGCCGTCGTGGCCGCCACCGGCCGCCCGCAGGAGGGCGCCTATCTCACGGCGCTCGGCGCCAAGACCGTCATGGATCGCAAGGAGATCGTCGAGGCGCCGGACCGGCCGCTGCTAGCGGAGCGCTTCGCCGGCCTCGTCGACACCGTTTCCGGTGTGATGTTCGCCAAGGCGCTGGCGCAGGTGAAATACAATGGCGCCGCGGCGGTGTGCGGGCTGGCGGCGGGCCCGTCGTTTCCCGGCTCGATCCTGCCGTTCATCCTGCGCGGCATCGCCGTCTACGGCATCGATTCGGTGATGCTGCCCAAGGGTCCGCGCGAGGCGGCCTGGCAGCGCCTGGGATCCGACCTGCCGCTCGACAGGCTCGACAGCACGGTGAGCGAGGCCGGCCTTTCGGATCTGATGGCAATGGCCCCAAAAATCCTCAAGGGAGAGATACGGGGCCGCGTGGTTGTCGACGTGAACAAGTGATAGCCTAAGCCGTAGTAAATTTACAGTTTCGCCGAGGTATCCATGTCGTCCAACACCGCGCCTGCCGCCAACAATCTCGAAGCCTTCTTCATGCCGTTCACGGCGAACCGGCAGTTCAAGAAGAACCCGCGGATGCTGGCCAAGGCCAAGGGCGTTCACTACTGGACGCCGGAGGGCCGCAAGATCATCGACGGCACGGCGGGCCTGTGGTGCGTCAACGCCGGTCACGGCCGCGAGGAGATCAAGGCGGCGATCGCCAAGCAGCTCGACGAGATGGACTACGCGCCGTCGTTCCAGATGGGCCATCCCAAGGCGTTCGAGCTGGCGGCGCGCCATGCCGCGATGCTGCCGGGCGACCTGAACCATGCCTTCTATTGCAACTCCGGCTCCGAGGCCGTCGACAGCGCGCTCAAGATCGCGCTCGCCTATCACCGGGCCAACGGCCAGGGCACGCGCACCCGCTTCGTCGGCCGCGAGCGCGGCTATCATGGCGTGGGCTTCGGCGGCATCTCCGTGGGCGGCATGGTGAACAACCGCAAATGGTTCGGCGCGATGCTGCCGGGCGTCGATCATCTGCCGCATACCCATCTCGCCTCCAACGCCTTCTCCAAGGGCCAGCCCGAGAACGGCGCGGAACTCGCCGATGCGCTGGAAGGCATCGTCGGCCTGCATGACGCCTCCAACATCGCCGCCGTCATCGTCGAGCCCTGCGCGGGGTCGACCGGCTACCTGCCGCCGCCCAAGGGCTACCTCGAGCGCCTGCGCCAGATCTGCGACAAGCACGGCATCCTGCTGATCTTCGACGAGGTCATCACCGGCTTCGGCCGTCTCGGTACCGGCTTCGCCGCCGACAAGTTCGGCGTCATTCCCGACCTGATGACGGTGGCCAAGGGCATCTCCAACGCCACGGTGCCGATGGGCGGCGTCTTTGTGCGCAAGCCTGTGTTCGACGGCCTGATGAACGGCCCGGAGAGCGCCATCGATCTGTTCCATGGCTATACCTACTCGGCCCATCCCCTGGCCTGCGCCGCGGCCTCGGCGGTGCTCGACATCTATCGCGACGAGAACCTGTTCGAGCGGGCGGCTGAGCTCTCGCCCTACTGGGAAGAGGGCGTGCATTCGCTGAAGGGCCTGCCGAACGTCGTCGACATCCGCAATCTGGGCCTCGCCGCCGGCATCGACCTGGCGCC
Source organism: Rhizobium sp. Q54 (assembly GCA_945903635.1). Taxonomy (GTDB): domain Bacteria; phylum Pseudomonadota; class Alphaproteobacteria; order Reyranellales; family Reyranellaceae; genus Reyranella. The sequence goes on along the minus strand of CAMDOT010000158.1, from coordinate 3,328 downwards.
GAGCGGTCCGGTCGGCACGCGCGGCTTCGCGGCCTTCACCAAGGCCTTCGACCTCGGCCTGATGGTGCGCCAGTCGGGCGACGCCATCGCGATGTCGCCGCCGCTGGTGATCGAGAAGGCGCAGATCGACGAGATCATCGACATCACGGCGAAGACGATCAAAGCGGTCGCATGATCGCGTGACCCTGACGGGTGAACTGCTCTGGCTGATCGGTGAATCCGCCGCGTTCATGCATGTGGTCATCGCCGCGGCGGTGACCGTCCATGTCCTGCTCAACAAGCGCAACGTCGGTGCCGCCGTCTCGTGGATCGGCATCGCCTGGCTGTCGCCGTTTTTGGGCGGCCTGCTGTACGTCATCGTGGGCATCAACCGCGTCAAGCGTCGCGCCAAGCGGCTGCTGCGTGCGCGCTCGAGGCCCGTCATCGCCGAGGGGGCGTCGGCGGACATGGCGCCCAACGATCCGATGGCGCCGCTGGAATTCGCCATCGGCCGGCTGACCGGCCTGCCGCTCGAGCACGGCAACAGCGTCGAGCCCTTGCGCAACGGCGATCAGGCCTATCCCCGCATGCTGGAGGAGATCGGCCGCGCCAAGAAGAGCATCGGCCTCGAAAGCTATATCTTCCGGGCCGACGCCGCGGGTGAGCCGTTTCACCAGGCGCTGATCGCCGCCCATCGCCGCGGCGTGCAGGTGAAGGTGATGATCGACGGCGTTGGCGGCGGCTACTTCAAGTCGGGGACCCACCAGAGCCTGAGCGAGGCGGGCGTGCCGGTCGCGCGTTTCCTCCATTCCTACCTGCCGTGGCGCATGCCCTTCGTGAACCTGCGCAATCACCGCAAGGTGCTGGTGATCGACGGCCGTGTCGGCTTCACCGGCGGGATCAACATCGGCGCCGAAAACCTGGCTGCCGCCCATCCGGTGCATGCGGTTCGGGACACGCATTTCCGCTTCGAGGGTCCGGTCGTCGAACAGCTCACCAGCGCCTTTGCCGACGATTGGCTGTTCGCGACCGGCGAGCACCTGCCCGATGAGGATTGGTTCCCGGAGATCGACAAGGCGGGCGTCGTGGCGGCGCGGGTGGTGACCTCCGGGCCCGACGAGGACAACGAGCGCATCGAGTTCGTGGCCCTGCATGCGATATCCTGCGCGCGCAAGTCGGTTCGCGTCGTCACGCCGTACTTCCTGCCGCCGGAGCCGTTGACGATGGCGCTGGGTCTCGCCGCCATGCGCGGGATCGAGGTCGACCTGATCATTCCCGAGCGCGGCAACCATGCGATTCTCGACTGGGCGCGGCGGATCCCGCTCAGGCCGCTGATCGAGGCGGGGTGCCGCGTCTGGCTGCTGCCGCCGCCGTTCGAGCATTCGAAGCTGATGACGGTCGACGACAACTGGTCGTTTATCGGCAGCGCCAACTGGGACACCCGCAGTTTCCGCCTGAATTTCGAACTCAACGTCGAACTGCACGACACAGGCTTTGCGAAGGAGCTCGCGGTCGCGACCGGCCTTTGCCGGCGCCTGACGGTGGCCGAACTGGATGCGGATCCATTGCCGATCCGTCTGCGCAACGGCGCGGCCCGGTTGCTGCAGCCCTACCTGTAGCGTCTTTTATCAGACGAGCGCGGCGCGGATCCTGGCGATGCGGCGGCGTGTGCCTCGCAGCGGATCGCGTTTTGCCGCCGCGTCCGTGACGTGCAGATGGACGACGATCGGCCGATGATCGGACGGGCCGGCGGCGAGCGTCTCGGTCGCGCTGCAGCGCAGCCCATGGACCAGGCAGCGATCGAGGCGGAACGGCACGACGTTGCTGGCGAAGTGTGTCGTGTCGAGGGGGCCGACGTCGAAGAAGCCGGGTACCAGGATCGGCCCGACCGCGTTGTAGTCGCCCAGTATGGCCGAGGGCGTGCCGCGCAGCTTGGCGGCAATGCGCGCGAGCTGGCGGCGGTTCAGGAGCTGGCCGTGCGAGAGATGGACATTGGCGAAGGTGATGCCGTTCACCAGGAGGATCTGCGCCCGGCGGCGCGGCAGCTTTCCGGGCAGCTTCGATGCCGGCAGGGCGAGCGGACGCGGCGAGGCGATGGGATGGCGGCTCCAGGCGGCGAGGCCGTGGATCTTTCCCGGCCAGGGCAGGCGGTGGAAATGGCCGCCGGCTAATGCCGGCAGCGCGTCGATGTGCTCCGTCGCTTCCTGCATGAGGAGAAGCTCGGGCCGCTCGCGCTCGACAAGGGCTGCCACGTCACCGACGGCGGCGCCGGTGAGGCGCAGCAGATTCCAGCTGATGATCTTCACGCCGGCCTCACCACATCACGCCTCACCACATCACGCTTCATCACGTCACGCCTCACGATTTGGGGGGCCGGTCGCGCCGCACCGTCCGGCGGGCCAGGCGGATCTGCTCGGTTAGCAGGCTCGCGGTGCCGGCCGCGGCCTGCAATTCCTGCCGGACCGTTTCGCGCCGCTCGTGGATCGAGGCGATCACCAGCCCCATCGGCACGCCGAGGCCGACCAGCGCCGACTCGGCCAGCTGCAGGCTCGCCTCGATGGTCTCGGGCACGGTGTCGGTCACGCGAAGCGTGTAGAGGTGACGGGCATGCTGGGCATCGTGGGCGCGCGCCACGATCATCACGTCGGGGCGGCGGGCGCGCACCGCCCGCACCACGTCGTCGACCACCGCGGTGTCGATCGTGACGATGACGCCGGTCGCCTCGTCGATGCCGCAGCGCCGCAGGTAGATCGGGTTGCTGGCGTCGCCGTAGTAGATCGGGCGACCGAGGCCGCGCCAGCGCTCGACGAGGGCCACGTCCTTGTCGGTGGCGAGATAGGCGATTTCGTGCTTGTCGAGCAGGTCGCAGACCAGTTGGCCGACGCGGCCGTGGCCGACCACGATGACACGCTTGGTGCGGTCGTCCGGCGGCAGCACGGTCGAGGACGGCCGCGAAGGGGCTTCTTTGTCGAGGCGCCCGTGGACGCGCCGGGCGGCCAGGGAAACAAAAGGCAAGGTGGCCATGGTCAGCGACACCACCGCGAGAACGCCTGCCGCCACGCCGCCGTCGACCAGCCCGACCTGGGTCGCGAGGCCGATGCCGATGAAGGCGAACTCGCCGCCGGGCGCCAGCAGCAGGCTGGACTCGATGCTTGTCGACCACGGCACGCCGAACAGGCGGCAAAGCGGGGCGAGCAGTATCGTCTTCGCCACCATCATGGCGAGGAAACCTCCGGCCACCAGCAGCGGTTCCCGCCAGATGAACCCCAGGTCGATATGCATGCCGACGGAGAAGAAGAAGACGCCCAGCAGCAGGCCGCGGACGGGATCGATCATCGCCTCGACCGCG
>CAMDOT010000157.1 GCA_945903635.1 Rhizobium sp. Q54 | reverse complement strand
CGCCTCGTGTCGCAGGCCAATGGCATCGACGCCGTGATCGTGAACGGTGAGCTCATTCGGCATGACAACAAGGATGTCTTCGCGGCCAATGACAAGCTGCCTGGCCGCCTGCTCCGCAGCGGCCGCGCCGCCTGACTGCAGATCAACAGGGAGAAACGCAAATGATCCACGTCATCGCCATCATCACCGCCAAGCCCGGCAAGCGCGACGAAATCCTGAAAAACTTCAAGGCCAACGTGCCGGCCGTGCATGCCGAAAAAGGCTGCATCGAGTACGGCGCCACGGTCGACACCGACGGCGGCCCGTTTGCCAAGTTCGGCGCCGACACCTTCGTGGTGATCGAGAAGTGGGACACCATGGACGATCTCAAGGCCCACGGCGCCTCGGCGCACATGAAAGCCTATGGCGAGAAGAACAAGGACCTCGTCGCCAACCGCGCTGTCCACGTCCTGAACAACGCTTGATCGGCGAAAGCGACGTCGCCGCCGCCCTCATCGCTCAATACGAGCGCGACGGCGTCGTCTGCCTGCGCGATCAGTTCAACGCGCGCTGGGTCGAGCGCCTGCGCGCGGCGATCGAGCGCGACCTCGCCTCGCCCGGCCCCAACGCCACCAACTTTGCCGAAGGCAGCAGCGCGGGGAAATTCTTCGGCGACATGTACATGTGGCGGCACGATCCCGAGTTCCGCGCCGCCGCGCTCGACTCGCCCGCCCCTGCCATCGCCGCGAGGTTGATGCGTTCGGATGGCGCTGATTTCTTCTACGACCAGCTTTTCGTGAAGGAGCCCGGCACGGCCCATCCGACGCCGTGGCACCAGGACCAGCCCTACTGGCCGGTAAAGGGCTGGCAGATCGCTTCGGTCTGGATCGCGCTCGACGACATCGACCTCAGCAACGGCGCCGTCGAATTCATCGCCGGTTCCCATCGCTGGGGCGTCAACTACCGTCCGACGCCGTTCCGCAAGGGACATGAGATGAAGTTCACCGACAGCGATCTCGTGCAGATCCCCAACATCGATGCCGATCGCGGCAGCTACGACATCCGGTCCTGGCAGATGGAGCCCGGCGACTGTCTCGTTTTCCACGCCATGATCGTCCACGGCGCCCCAGGCAACGACACGCCCGGTGCGCGCCGGCGCGGCCTGTCACTGCGCTACACCGGCGACGACGTGCGCTACGACCCGCGACCCGGCACTTTCCAGTTTCCCCACAAACCCGATCTTTCGGCGGGTGCTCCGATGACCTGCGAACTCTTTCCGCGAGTCTGGCCCAGACGCTAACGCAGGATTCCCTTGATCACGATCTCCTGCATGCCCTTGATGAGCATCTCGCGATTCGACCAGGGAAATTCGGGCTTCATGATCATGGCGGCGACGACGCCGTGGATGCCCATCCAGCACAGTTCGGCACAAGTATCGGGCGGGTAGTTCAGTTTGACGCCGGACACCTCGAGCTGGGCGAGCATCGCCACGAGCCGGCTGAAGACGAGCGCGCCACCCACGCCAGGACGGGTCGGATCGTCGATCGGCATGCGGTGGCCGACCTTGCGCACCGACTCCGGAATGTTGTTGCCGATGAAGACCAACCGGTACTCGTCGGGATTTTCGAGGCCGAAGCGCGCATAGGCGTCGCCGAAAAGACGGATGCGTTGCAGGGGATCGCTGACGGTCTTCTCGATGTCGGTGATGCGCTCTATCAGGCGACCGAAGGTCTGGTCGCAGAGCGCCAGCATCATCGCTTCCTTGTCGTGGAAGTAGAGATAGAGCGCCGGCGCCGACACGCCGACCCGGTCCGCGATCCGGCGGATCGTGGTGGCGTCGTAGCCCTCCTCGAGGAACAGCTCCTTGGCTGCCTGGAGGATTTCCTCCCGGCGGGTATGGCCCTCACCGCGCTTTTTGCGGCCGGACGCAACGGCTGTTGATAGGGCTGCCAATTTTAACTCCCTGCTCTTGACTCTTAACTTAACGTAGATAGGTTATCAACGATAAGTTATCAATGGTCAGTTCTCCCTACTGAACATTGTAAACCTCGGAAGGAAGGCCCGCCATGCGTCTCCCGATCAAGGTGATCGCCATTGCGATCGGCACTGCAGCCGTTGGTGCGGCAGGTTTTGCAACTATGTCGCTCACCGCGAACGCCTCGCGGGCATCGGCCAACGAACCCGTTGTGCGCCCCGCGCGTGTCCTCGAAATCGCCTATGGCAAGCAGGGCCAGTCGCTCGTTCTGGCCGGCACGGTCGTGCCCCGCATCGAGACCACCCTGGGGTTCCGCGTATCGGGCAAGATCGTCCAGCGCTCGATCGACGTCGGCACCATCGTCAAGCCGGGCGACCTGATCGCGCAGCTCGATCCCGCTGACTACCGTCTCGCCGTCGACAATGCGCGCGCGGCGCTGGCCTCGGCCGAAGCCGACCATATCCGAGCCAAGGCCGATCACGAGCGCTACCAGGCGCTGCGCGGCGGTGCTGCCTTCACGCCGCAGACCCTCGAACAGCGCCAGTCGCTGGCGGCCACCGCGCTCGCACGCGTCGACCAGGCGCGCAGCCAGCTCTCGTCGGCCGAGAACAACCTCGCCTACACCGAACTCCGCGCCGACACAGCCGGCGTGGTGACGGCTGTGCAGGCCGAGGTCGGCCAGGTCATGTCGCAGGGACAGGGCGTCGTCCGGCTGGCGCGTACCGACGAACTTGAAATCCTGGTCGGTGTGCCAGAGCATCGCCTGAAGGTGGTGCGCGGCTCGGCTGCCGCCGGCTTCGAACTGTGGTCCGACCCCGGCCATCGCCATGCCGCCCGCCTGCGCGAGCTCTCACCCAGCGCCGATCCGACCACGCGGACCTATCCGGCACGGTTCACCATTGTCGAGCCGCCGGAATTCATCGGCCTCGGCATGACCGCGACCCTGAGCTTCGAGCGTCCCGACGCCATCGCGGTGGCCGAAGTGCCGCTTGCCGCGATCTTCCAGCGCGGTACGCAGCCCGCCGTATGGGTGGTCGACAAGACCAGCGGCGCCGTCGAACTGCGCCCTGTCACGATCGCGCGCTGGCGCAACGACACGGCGGCCATCGCCTCGGGCGTCAAGGAGGGTGAACTGATCGCCACCGCCGGCGTGCACAAGCTCGAGACCGGCCAGAAGGTGAAGCCGGTGCAGCAGGCCCAACGCTAAGGGGGCGGCCATGAGTACCCGCACCAACCTCTCGGCACTGGCGCTCAAGTACAGCACGCTGACCGTCTTCTTCATGCTGGCGCTCAGCATTGCCGGCGTCTGGGCCTTCTTCAATCTCGGCCGCGCCGAGGACCCGCCCTTCACCATCAAGCAGATGGTAGTGTCGGCAGCGTGGCCGGGCGCCACGTCGCGCGAGGTCGAGCAGCAGGTCACCGACAAGATCGAGACCAAGCTGCAGGAGCTGCCCTACTTCTTCAACGTCACGAGCTACACCAAGCCCGGTGAGACCGTTATCTACGTCTCGCTGCGCGACGACGTCCCGCCGGCCAAGGTGGCCGACCTCTGGTACCAGGTGCGCAAGAAGGTGGGCGACATCCGCGGAAGCCTGCCGCAGGGCGTCGTCGGGCCGTTCTTCAACGACGAATACGGCGATACCTACAGCCTGATCTGGGCGTTCGAGTCAGACGGCTTCTCGCCGGCCGAGGTTAAGGACATCGCCAAGGCGGTGCGCCAGCGCATCCTGCGCGTGCCCGACGTCACCAAGGCCGACCTGTTCGGCCTGCAGGACGAGAAGATCTACATCGAATTCAGCCACACGCGCCTGGCCATGCTGGGTGTGCCGGTCGACCAGATCCTCGACGTGGTCCGCAAGCAGAATGCCATCGTGGCCTCCGGTACCGTCGAGACCAAGGGCGAGCGCGTGGCCGTGCGCGTCGACGGTGCCCCGATCTCCGCCGCCGATCTCGCCAACCTGCCCTTCAGCGCCAACGGGCGCACCCTCACCCTGGGCGACGTTGCCGAGATCCGGCGCGGCTATCAGGACCCGCTGCAGCTCTCGATGCGTTTCAAGGGCAAGGCCGTGATCGGCCTCGGCATCGTCATGGCACCCGGCGGCAACGTCCAGACGCTGGGCAAGGCACTCGAGGCCACGATGGCCGAGGTCGCGCGCGACCTGCCGGTCGGCATCACCGTGCACCGCGTCGCCAACCAGCCGGAAGTCGTCGACAAGTCGTTCGAGGAGTTCACTTCCTCGCTGCTCGAGGCACTCGCCATCGTGCTGGTCGTGTCGTTCATCAGCCTGGGCGTTCGGACCGGCATCATCGTGGCGCTGTCGGTGCCGCTGGTGCTCGCCATCACGTTCGTCGGCATGCTGCTGCTCGGCATCGACTTCCAGCGCATCTCGCTCGGCGCCCTGATCATTGCGCTCGGCCTGCTGGTCGACGACGCCATCATCGCCGTCGAGATGATGATGGTGAAGCTGGAACAGGGCTTTAGCCGCACGGAGGCCGCCACCTTCGCCTACACCTCGACGGCGTTTCCGATGCTGACCGGCACCCTGGTGACGGCGGCGGGATTCGTGCCGGTGGGCTTCGCCAAGTCGAGTGCCGGTGAATACACCAACTCGATCTTCTGGGTGGTCGGCATCTCGCTGATCGTCTCGTGGTTCGTGGCCGTGTTGTTCACGCCCTGGCTCGGCTACCGGTTACTGCCGACGCCCAAGGTCCATCACGCCGATCCCTATCAGGGTCGTCTTTATACGCTCTTCCGGCGTGTCCTCGTCTGGTGCGTGACCTGGCGCAAGACCACCATCGCCATCACCGCGCTGGCCTTCCTGGGCTCGCTCGGCCTCATGGGCCTGGTGCAGAAGCAATTCTTCCCGACCTCGAACCGGCCGGAGCTGATCGTCGACATGCGGCTGGCCCAGGGCGCCTCGTTCGCCGCCACCGATTCAGAGGTGAAGAAGCTGGAGCGCCTGCTGGGCGCGAACCCCGACGTCAGCCACTACACCGCCTATGTCGGCGCCGGCAGCCCGCGCTTCTACCTGCCGACCGTGCCGGAACTGGCCAATGCGAGCTTCGGCCAGATCATCATCATGACCAAGGACCTCGAAGCTCGCGAGCGCGTGCTTGCCGCCCTCGACAAGGCCTTTGCCGAGGACTTCGAGGCCGTGCGGGCCCGCGTCCAGCGCCTGCAGAACGGCCCACCGGTCGCCTACCCCGTCATGTTCCGTGTGCTGGGCGAGGATCCGCAACAGGTCCGCGCCGTCGCCGAGAAGGTCCGTCAGGTCTTCAAGGCCGATCCCGCCACGCGCGACATCAATTTCGACTGGAACGAACTCGCCAAGACCGTGCGGCTCGAGGTCGACCAGAACAAGGCGCGCGCGCTCGGTGTCGACTCGCAGCTGCTCGGCAACACCCTGCAGACCCTGCTGTCGGGCGTGGTGGTGACGCAGTATCGCGACCGCGCCGAGAGCATCGACGTGGTTGCCCGCGCCGTGCCCGGCGAGCGGCTGAGCCTCGAAGGGCTGGAGGCGATCAACCTCCGGACGGCCAACGGCGGCGTGGTCTCTCTCGCCCAGATCGCCACCCTGCGTTTCGAGCTCGAGGAGCCGATCCTGTGGCGTCGCAACAAGGACCTGCTGATGACCGTGCGGGCCGGGGTGATCGACGGCGTCCAGGGCCCCGACGTCGCCGCCCGCATCGACACGGCGCTGGCGCCGGTGCGCGCCGGGCTGCCGGACGGCTACCGGATCGAGGTCGGCGGCGACAAGGAGGAGAGCGCCCGCAGCCAGGGCTCGATCTTCAAGATGATGCCCGTCATGGCCTTCCTGATGGTGCTGTTCCTGATGCTGCAGCTCCAGAGCTTCTCCAAGCTCGCGCTGGTCATGCTGACGGCGCCGCTCGGCATGATCGGCGTGGCGCTGTTCCTGCTGGCCTTCAACCAGCCCTTCGGCTTCGTCTCGCTGCTGGGCACCATTGCACTGGCCGGCATGATCATGCGCAACTCGGTGATCCTGGTCGACCAGATCGACCAGGACATCGCAGCCGGCCACACGCCGTGGGACGCGGTGATTGACGCCACGGTGCGGCGCGCGCGCCCGATCCTGCTCACCGCTGGCACCGCCATCTTCGCCATGGTGCCGCTGTCGCGCAGCGTGTTCTTCGGACCCATGGCCGTCGCCCTGATGGGTGGCCTGCTGGTGGCCACCGCCCTCACGCTCCTGTTCCTGCCGGCGCTCTATGCCGCCTGGTTCCGGGTCAAGCAGCCTTCGGCCAAGCCGGCGCCGGTCGAGAGCGGCGCCCCCCACGACATGCGACCACCGCTGGCACTCGCGGCGGAGTAACAGCCTACGAAATCCGGCCCTCGGCGGTGTGGATATCGCCGCTGCGGCTGGCGCTGACTTCCAGGATGATCTCGATGCCGCGCACGATGTCGTCGAGCGCCATCGACGGCGCGCCACCCAGCCGGGCGGCCTGCTCAGGCACGTAGGGAATATGCAGGAAGCCGCCGCGCATCGGAATCGGGTGGCCGGCGGCGAGATCCATCAGGGCATAGAAGATGTGGTTGCAGACGAAGGTGCCTGCGGTGTTCGACACCGCGGCCGGAAGGCCTGCCTTCCGCATCTCAGCCACGCAGGCCTTGATCGGCAGGGTCGCGAAATGGGCCGCGGGGCCATCCCGAACCACCGGCTTGTCGATCGGCTGCTTGCCGTCATTGTCGCGGATGCGGGCGTCCTGGACGTTGATGGCGACACGTTCTAGGCAAAGCTCCGTGCGCCCGCCCGCTTGGCCGACGCACAGCACGATGTCGGGTTTGACCTTCTCGATCGCCGCCCGAAGCACCTTGGCGGAGTTCGCATAGGAGGTTGGCAGCTGGGCGACATGGACCGCAATACCGCCGATCCGCTTTTTCAGCTTGCCCACCGCAAGCGACGACGGATTGACGTCGTCACCGCCGAACGCATCGAAACCCGTGACCAGCGCCTTCATGCCTCTCCCCAAAACGAAAGGGCGTCCTGAAAAGGACGCCCCGACGTTAGTCCGTGCGGTCGCAGCCGGCTACTTGTTGGCGGCGTCGACCGCGCGGCGTGCCATGACGCCCACGAGATGGGCGCGGTATTCTGCACTGCCGTGGATGTCGCTGTTGAGGCCATCGGCTGGGATCTTGATGTCCTTGATCGCCGCCGAGGAGAAGTTCTTGGCAAGCGCTTCTTCCATCGCCTTGACGCGGAAGACGGTGGCGCCGGCGCCGGTCACCGCGACCCGCACGCCCGAAGCCGTCTTGGCCACGAACACGCCGACCATGGCGTAGCGCGAGGCCGGGTTCGGGAACTTCACGTAGGCCGCCTTCTCCGCCTTGGGGAAGCTGATGCCCGTGATCAGTTCGCCTTCGCCCAGCGCCGTCTCGAACAGGCCCTTGAAGAAGTCGTCGGCCGCGATCTTGCGGGTGTTGGTGCTGACGGTGGCATTGAGCGCCAAGACCGCGCCTGGATAGTCGGCTGCCGGATCGTTGTTGGCGACCGAGCCGCCCATCGTGCCGCGGTTGCGCACCTGCGGATCGCCGATATGGCCCGCGAGGTAGGCCAGCGCCGGGATCGCCGCCTTGACCTCGGCCGAACTCGCGACGTCGGCGTGCCGGGTCATGCCGCCGACCACGACGTTGTTGCCCTCGACCTTGATGCCGGCCAGTTCCTTGACACCGCCGAGATCGACCACGTCGCTCGGACGTGCCAGGCGCTGCTTCAGCGTCGGGATCAGGGTCATGCCGCCCGACATGGCGCGGGCTTCGGGCTTGCTCTTCAGCAGGCCGATCGCGTCGGCGACCGACTTCGGACGATGGTAAGCGAAATCGTACATCTCAATTTCCTCCGGTTACTCGGCCGCCCTATTCAGCCGCTTGGCGTTGGGCGCCCTGGATCGATTGCCACACGTTGAGGGGCGTGGCGGGCATTTCCACGTGCTTGACGCCAACCGGCGCCAGCGCGTTGTGGACTGCGTTCATCACGGCGGCCGGCGACGCAATCGCGCCGGCCTCGCCGCAACCCTTCACGCCCAGCGGATTGTGCGGGCAAGGCGTGACCTTGTAGCCGAGCTTGAACGACGGGAAGTTGTCGGCGCGCGGCATGGTGTAGTCCATGAATGAGCCGCTGATGAGCTGGCCGGTGCTGTTGTCGTAGACTGCGGCCTCGAACAGCGCCTGGCCGACACCCTGCACGATGCCGCCATGAACCTGCCCCTCGACGATCATCGGATTGATGATGTTGCCGAAGTCGTCGATCGCGGTGAAGGCAACGATCTCGGTCGTGCCCGTCTCCGGGTCGATCTCGAGTTCGCAGATCTGCGTGCCGGCCGGATAGACGAAGTTCGCCGGATCGTAGAAGGCATTCTCGTCCATGCCCGGTTCAGTGTCGGCATGCGGGTAATTGTGCGGCACATAGGCCGCGAAGATCACCTGGCCCAGCGGCACATTCTTGTCGGTGCCCGCGACCTTGAAGACGCCGTTCTCGAACTCGACGTCGGCGACCGACGCCTCCATCAGATGAGCGGCGATCTTCTTGCCCTTGGCGATGACCTTGTCGGCCGCTTTCATGATCGCCGAGCCGCCGACAGCCAGCGAGCGCGAACCATAGCTGCCCATGCCGAACGGCGTCGTCGCCGTGTCGCCATGGATGATCTCGATCTGATCCATCGGCACGCCGAGCTTGTCATGGATAAGCTGGGCAAAGGTCGTCTCGTGACCCTGGCCATGGCTGTGCGCGCCAGTCAGGACCTGGACGTTGCCGGTCGGGTTGAACTTGATCTGCGCCGACTCCCACTGTCCGACGCCGGCACCGAGCGAGCCGACGACTTGCGAGGGCGCGAGGCCGCAGGCCTCGATGTAGGAGGAAAAGCCGATGCCGCGCAGCTTGCCGCGCGACTTGGCCTCGGCACGGCGGGCCTCGAAGCCCTTGTAGTCGGCGATCTTCATGGCCTCGTCGATGATCGGCGGGTAATTGCCCGAATCGTACTGCAGCGCGACAGGCGTCTGGTACGGGAAGGCCGTCGACGGGATGAAGTTCTTCCGGCGAAGTTCCGCCGCGTCGATCTTCATCTCGGCCGCCGCCTTGCTGACGATACTCTCAATGACGAAGGTCGCCTCCGGCCGCCCGGCGCCACGATAGGCGTCGACCGGTGCGGTATGGGTGAGTGCCGCCTTCACGTTGGCGTAGATGAGCGGCGTCGTGTACTGGCCCGCCAGCAGCGTGGCGTAGAGATAGGTAGGCACCGCCGTCGAGAAGGTCGAGAGATAAGCGCCCATGTTGGCGATCGTCTCGACCTTCAACGCCAGGAACTTGCCGTCCTTGTCCAATGCCAGCTCGGCATGGGTGACGTGGTCGCGGCCATGGCAGTCGGTCTGGAACGACTCGCTGCGCTCGGCGGTCCATTTGATCGGCCGGCCAACGCGCGACGCCGCCCAGCACACCATCGTCTCATCGGCGTAGCAGAAGATCTTGCTGCCAAAGCCGCCGCCGACGTCCGGCGCGATGACGCGCAGCTTGTGCTCGGGAATGCCCAGCACGAACGCCGACAGGATGAGGCGCAGCACATGCGGGTTCTGCGACGTCGACCACAGCGTGTAGTTGCCGGTGCCCTTGTCGTAGTCGGCTGCAGCCGCGCGCGGCTCCATGGCGTTGGGGATCAGCCGATTGTTGACGAGGTCGAGCTTGGTGACGTGCGCCGCCGTGGCGAACGCCGCGTCGACATCGGCCTTCACACCGATTTCCCAGTCGTAGATGAGATTGCCCGGCGCCTCGGGATGAACCTCGGCCGCGCCCTTGCCGAGCGCCGTGGCCAGATCGATGGTTGCCGGCTTCACGTCGTAGTCGACCTTGATCGCCTCGGCGGCGTCCTTGGCCTCGTCGTGGCTATTGGCCACGATCATGGCGACGGTATCACCGACATAGCGCACGGTATCGACCGCCATCACCGGATGGGCCGGCGCCTTGTGCGGCTCGCCGTGCTTGTCCTTGACCGTCCAGCCGCAGATCAGGCCGCCGACCTTGGCGTCGACCAGGTCCTTGCCGGTGAAGATGTTGACCACGCCCGGCATCTTGGCCGCCGCGGAAATGTCGATGCTCTTGATCTTCGCATGGGCATGCGGCGAACGCAGGAAATACGCGTAGGTCGCCCGTGCGAGGGGCAGATCGTCGACATAGCGACCGGTTCCCGTCAGGAAGCGCTTGTCTTCCGTCCGAAGAACCCGGGCACCGATTCCGGTGGCGGCGGTCATGGGGCTACACTCCTGCTGACTTCATGGCCGGTGCGGCGGCCAGAATTGCCTTCACGATGTTGTGGTAACCGGTGCAGCGGCAGAGGTTGCCCTCGAGTTCGCGGCGCACGGTCGCCTCGTCGAGCTGGTAGTTGTGGCGCTTCACCATGTCGATGGCGCTCATCACCATGCCCGGGGTGCAGAAGCCGCACTGCAGCGCGTGGTTTTCGCGGAAGGCTTCCTGCATCGGATGAAGCTTGTCGGCGCTCTCCGCCAAGCCTTCGATCGTGAGCACTTTCGCGCCTTCGGCCTGAACGGCCAGGATCGTGCAGGATTTCACCGACTGGCCATCGACGTGGACGACGCAGGCGCCGCACTGGCTGGTGTCGCAGCCGACGTGGGTGCCTGTCATGCCGAGATGCTCGCGCAGGAACTGAACCAGCAGCGTGCGCGCCTCGACCTTGCCCGAGACGGACTTGCCGTTGACGGTCATGGCGACGGAAATGGTCATTACTCTTCTCCCCTACTTATTGGTTCGGTGCGACCGCGATCGTGCGCACGCGCTGGGCGTTGATTTGACTGTCGCAAGCCGCTCCTGCGGCGGTCAAGCGAATTGCAGATGACGGTCTATCCGCTACTGGATGCTAACGACTCGCAAGGAACACCAGGACCAGTGCCACGGCACCGACGCCGATGACGATCCAGTGCCTATAGCCTCGCTGCGCTGCAGCAGAAGCTGCCGGGGCGGCAACCGGCGGCGCCACGGCCGCGGCAGCCTCGGCCGGAGGCGGCGCCCCCACCATGGCGGCGAATTTGCTGAAAAACTCGTCCGCCAGTTTTCGGGCGGTGCCATCGATCAGGCGCGCACCCACCTGGGCGATCTTGCCGCCGACCTGGGCATCGACGTTGTAGTTCAGGACGGTTTCCGCGCCATCCTCCCGCAGGGTGACGACCGCGCCGCCCTTGGCGAACCCTGCCGCCCCACCCTGGCCCTCGCCCGAGATCTTGTAGCCGTTGGGCGGATCGAGGTCCGAAAGCGTGACCTTGCCGGTGAAGCTGGCGCTGACCGGCCCGATGCGCATGCGCACCTTTGCCTTCATCTCCGTATCGGATGACTTTTCGAGCGATTCGCAACCCGGAATGCAGGCCTGCAGAATGGCTACATCGTTGAGCGCCGCGAAAACCTTCTCGCGCGACGCGGCGATCCTGTATTCGCCCTTGATTTCCATGTCGTAACTCCCGGCTGAACGCCTACCACTTGTTGGTATAGGAGTCCGCCGGCGGTTCTGCCAGTGGTTCGCGTATCGAGACGTAGATTGTCGCCAGGTAGGGCACCGCCATGACGAGGGCGACGAAGGCGAACCAGTTGGCCTGGGTGTTCCAGAACAGCGTCCTGATGACCCAACGGCCGCCGTCCGCCGAGACGAAGCCTCCCGCTCCGCCGTCATGCAGTTTGACGGCTCCCTCGGTGACCAGCAGGACAGCCGCCCAGAAGATCAGCAGTCCCGCCAGGACAATCTCCGGCAGAACCGGCCTGACACGGCTGAAGGTGCGGTCCATGCGCACGAACCCCCTGCTGCCGTCGTATCCCAGCAGCCGGCCGAACGACAACGCCTTGGCCATCCGGTCGGCCCGCGACACCGGCTCCTTGCGCGGGATGGTCAGGGCCTTCCACGCCATGAGCACGATGCTCGGGATGACGAAGCTCCAGATCGGGAAGTCGCGATAGCGGCCGTCGATGGCGATCTGGCGGTACCAGTCGCCGATGCGGATGACACCGTCGTACCAGTCGATGCTGATGACGACGAGATAGAAGATGCAGAGCACCGTCAGCGCCAGGTAGAGCAATTGCGCCATGAGATCGGCGCGCTGCCAGATGCGGTGGCGCGGCAGCTCCCGCCACGCGCGCCACGCTTCGCGTACCCGGGCGCCGTAGAGCGAGGGATCCGCCATCCGGCCGGTGAGGCTGTCCGAGATGCCGCGCAGCAGGGCGTAGCTGAACAGCGCCAGCAGAACCGCCCAGAACACCACGCCCAACATGCGCTCGAAGTAGAAGCTGCGCGAGACGTCGATCCACGTCGCCTGGACGTAGCTGGTCGCGACCAACTGGGCGAAGAAGGCGAAGAGGAGGACGGCCTTGCGTGTCATCTTGCGGCGCTGGCTCACGAAGCCGAGCAGCAGCAGTCCCGAAATCATCGTCGAAAGCACGAACAACGTCCGCCAGTGCGGCTCCGCCACCACGGGCTTGCCGAGCTCGAACTTGTCGCGCCGCTGCGCATCGAGCAGCCCCCAAGCCGCTCCAACCGTGCCTTCCTGGCGCGCCTTCCAATACTGATCGAAGGCCTCGATGACGTTGTAGTCGAACTTTTCGCGCTCGGCGGCGGAGCGGAAGATCGAAAAGTATTTCACCTGCTCGACGCGTCCGGGCCGCGCATCGGAGCGCATTCGCCCGTCGCTCGGCCAGCCGGTCTCGCCGATCACGACCTTCTTTCCGGGGAAGCGCGCCTGCACCTTCTTGTAGATGTCGGTCAGGTGCTTATCGATGCTCAACCGGCCATCCGGCTCGCGGCGGTCGACGCCGATCGGCTCGTCCTCCCAGTACGGCAGGATATGGATGGTGATGAAGTCGACCTCGTCGGCGAGCTGGGGATTGCGCATCCAGAATTCCCAGACGTCGGCGTAGGTGACGGGCTGCGTCACGCGCTGCTTCACCTGCCGGATGTAGCGGCGCAACTCGTTCGCCGTCAGATCCTTGCGCAGCAGGACCTCGTTGCCGACGATCACCCGCTCGACCGTGTCCTTGTACTTGTTGGCATGGTCGATCAGCAGGTTGATCTGCTCGAGGTTTTCCTTGTCGTTATTGTTCAGCCAGGCGCCGTGCCAGACCTTCAGGCCGTACTTGCCGGCGCGCTGCGGGACGGCTTCCAGGTTCTCACCGGACGAATAAGTCCGCACGGCGCGAACCTTGCCCTGGACCCGCTTGAGATCCTCGTCGATCTGTTCGGGCGTCGGAAAGGTCCGCGTGAGCGGGCTCTGCCCGGGGCGATAAGGCGCGAACGACACGCTTTGCAGCGGCTCCGCCGTCCAGCCGGCAATGTCCACCGGCCTGTTCGGCAACCACCACCACAAAAGATTGAGCGCGGCCACGCCGGCAAAGGCGATCAGCGCTATCACAGTTCGCATGGAGGTGTTTTAGCAGGATCGGTTGCGGCGCGAATGGCTTTTCAGGGGCGATTGTCCCCAGCGGGCTAGACGCGCTCCGGCGCGCCTAGGAAACCTTGTGCTGAATGCCGGCGATCGCCTGCCGGGTGATCTGGTGGCCGCGGAACAGGACCGCTTCCTTCCAATCGTCGGTGTCGGGGTAGAACTGGCGGCGCATGGCGGCCCGGATCGGTCCGGCTTCCTTGCCCAGGGGGTCGCCGTACTTGTGCAGCCAATGATCGGCCCGGAAGGCCTTTTGGCCGCTTTCGCGATCGAAGGTGCCGTACTCCAGCGTGCACATGGTGAGCCGGGTCTCGGGCTCCAGTAGGACACGGTTGAGGCCATAGTGCCCCAGCCCATCCCGGGCCTGCGAGGCTGTCTGGCCGCGCTTGGATTCCGTCACCGATTCTCCCCAGAAGGCGCGCACCCGGCGCGAAGCCGGCGTGGCGATGTCGTAGTGCGTGATCGGCTCGCCGTAGCCATAGGGACCAAGGCCGGTATGGAAGTCGATCACGGCCACATCGCCGCGACCCTTCAGGAATTTATCGGTGATGGCATGCAGGGTGCGGTTGGACCAGGCCGGTCCGCCACCGCCGAAGAACATGCCGTCGGGATGGCTGTACTGGCCGCCAGACACGGCGCGGAAATAGGCGATATCCCCCACCTTCTTGCGATAGGCCGCGAGCTTGGCCTCGGCTCCCTTCGTCCCGGCTTCGGTCAGGTCCGCCGGTATGAGGAAATCGGCGATCTCGAGATAGCCCTCGTTCACCGGATAGGGCTTGGCGTGATCGACATAGTTGCGATTGAGGTCGTTGCCTTCCTCGGTCACGCGCCGCGTCCAGGCAAAGCCATAGGGGTTGATGGCGTGGATGAACACCGCCGCTGTGTCCGCCGGCAGGCCGGCCGCACCGACCGTGGCCAGCCAATCGACCTGGAAACCCGAGCCGCAATAGCCTTCGACGCCGTGGGTGCTGGAAATCGTCACGACGATCTTCGATGCACCCTCGGGACCCAACCGCGCGACGTCGGTCGACAGTGCCTCCCCCCGCGGTCCCTTGGTCGGGTTGTCGTAGCGGAAGGTCGCCGCACCCGCGAGTCGCGCCGCGGCCAGGAACTTGTCGCGAGCCTCGCTGTAGTCGGCGGCGAAGGAATGGACGTTGCTCATCTGGGTATCGCTCACGGGTAAGCCTAGGTACGAAGGGTCAGACCACCATCGACCACCAATTCGTGGCCGGTGATGAAGTCGGCGTCGTCGGAAGCCAGCAGAAGTGCACCGCGCGCGATGTCGATCGGCTGGCCCAGCCGGCGCAGCGCCGCCTTCTTCTCCCACACCGCCCGGATCTCGGGATTGTCGAAATTGGTCTTCGTCATGCCGCTATAGATGGCGCCGGGGCAGACGTAGTTGGCAGTGATGTTGAATTTGCCGAGTTCCAGCGCCAGCGTGCGCGTGAGCCCGCCGACGCCGGCCTTGGAAGCGCAGTAGGCCGCGAGGCCGAAATCGGTGTCGAAAGCCATCACCGAGGCGGTGTTGACGATGCGCGCCCGCCCCTTCTCCCGCGCCCTTGTCTTCAGGGCCGGAATGGCTTCACGGCAGATCCGGAACATCGCCCGCAGGTTGACGCCATTCACGCGATCCCAGTGCTCGTCGGTCATCTCCTCGACGAAAGCGCGACCGCTGACACCCGCATTATTGAACAGGATGTCGAGCGCGCCGAATTTCGC
>CAMDOT010000156.1 GCA_945903635.1 Rhizobium sp. Q54 | reverse complement strand
TCAATCCCATGAGGTTCTCCGCAGGCACGAAAAAGCCCGCCGCGGCGGGTTGCCGGGCGGGCTGGACAGCGGACACGAGGTCCGCCAGAGTAGGCTTTTTCTTAGCCTATTCCTGCTGAACCTGTCAATAGTTCCGAAAAAATACTATTTTCTGCAGTATTTCGAGAGGAAAGGTCATACTGAGAGGGGCGGGGGCAACCTACGCCCTGGGAGCTGAGAGACAGCCGTCTCCGCGATCCGCAGCGAAACGCCGCCAGCGTTCTGCCCAAGGACAGGGGCAGCGATGCCTACAAGAAGCAAGCCGCCTTCAGCGCTTGCGGACGAACTCGGCGCGCAGCACGAGGCCTTTTATGCTCTCGTGGCGGCAGTCGATCTCCTGGGCGTCGCCGGTCAGGCGGATGGTCTTGATGACCGTGCCCCGCTGCAGCGTCTGGTTGGCGCCCTTCACCTTGAGATCCTTGATCAGGATGACGCTGTCGCCGTCGGCCAGCAGGTTGCCGGCGGAGTCGCGCACCTCGACGGTTCCCGCGGCAGCCTCGGCAGCAGCCTTCTTCGCCGCCGCTTCCGCCGCCGGAATCCACTCGCCGCTGGCGTCGTCATAGACATAGTCGTCGTCGGTGTCGGCCATTTGTGCTTCGGCTCCTGCAGTGGAGCGAGCGCTCTACAGGCCAGCGACCGCCGCCGCCAGTGCTTTCCTGACGCTTCTTCTCCTCCCCATTCAAATGGGGAGGTGGCGTGCAGCGCCGGAGGGGTCAACCGCGCCCCGCCAAGATTTCTGACCCCTCCACCCCCTGCGGGGGCACCTCCCCCTCTGAAGGGGGAGGAGTAATTCACTCCGGCTTCAACAGGCCCTTCTTCGCGAGGTCGCCGATGCCGGTGTCCTCGGTTTTTAGGAAAGCGGCGAACGCTTCCGGGGTCGAGGGGCGGATGGTGGCGCCGAGGTCCTTCAGCTTTTGCGCGAGGTCCTGGTCGCCGAGCGCCGCGGCGACCGCCTTGTTCAGCGTCTCGATGATCGGCTGCGGCGTGCCGGCGCGCACGAACACGCCCAGCGTCGTGCCGCCGTCGAAGGCCGTGCCGCCGGCCTCGGCGATGGTCGGCACGTCGGGCAGCTCGGGCACGCGCTTCTCGCCGATCACGCAAAGCGCCCGGAGCTTGCCCGCCCTGAGGTGCGGCAGCGAGCTCGAGAGCTGGTCGACGTAGCCATCGATCTGGCTCGCCAGCACGTCGTTCAGCCCGACGCCGGAGCCGCGATAGGGCACGATGCTGAAGCTCACCTTGTCGTTCTCCTGGATGCGCAGGATGTCGGTGTGGTTGGGCGTGCCGTTGCCGGCATGGCCGAGGCTGAGCGTGCCGGGCTTCTCCTTGGCGGCGGCCACGAACGACTGCCAGTCCTTGAACTTGCTGGTGGCCGGCACGACCACGATCATCGGCACCGTGCTCAGCATCGAAACCGGCGCGAAGGCCGGCACCATGGAAGGCTTGCCCGCCATCAGCGCCGAGACGAACAGCGTGCCGTAGGCCGTGATCACCATCGTGTAGCCGTCGGCCGGCGCCTGCAGCACCAGCTCCTGGCCGACCACGCCGCCGGCGCCGGGCCGGTTGTCGACCAGCACGCTCTGGCCGAGCTTGCGCGTCATGCCTTCGGCCGTGATTCGCGCCGTCGTATCGGCATTGCCGCCGGCCGCGAACGGCACGATGAAGCGGATCTGCTTCGTGGGGAATGTCTGGGCCTGCACCTGGCCGGCGAATGCCGCGGTTCCGAGGCCCGTGCCGAGGCCGGCGATGAGAAGCGTGCGACGCTGAATTGTCATTGGTGTTTCCTCCGTTGAGAGGATCATCGATGCGGGCGCTGCGTGCCGCCATTGGAAACCGAGTCCCACTTCCGCGCCCCGGAAACGCATCGCCTATGACTCTTGTCCTCCCTCAAACGCCCTCTCCGCCCACGAAGTGGGTGTAGGGGGACGACGGGTGTTGCAAATGGCGGGATACACCGGGACTAACCGCGATTAAGTGGGATGATGCCGTGGAATCAACGACATCCGGGGGCCTCGTCGTCATCGTGGCGGGCGTGCGCCGATCTTGCAAATGAGCTCCGTGGGCGAATTTTGGCGCGCGATCCTGCAGGGACACTGTCTAGCTCCAGCTCGGCCCTAGACCGAATTAAGCGCCGCTTAGACACCGAATAATCGGCCTCTGAGCGGCGACCAGGTCGGGCATCGTACCCGATCTCGGCAGAACGGCGGTCACAGTTCGAGCGCCGAAAGGTGACGAGCGCAAGGATCACCCGGCGGCGTCACAGTTATGTGGAATCAATGAGTTAGTAGAATTGGTGCGGCCACGAACTGTGACCTAAATCGTGTCGATACTGCTCATTTGAGCAGTATCTAGACCTTGCCGCAGCGCTCGATACGTTCGCGAGCCTGGGTCTCAAAGGAGATGTGAAGATGCTGGTCACGCCGCCACGTAACGGTAGTGACGCTGCCGCCCTGAACCTCGAACAGGAACATGGTGCGTTTGACAGAGCCGAGCAGGCCGGTGGTGACCTGGTTAACGATGATTTCCGCCCGCTGCTCGCTGGCGACAGGCAAGTAGACCGTCTCGTAGTCGTTGTAAGCGGCGGCAAGGCAGGTGCCGGTGCGATCCCAGGCGGCCGGCACGGTCATCGTGATGCGCACTGGCTCTTTTCGCACGTCTTCCAACGGCGTCGCGCAGCCGGCGACCAACAAGACTAAAACTGCAGCGAGGCGATGCATCTTCGCTCCTTAAACTAGCCCGCCGGCCCAGACCACCTTGCCCAACACGCGAAGCTCATGGACCTGATCCTTGTCATAGAGCCAAGGCTCATAAGTCGGATTGTCGCTCTTCACTAGGAGCGCACCGTCCTTCCTGAGTTCCACCCGCTTAACGATGGCTTCGTTGCCGGCCAGAACGACATAGATCGCCGGCCCGCGCACTCGATCCTCCGACGTGTCGACCAGCATGATATCGCCGTCGGCAATCGTCGGCTGCATCGAGTCGCCATACGCCTCGAACACGACCAGATTTGCCGGGTTTCTTCGTAGCCGCGACCGCACCCAATCTTCGCGGAAGGCCAAAAACCCCTTGAGGGTCTCGCTCTCGACGATCTGTCCGGTGCCGGCTCCCGCGCGCACGTCATAGCGAGGCACGTAAACGAAGCCTGGCACTTCGGTGGTGGCAACACTCTTGCCGAAGACCATCGGTGGCCGCCCTGTCGCGAGCCACTGGACGGAGACGCCTGTGATCTCCTCCAACCTCACCAGATTCTCAAGGTTGGGCGGTGTCCGACCAGCAATCCAGGCTCGAAACGTCGGTGGCGAAATGCCGATCGCTTCACTGAGCTGCTCGGCAGTCACAGTGCTCCATTTCCACAAGTATTTCAGGCGCGCGCCGAAGGTCTCAGAGGAGAGGTCCTCAGGAGTTCCATGCGCCGCGAGGTGCTGCCGAACCCACTCAAAAACCTCCTCCAGCGACCCGGCGACGCGGGTCGCACGCTGCCTCTCTCCAAATTTTCTCTTGTCGGCAGTTATTTTGCTCATTAGAGTAATATTTCTGCTATTAGAAGAAAGATCAGAGACAAATGGCGCGGATGCGCGAGTACCGAGACATCGAAGACATCAAGGCCGAGATTCGTCGCCGAGGGCAACGGATTTCGGCTCTGTCCGAGGCGCTAGGTTTCGCCGCTGCCACCCTCAGCGCCCGCTGGAAGACGGACCGGGCATGGCCCGAACTCGATGCCCGGCTCGCGACCTTCCTCGAAACAGATCCTCAGCACCTCTTTCCTCGTCACTACCACCCGGACGGTCGACCAAAGACCGCGACCCGTAAGCTCAGGACTACCAGAGGCTGGGGAGCGGGCTGGCGTAAAATCTCCGACAAGGAATTGGCAGCGTGAGCCAGATTCGAGACATCAAACTCTCGGACATCGTCGTCGATGAACGGCTGCGCGCGCTTGATCCCGATTGGGTCAAGCTGCTGGCCCAGTCGATCGAGGACATTGGGCTTCGCTCACCCATCCTGGTCGTGGAATCCGGCGCCAAGCTCAGGCTCATGGCCGGGCTTCATCGTCTGGAAGCCGTCCGCTCGCTCGGCCGCTCTACGATCTCGGCCATCGTCTCCGACGACAAGGCTCTTCAGCGCCGAGTCGTCGAAGTCGACGAAAACCTCATGCGGCGAGATCTGTCGGAGCTCGACCGGGGCGCGTTCCTTGCCGAACGCCGCAAGCTCTATCTCGAACTCAACCCCGAAGCTTCCCGCGGAAAGGCCGGAGCGCAGGCGCGCTGGCATGGGGTGGCCAAACTGGGCTTTGCATCGCTCGCCGAGAAAAAACTGGGCTTATCCAAGACTGTGGTGAAGCGCGCGATCCAGCGCTACGAGAACCTCCGCCCTGAGATTCGCCAGCTGATTCACGACATGTAAGCGCCGGAGAGAAAATCCCTCACTGAAGCGGCCAGAAAGTCTGGTTGCGCCGGAGCAAAAATGCCTCGGCAGATAGCTCTTTGCATGGAGTGCAGAGGGCGGAGGGATGAAGGACGTGGAACTTTACAGGCAGGTCCGCCATTCGGTGCGGATTGAGGGTGTTAGCCGTCGCGAGACGGGGCGTCGGTTCGGGCTGGATCCTCGGACGGTAGCGAAGATGCTGGCCTTCTCGGTTCCGCCCGGGTATCGGCGCAGCCGCCCGCCGGCACGGCCGAAGCTGGACCCGTTTGTCGGGATCATCGATCAGATCCTGGAGGATGATAAGGGGCGTCCAGCGAAGCAGCGGCACACCTCGAAGCGGATCTTCGAGCGGCTGCGCGATGAGCACGGTTACGCTGGCGGGCTGACTATCGTGAAGGATTACGTGTTGGGGCAGCGTCAGCGGCAGCGCGAGATGTTCGTGCCGCTGGTGCACCCGCCGGGGCATGCGCAGGTCGACTTTGGTGAAGCTGTCGGCATCATCGGTGGGGTAAAGCGCAAGATCCACTTCTTTACCTTCGACTTGCCGCATTCGGACGCGTGCTTCGTGGTTGGCTATCCGGCGGAGACGACGGAAGCTTTCTGCGACGGCCACGTTCGGGCGTTTGCATTCTTCGGCGGGGTGCCGCAGTCGATCCTGTATGACAACACCCGGATCGCGGTGGCCCGCATCCTGGGTGACGGCAAGCGGCAGCGGACGCGGGTGTTCGCCGAGCTGCAATCGCATTACCTGTTCGAGGACCGGTTCGGCCGGCCCGGCAAAGGCAACGACAAGGGCAAGGTCGAAGGTCTGGTCGGCTATGCGCGGCGGAACTTTCTGGTGCCGATTCCGGTATTCGAGAGCTTCGAGGCCCTGAACGCCTATCTTCTGGAATGTTGCCGCCGTCGCCAGGCGGAGCGTTTGCGCGGCCGTGAGGGGACGATCGGCGAGCGGCTGGAGCGTGATCTTGCCGCGTTCCAGACGCCGTTGCCCCCGCCCTACGACGCCTGCGAGAAGGTTGCGACGACGGTCTCCTCGCTGTCGCTGGTGCGCTACCGGCTCAACGACTACTCGGTGCCGACGACCTATGGCCACCGCGAGGTGCTTGTACGCGGCTACGTCCACGAGGTGGTGATCTCGTGTGGCGCCGAGACCATCGCCCGACACGTCCGATCCTACGAGCGGGAGGACTTCGTGTTCGACCCGCTGCATTATCTGGCGCTGCTCGAGCAGAAGATCAATGCGCTCGACCAGGCGGCCCCGTTGGCCGGTTGGCAACTGCCCGAGGCGTTCGCCACGCTGCGCCGCCTGCTCGAAGCGCGCATGGGCAAGCAGGGCAAACGCGAGTTCGTGCAGGTGCTACGCCTGATGGAGGTGTTCAGGATCGACGATGTCGCCGCCGGCGTGCGCGATGCCATCGACCGCGGCGTGATCGGCTTCGATGCGGTGAAGCACCTGGTGCTGTGCCGGATCGAGCGCCGACCGCCACGCCTCGATATGAGTGTTTATCCCTACCTGCCGCACGCCAGCGTGGCTCTGACTTCGGCCAGGACGTACATGGACCTGCTCAGCGGGGTGACGTCATGACCGACACGCCCCAGCTTCTGCTCGGCCATCACCTGAAGGTGCTCAAGCTGCCGACCTTCCTGCGCGAGTATGACAAGCTCGCCCGGCAGTGCGCCACCGAGGGCGTTGAGCATACCGGCTACCTGCTGCGCCTGGCCGAACTCGAGCTGATCGAGCGCGAACGGCGCATGGTCGATCGGCGGATCAAGGAAGCAAGGTTCCCGGCGGTCAAAAGCCTCGACAGCTTCGACTTCCTGGCACTGCCGTCGCTCAACAAGACATTGGTGCTGGAGCTGGCCCGCTCGGAGTACGTGCTCCGCCGGGAGAACGTCATCGCGGTCGGCAACAGCGGCACCGGCAAGAGCCACGTGGCGCTGGGCCTCGGGTTGGCGGCCTGCCAGAAGGGCCTGTCGGTCGGGTTCACCACGGCGGCCGCCCTGGTGAACGAGCTGCTCGAGGCCCGCGACGAGAAGCGGCTGCTGAGGCTGCAGCGCCAGCTTGCCGCCTACAAGCTCCTGGTGATCGACGAACTCGGCTACGTGCCGCTGTCGCAGACCGGCGCCGAGCTGCTGTTCGAGGTGTTCAGCCAGCGCTACGAACGCGGCTCGACCATCGTCACCTCCAACCTGCCGTTCGACGAGTGGACCGGCGTGTTCGCCTCCGAGCGGCTGACCGGCGCGCTGCTCGACCGGCTGACCCACCACGTCCATATCCTGGAGATGAACGGCGACAGCTACAGGCTCAAGCAGAGCAAGCGCCGCCAGCGCGGTGCCCGCGCTACCGACATCCCCGACAGCTCACCCGAGGAATAAACGAGGACGCATGAAGGCCCCCCGCGGGGGCCTTCATGCCCTCAGCCGTGACGCACTTTTACTCCGGCCAGCCGATGCATTTTTGCTCCGGCGTTGACAGTCAAGGCTTCAATGCGCCAACATGTTGTGAAATCATCGTATCCCCGATCGCTGTAAGGGCTTTTGGATCGCCCTGCGGTCTATGCCGGTAATAGCTGGGTGAGGCGCCCGAGGCGCGGCGGAACATGGCACTGAAGGCGCTGACGCTGTCGTAGCCGAGATCGAGCGCCACCTGGGTGACGGGGGCGCCGCCGCCCAGGCGACCCATCGCCTCCAGCACACGCGCCTGCTGGCGCCAGGCGCCGAAACTGAGGCCGGTTTCGTTCTGGAAGTGGCGGGCCAGGGTGCGGGCGCTGGCGTTGATGGTGCGCGCCCAGGCGCCCAGCGTGCGTTGATCGCCAGGCATCGCCAGCAGCTGCTCGCAAAGGCCGCGCAGCCTTGTGTCGCTGGGCATCGGCAGCTTGAGCGGCAGGGATTGCAGCCCGCGCAGTTCGGCCAGGATCAGTGCCACGACATGGCCCGCGGGACCGCTTTCGTCGTAGCGCATCGGCAATTCGGTGGCCCGCACGATAAGCTCGCGCAGAAGCGGCGAGACCGGCAGGACGCTGCAGGCGTCGGACATGAATCGGGTGGCATCTTCGCGCAGATAGAGGGTGCGCATCGAGACGTCGCTCGACATCACAATGCCGTGTCGGACGCCCGAAGGCATCCACACCGCCCGCTGTGGCGGAACCATCCACATGACGTCGCTGGTGGCGACCCGCATCGTGCCCGCCGTGGCATAGATGAGCTGCGCCCGTTCGTGGCTGTGCGGGGCGATCTCGAAGCCGTCGGGAAAGTCCTTGGGCATGGCCGCGACCGCGCGCGGCACGTTCTGGTAATCCGCCGGATTGGTCGACCGTTCGATGGGAGATCGTTCGGCGGGCGACAATTCCGGGCGGAGAGGGGCTGCTTGTCTCTTTCTCGACATAAGTTGGCACTCTAGCGCAAGACAGCCAGAGACACCACGCCTAGTCTGGGGGACGGAGGACAAAGACAACATGAACCACAGCAGTCCCAGCGCCATCCTGCTCAATATCGGCCACGCCATGGATCATTGGATCCTCGTGGTGTTCGCCTACAGCTGGGGTGTGATCGCGGGCGTTTGGGGCGTCGAATGGACGGAACTGACGCCGTTCAACTACGGCGCGCTGTTTATGTTCGGCGCCGGCTCGATCGTGAGCGGACGCCTGGGCGATCATTGGGGCCGCTGGATCATGATGGTGATCTTCTTCGCGGGCATGGGCGTCTCCGCGCTGGTGATCGCGCTCTGCACCAACAAGTGGCAGATCGGCGCGGCGCTCACCCTGATGGGCGCCTTCGCCTCGATCTATCATCCGGTCGGCATTCCGATGCTGGTGCAGAAAGCCAAGAACCCGGGCTTCACGATCGGCGTGAACGGATTGGCCGGCAACATGGGCATTGCCATCGCCGCCGGCCTGTCGGTCTACATCGCCCAGCGTTTCGGCTGGCAGACGGCGTTCATCATCCCGGGCGTGATCTGCCTGGTCTGCGCCGTGGCCTTCGTATTGCTGGTGCCGCGCGAAGAAGAGGCGCCGGCCAAGCGCAAGGCCAAGATGCTCGACCTGCCGCCGTCGGTGATGGCGCGCGTGTTCGCGATCATGACCTTCACCGCCGTCACCGGCAGCATCGTCTTCAACTTCACGACCAATGGAAACGGCGAGCTGCTGAGCATCCGGGCGAAAAACATCGCCCAGGACCCGGTGATGCTGGCCACCATGCTGTTTGTCATCTTTGCGCTGGCGTCGCTGGCCCAGCTCGTCGTCGGCAAGCTGATCGACCGCTATCCGCTGAAGAACATCTACCTGCCGATGGTGTTGCTGCAGGTGCCGCTGTTCCTGATCGCCTCGCAGGTCGAGGGCTGGGCGCTGTTCGCGACGGTACTCGCCTTCATGCTGGTGGTGTTCGGCGGCATTCCCTTCACCGACGCCATGATCGTGCGCTACATCGACGACCGCATGCGCAGCCGCGTGACCGGCGTGCGGCTCGCCATCGGCTTTGGCGTGAGTTCCTTCGTGGTGGCCCTGCTCGGGCCGGCCGTGAAGGATGCCGGCTTCCCGGTGCTGCTGATGGTGCTGGCAGGCATCGCCTTCTCCGCGTTCCTGGCCCTTTCGCTCCTGCCCAGCGAGCAGGACGTGCACGCCGCTACCGCGCCGAAGCCCGCAGAGTAGAACGCCGGCCACGCATTGCGCGGCCCCCGGGCGTTTGCGATCCTCCCGCCCAAACAGGGCAGGGAGGCTACAATGATCAAGCGACGCAGCGTGCTGGCGGCAACCGCCGGCTGGACCATCGTCGGCGCATCTTCGGTGAGGGCGCAGGCCTGGCCGAGCCAGCCGATCAAGATCGTCGTTCCCTACGGGCCGGGCGGCGCAACCGATACGGCGGGCCGTCTGCTCGCCGAGAAGATGACCGCGCTGGTCGGCCAGCAGGTCATCGTCGAGACCAAGGGCGGCGGCAACACCATCATCGGCATGGAGCTGGTCGCCAAGTCGAAGCCCGACGGCTACACGCTGCTGCTCGGCACGACGACGCTGGCGACCAACGCCGCCCTCGGCCTGAAGCAGCCCTACGATCCGCTAAAGGACTTCCAGCCGATCTCGACCCTGGCCGACATTCCCGACTTCATCGCCGTCAACAAGGACCTGCCGGTCAAGGACTACAAGAGCTTTGTCGAGTGGTCCGCCAAGCAACCGCAGAGGGTGCGCTATGCCACGTCGGGCCTCGGCAACCAGCCGCATCTCTGGGCCGAGCTGTTCCGCGCCCGCAACAAGCTCAACCTCGAGAATATCGCCTATAAGAATGCGGCCGACGCGTTGCGCGATGTCATGGGCGGCCACGTGCCGATCGTCATCGACGTCGTCATGCCGGCCGGCGTCCTAGCCACTCAGGGC
The DNA here is from genome assembly GCA_945903635.1 of Rhizobium sp. Q54. GTDB lineage: Bacteria > Pseudomonadota > Alphaproteobacteria > Reyranellales > Reyranellaceae > Reyranella. Next base: position 5,591 of record CAMDOT010000156.1, on the reverse strand, counting down.
AAGCTCACCGGCCTCGTCGTGTCGTCGGAGAAGCGCTCGCCGGTCGCGCCCGACGTGCCGACGGTGGTCGAGCTCGGCATGCCCGACATGGTGAGCGCGGTATTCTTCGGCGTGGTCGCGCCGGCGGGCATCCCGCGACCCGTCCTTGACCGGCTGAACGGGCTCGTTCGCCAGATCATCAAGGAGCCCGAGGTCGAGAAGAAATTCGCCGATCTCGGCTACGTCACCACCGGCTCGACGCCCGAGGCCTATCTCGAGAAGCTGAAGTTCGAGACCGAGCGCTGGACCAAGGTAGTGAAAGACAACGGCATCAAGGTCGAAGGCTGAGGGCGCGCATGAGCAGCTTGCGCAAATCGGCGGCGCTCAGCCGGTCGAGGTGCGCCAGCACCGTCGGGTAGCCGAGATAGTGATCGGTGACGAAGAAGGTCTGTGGGTCGGCCTGCAGCAGGTGATCGCGCGTCTCGTTGCCGACTTTCAGCACGATCGAGGAGCCGTCCTGGTGCAGCCGCGCCAGCAGTCGTTTGCCGGCGCGCCAGGCCGGCGTGCCATACGAGGTGCCTTCCTCGACGCCCGGCAACGACAGGGCGACGCGGCGGATCGCTGCGATGGAAAGCTTGCGGGGAGCCATGGCCGAACCGCAAAGTGCCGCGCGAATTCGGGAAGGGAAAGAGAAAATGGCCACAGCATCCGCCGTTCCGGTTCCGGCGTCGCATCTCGACGCAGCGCGTGACGCCGAGCCCGCCACGAAAGCCGCCAATGCCGCGATGGCGGCCCCTCTGCCGTTTTCCGACACCCGCGATTTCGAGGCGGCGAAAAGGGGCCTGATCGCGCCGGTGCCCGACGGCATGGTGCGCACGGCCAGCGGCACGACGCTGTGGAACCTCGGCGAATATGCCTTCATCGACGGTGAGCTGGCGCCCAACACGGTGAACCCCAGCCTGTGGCGCATGGCCCGGCTCAACATGGCCAATGGCCTGTTCAAGGTCACCGAGCGCCTCTATCAGCTCCGCGGCTTCGATATCGCCAACATGACGGTGATCGAGGGCAACAGCGGCCTGATCCTGATCGATCCGCTGACGACGGCGGAAGTTGCCCGGGCGGCGCTGGAACACTACTTCGCCCACCGGCCGAAGCGGCCCGTGGTGGCCGTGATCTACACCCACAGCCATATCGACCACTACGGCGGCGTGCGCGGCGTGATCGACGAGGCCGACGTGAAGGCGGGCAAGGTGGCGGTGATCGCGCCGGCCGGATTCATGGAGGCGGTATCGGGCGAGAACGTGCTGGCCGGCCTGCCGATGATGCGCCGCGCGCAGTTCCAGTTCGGTTCCATGCTGCCGCGCGGCCCGCGCGGCCAGGTCGATGCCGGCCTCGGGAAGGGCGTGGCGCGCGGCACGCCGGGATTGATCGCACCCAGCCAGTCGATTGCCCAGCCTGTCGAGGAGCACACGATCGACGGTGTCAGGATCGTGTTCCAGCTCGCGCCTGAGACCGAGGCGCCGGCCGAGATGCACATGTTCTATCCCGAGCTCGGCGTGCTCAACATGGCGGAGAACGCCTGCCCGCTGCTGCACAACTTCATTCCGTTGCGCGGCGCCATGGCGCGCGATCCGCGTATCTGGGCGAAGTACATCGGCGATGCCATCAAGATGTATGCGCCGCACACCGAGATCCTGATCGGCCAGCACCATTGGCCGACCTGGGGTCGCGATTCCATTCTCGATTATCTCGAGGCCCAGCGCGATCTCTACAAGCACATCCACGACCAGACCTTGCGCCATATGAACAAGGGCTGGCGGCCGGCCGAGATCGCCGAGGCGATCGATCTGCCGCCGGGGCTGGCCGAGCGCTGGTCGGTGCGCGGCTACTACGGCACGGTCAATCACAACGTGAAGGCGGTCTACCAGCGCTACCTCAGTTGGTACGACGGCAATCCGTGCAATCTTCATCCCCTGCCGCCGGCGCCCGCCGCCGCCAAGTTCGTCGAGTACATGGGCGGCGCGGCGGCGGTGATCGCGCGCGCGCGCGCCGACTTCGCCAAGGGCGAGTACCGCTGGGTGGCGCAGGTGATGAAGGAGGTCGTCTACGCCGAGCCGGCCAACAAGGAGGCGCGTGCCCTCTGCGCCGATGCGCTCGAGCAGATGGGCTATCAGGCCGAGTCGGCGACCTGGCGAAACGCCTTCCTCTACGGCGCACAGGAGCTGCGCCACGGTGTTTTCCAGATTCCGGTGCGCGCGATCCTGAGCGTCGACACGCTGGGCGGGCTCGCCACCGACGTCTTCTTCGACCTGATGGCGATCCGGCTCGATCCGGCGAAGGCTGTCGGCCAGTCGGTCGTGCTGAACTGGCACTTTACCGACCGCGCCGAGAAGCTGGTCCTCACGCTCAAGCACTGCACGCTCAGCCACCGGCTGGGCGATTGGTCGGAGCAGGCCGCCGCCTCGATCACGACGAGCCGCGCCACGCTCGACGCCATCGTGCTGCGCAAGACCACCCCGCCCGAGGCGATCGTCTCGGGCGCGCTCCGGATCGACGGCGACCCGTCGCGGTTTGCCGTCTTGTTCGGCATGCTCGATCAGCCCTCCGGTTTCATGTTCGACGTCCTCACGCCGGGTGAAGGCCGCTAGAAAGCAGCGAAGCGCTTGACATCGGACGGCCCGGCCTCTGTGATGCGCGGCAAGAATTGCGCAACAGCGCACCGCACATAGGGGAGGAAGACCATGACGATGCGTATCGGGCGTCGGTTGCTGGGCGGCGCGGTCGCCGCGGCTGCTGTTTTGGGCTTCGCGGGCATCGCCGCCGCCCAGGAGAAGAAGATCAAGATTGGCGTGATCTACGACCTCACCGGTCCGCTGGCCGGCGGCGGCTCGGAGCTGCAGTACATCGGCGCCAAGATCATGATCGACAGCTTCATCAAGGCGGGCGGCGTCGAGGGCTACAAGATCGAGGCGGTCTATGCCGACGCCCAGAGCAAGCCCGACGTCGCCATCAACGAGGCTGTCCGCCTCGTCGAGCAGGAAAAGGTCGACATGCTGCTGGGCTTCTACTCCTCGGCGCAGTGCGTGCCGGTGGCGGGCCGCGTCGAGCAGCTCAAGAAGTTCATGTGGATCACGACCTGCATCTCCTCGGCGGTGCTCGACGGCAAGAACTACAAGTACGTCTTCCGCCCGCAGGCGAGCGGCGATCAGTTCGGCATGATGACGATGGACTTCATCAACCAGAACATCGCCAAGTTCGGCAAGACGGCCAAGGACCTGCGCGTCGCCATCATCCACGAGGACGGCGCCTACGGCGTCGACGTCTCCAAGGGCAACGAGGTCGGCGCCAAGAAGGCGGGCTTCAATGTCGTGCTGAAGGAAGGTTATGCGGCCACCGCGCCCGATCTCTCGGCACTGGTGACGAAGCTGAAGCGGGCGCGGCCGGACGTCATCTTCCATACCGGCTACAACCCCGACATCACGCTGCTGCTGCGCCAGGCGCGTGAACAGGGTCTCAAGTTCGGCGCCCTGGTCGGCCACGGCGCCGGCTACGGCGTCTACGAGAAGCTGAAGGAAGGTCTCGGCGCCGACGTCAACTACTTCTTCAACACCGACCCGATCTCGATCTGGCTCACCAACGACAAGACGCTCGACGCCAAGCTGCCGCCGGTGATCAAGATGATCGGCGAGGAGTTCGACAAGGCCAAGCCCGGCGTCGCCATCCGTTCGGCGCATGTCGGCATGGCCGCCTCCAATACCTACCTGTTCTTCACCGAGGTGCTGCCGGTTGCCATCAAGAAGTACGGCGGCGTCGATCCCGATGCGCTGCGCAAGGCCGCCATGGATCTCGACATCAAGGAGGGCGGCACGATGCTGGGCTTCGGCGTCAAGTTCCCCGCCGAAGGATCCCAGATGGCAGGCCAGAACGAGCGTTCGTTCCCGGTCGTCATCCAGTACGTCGACGACAAGTCGTACGTGGTGTGGCCGAAGAGCCAGGCGATGCGTGAAGCCGTGCTGCCGCTGCCGAAGGGCACGACCTACAGCAACCAATAGGCCTCGGTCGAGTAGCGTGGAGTAGCAGCGGTGCTGGTGGTCAATGGGCTGGTGAAGCGCTTCGGCGGCTTCACCGCCGTGAACAACGTGTCGTTCGAGGTCAAGCAGGGCGAGATTCTCGGCCTGATCGGCCCGAACGGCTCCGGCAAGAGCACGATCTTCAACATGCTCTCCGGCACGTTCCCGCCCTCGGCGGGGACGATCAAGTTCGACGGCAGCGACATTGCCGGCCTGCCGCCGCACAAGATCATCAACCGCGGCATCGGCCGCACTTTCCAGATCCCGCGGCCGTTCCGCAGGCTTTCGATCTTCGAGAACGTGGCGCTGGCGGGCTACTATGGTCAGGGTAGTCACAGCCTCGCCAAGGCCAACGAGGCGGCCGAGAAGGCGCTCGCCATGGTCGGACTCCCGACCGACAGGGGCGCGAGCGTCGATGGCCTGGGCGCCGCCGGCCTCAAGAAGCTCGAGCTGGCCAAGGCGATCGCGACAGGGCCGAAGCTGCTGCTGGCCGACGAGAGCCTGGGCGGGCTCGACGAGACCGAGATGGACCAGGCCGCCGACATGCTGCGCAAGATCCGCGACGAGCTCGGCATCACCATCATCTGGGTCGAGCACATCATGGGCGTGCTGATGCGGGTGGTCGACCGCGTCATGGTGCTCGATCACGGCGAGAAGATTTCCGAGGGCCTGCCGAGCGAGGTTTCCAGCGATCCGCGCGTCGTCGAAGTCTATCTCGGCACCGACGCGCATGCGACGCAGGCCGCCGCGGCGGAAGCGCGGCGCTGAAGATGGCCATGAACGGAACTGGGCCCATGCTCGAACTGAAATCGATCGACGCAGGCTACGGCGCCTTCCAGGCGCTGTTCGGGGTCAACCTCAACGTGAAGGCCGGCGAGGCGGTGGGCGTGATCGGTCCCAACGGCGCCGGCAAGACCACGTTGATGCGGGTGATCTCCGGCCTGATCCGCCCGACCAAGGGCTCGATCGCAATGGAAGGCACCGACGTGCTGGCGACGCCGCCGCATCGCATCGTCAGCCTCGGCATTGCCCACGTCCCGGAGAACCGCCGGCTCTTCCCGCGCCTCACGGTCGAGGACAATCTGAAAATGGGTGCCTTCATGCCCGAGGCGCGGGCCAAGTACGCCGAGCGGCTGGAAGTCGTGTTCGATCTCTTTCCGCGCATGAAGGAACGCCGCGGCCAATTGGCCGGCACCATGTCGGGCGGCGAGCAGCAGATGTGCGCCATCGGCCGCGCGCTGATGTCCGATCCCAAGCTGCTGCTGCTCGACGAGCCGTCGGCCGGCCTGGCGCCGGTCGTGGTCCAGCAGGTCTTCGAACTGGTGAAGCGCATCCGCGCCGGCGGGCTCACGGTGCTGATCGTCGAGCAGAACGTCCAGCAGGTGCTGCGCGTCGTCGACCGCGCCTACCTGCTCGAGGCCGGCACCATCCGGGCATCCGGCACGTCGGCCGAGATGCTGTCGAACGACACGATCAAACAGGCCTATCTCGGTGTTTAGAGCGGGTTCAAGCGGACCGCGGGCCTCCAGGCCCGCTCATGAG
>CAMDOT010000155.1 GCA_945903635.1 Rhizobium sp. Q54 | reverse complement strand
CGGCGCATGGTCTCGCGCGTCGACATCACCGCGAGCGGCGCGCTCTCGGCGATCTCCTTGGCGAGATCGATCGCGGCCTTGCGCACGTCGGCCTGCGGCACCAGCACGTCGGCCATGCCCCAGGCGACGGCTTCCTCGCCGCCGATGCGACGGCCCGTATAGAACATCAGGTTCGCCTTCTGCTGGCCGATCAGGCGCGGCAAGGTGAAGGTGAGCGAGAAGCCGGGATGGAAGCCCAGCCGCGTGAAGTTGGCGGCGAAGCGGCCCTCGGCGCAGGTGACGCGGAAGTCCGGCATCAGGGCGAGGCCGAGGCCGCCACCGATCGCCGGTCCCTGGATTGCGCCCACGCTCGGCTTCTTGGAGCGGAACAGGCGGGTCGCTTCCTTGTAGAGATGCTTGCCGCTCTCGGCCGCGCCGGTCTGCGGACGATTGGCGAAGTCGGCGCCGGCGCAGAACGACTTGCCCTGCGCGCAGAGCACATAGGCGCGAATGTTGACGTCCCGGTCGAACGCCTCGAAGGCATCGGCGATCTGGTTGATCAGCGAATTGTCGAAGAAGTTGTGCGGCGGACGCTGGATCTCGACGATGCCAACGGCGCCGTCGGTGCTGATGCCGATGTCCTTGGTGGCGCTCATACGTTTTCTCCCGGGTTAAAAATGTCTAGCTTGGGCGCGATATTGCCCCGCCCGTGGGGCATCCGTCGATATGGGAGGACAAAGAATGTCGCAAAGCGAACAGCGCGCGCTCGTACTGGGTGGCGGGACCATGGGTGTCGGCATCATCGCGATGTTCCTGGGTGGCGGCTGGAAGGTCGACGTGGTTTCGCGCTCAGCCTCGACGCGCGATGGATTGCCAGCCGCCACGGCCAAGGCGCTGGCGGCGATGGGCAAGCCCACCGACACGTCGGGCCTTGCCACTTACGCGACGTTGCCCGAAGCGCCGTGGCCCAAGATCGACATCGTCGTCGAAACCGTGACCGAGGATCTGGCACTGAAGCAGCAGATCTTCGCCGACATGGAAAAACTTGCGCGGCCCGACTGCGCGCTCACCTCGAATTCCTCGAGCTTCCCGATCAGCGAGATCGCCAAGGGCCTGAAGACGCAGGGCCGCATGCTGGGCCTGCACTTCTTCATGCCGGCGCACCTGATCCCGCTGGTCGAAGTCGTGCGTTCCGTTCACAGCGACCCGGCCGTCGCCGAGAAGGTCGGCGCGATCATGAGCACGCTCGGCAAGCGGCCGGTGCAAGTGAAGAAGGACGTGATCGGCTTTCTCGGCAACCGCATCCAGGGCGCGCTGATGCGCGAAGCGCTGTGGCTGATCGAGCAGGGCGTTGCCTCGCCCGAGGATATCGACGCCACGGTGCGGCTGTCGTTCGGCTTCCGCTACGCCGCCGCCGGCCCGATCATGCAGAAGGAGCATTCGGGCTGGGACACGACCTGCGCCGTGGCCAAGATCATCTGGCCCGATCTCACCAACGCCGACGGCCCGCCGCCGCTGCTCCAGCGCAACGTCGACGAGGGCCGCATCGGCTTCAAGACCAAGGGCGGGTTCTTCCCGTGGGACGACGAGTCCATAGCAAAAGAGCGCGCCCGATATGAGCGCGCTCTTCGCAAGTGTCTCGAAATCTTCCGCGAGGAAGGAATTCTCTAGCTAGGCTGCGCGGCCCCGGCCGCCGAAGCGACGAGCACCGCCGTTCGAACGGGGACGATCGCCGTGCGGGCGATCACCATGGGGGCGATCACCACGCGGCGGGCCGTTCGGACGATCGCCGAACGAGCGCGGACGGTCACCCTGGGGGCGATCACCATGCGGACGATCGCCATGCGGGCGATCACCGTGCGGACGATCACCCTGCGGGCGATCACCCTGGGGACGGTCGCCTTGCGGACGGTCGAAGCGGGGACGATCGCCGTGCGGACGATCACCATGAGGCCGGTCACCGTGAGGACGGTCGCCGCGCGGCGGGCCATTCGGACGATCGCCGAAGGAACGCGGACGATCACCCTGCGGCCGATCACCCTGCGGACGATCGCCTTGCGGCCGGTCGCGGAAATCACCGCGCGACCACTGCCGCTCACCTTCCGGACGCGGCCGATCACCTTGCGGGCGATCACCCTGGGGGCGATCACCATGAGGACGATCACCATGCGGGCGGGGACCACGCGGCGGGCCGTTCGGACGATCGCCAAACGACCGCGGGCGGTCGCCGAACGAGCGCGAACGGCCACCCGGACCACCGGGACCGCGGCCGCGCGGACGCTCGTCGCGGCCCCGCTCGTCACGGGGGTCGCGCTCCTCGCGGCTGCGCATAACCGGCGGCATCACCGGCATGTCCTCGTTGGCCGGCGTCGCCACGACGGCGATCGGCTGACGGGTGAGCTTCTCGATGCTGCGCAGCTGGCCGCGCTCGCTCGAGTCGCAGAACGACACGGCGATGCCCGAGGCGCCGGCGCGCGCGGTGCGGCCGATGCGATGGACATAGCTCTCGGCGTCGGCCGGCAGCTCGTAATTGATGACGTGGGTCACGCCCTGGACATCGATGCCGCGCGAGGCGAGATCGGTGGCGACCAGCACGCGGGCCTTGCCACGGCTGAAATTGTCGAGCGCCTTCTGGCGGGCATTCTGCGACTTGTTGCCGTGGATCGCCTCGGATTTCACGCCGCGATCCTCGAGCGCCTCGGCGACGCGGTTGGCGCCGCGCTTGGTGCGGGTGAACACGATCACGCGCTCGAGCGCCGCGTCGGACAGCAGATGGCTCAGCAGCTGGCGCTTGCTGGAGGCGTTCACGTAATAGACGCGCTGCTCGATCTTCTCGATCGGCTTGCCCTGGGACGCGATCTCGACGCGCTCCGGGTTCTTCAGGATCTCCGACGACAGCTTGGCAATGTCGTTCGGCATGGTGGCCGAGAACAGCAGCGTCTGGCGGTTCTTCGAGACCGAGCCCGCGATGCGGCGCACGTCCTTGATGAAGCCCATGTCGAACATGCGATCGGCTTCGTCGAGGACGAAGAAGGTCACTTGGCCGAGCTTCACGTTGCCGCGCTCGACCAGGTCGAGGAGGCGGCCCGGCGTGGCGATCAGGATGTCGACGCCGCGTGCCAGCGTCTCGATCTGGCGGGCGTAGCCCAGACCGCCGACGACGGTGCAGAGCCTGAGGCCGAGGCCGCGGCCGTAGGTGTCGAAGCTGCGCGCGATCTGCACGGCGAGCTCACGGGTCGGCGCCAGCACGAGGGCGCGCGGGCTCTTCGGCTGGGCGCGTTCGTTGGAAGCGGCGAGTAGCTGTAGAACGGGCAGCGCGAAGGCCGCCGTCTTGCCGGTGCCGGTCTGGGCAATGCCGAGCACGTCACGGCCCTGGAGCAGCGCCGGAATGGTGCGCGCCTGGATCGGCGTCGGGGTGGTGTACTTGGCTCCGTGCAGGGCACGCAGCAACGGCTCGGACAGGCCGAGATCCGCAAACGAAACTTCACTCACTGAAAATAGTCCTTCTCGCCGCCCACCGTGCCTTTCGGGCACGCGTATGTAGGGCGGCTTTTGGCCCGTTCCCGCGCGCGGCTGGGACGGCTCTTGCTTTGGGGGATTGTCTCGGGATGAAGCGCCGTCACAAGTAAATGGGGCGCGTCGCGCGATCGCGAGAAATCTTGGTCAGCCCACGAAGCAGCGGGCTGGCGCGTGTATGATGGTGCAGCGCAGCGAAGTCAAGTGACGAAACTAAGGCAGCGGCGCCTCATGCGGACCGCGGGCCTCCTCAGGGCGGAGGCTACTCCGCCCGCGCCCGCCTCATGAGCATGAGCGGGCCTGGAGGCCCGCGGTCCTATGAACTAGTGCCTTGGCTTCTTGCGCAGGAGCTGCCCGGGCAGGTTGCCCGTCGGCTCGTTGTCGCGCAGCACGACCTGGCCGTTCACGATCGTGGCGCGCATGCCGTCGGCCTTCTGGCGCAGTCGCTTGGCGCCGGCCGGCAGATCGCACACGACCTCAGGCATGCGCGGGCCGACCGTGGCGGGATCGAACACCGCGATGTCGGCCGCCATGCCTTCGCGCAGCAGCCCGCGGTCGTGGAAGCCGAATTGGGTGGCGATGTCGCAGGTGATCAGCTTCACCGCCTCTTCCAGCGCAAAGGCCTGCTTGTCGCGCACCCAGTGGCTGAGCAGGTGCGTCTGCAGGGATGAGTCCATGATCTGCGAAACATGCGCGCCCGAATCGGAGAAGGTGACGACCGAGCGCGGGTGCTTCATCAGCTCCAGCGCCTCGGTCTGGTTCTCGTTGGCGATCGGCTGGACCATGAAGAATTTCATGTCGCGCTCGAGCGCCATGTCGATCATCAGCTCGACCGGATGCGTGTTCTTCTGGCGTGCCAGATCGGCCATCGATTTGTGCGGGCCCTCGATCTTGTCCATGGCATAGATCCAGTCCCATTCCGGCGGCCTGGCTTCGGTGCCTCGCACCTGCGGGCCCTCGTACGGCTTGGACGCGATCTCGACCAGGCGGCGGCGCATTTCCGGATCGAGCAGCGCCTTCTTCTGGTCGGCCAGCGGCTTGGCGCGCATCTCGCTCCACAGCTCCCACTTGTCGAATGGCAGCTGGGTCTCGAACGACAAGAGCACGTTCAGCGCACGGCTGTGCACCTGGGCAAACATGCGGCCGCCAAGGTGCGCGGTCCGCTCCATGATATCGAAGGTGGTGCGCCAGGCGCCCGGCGTCTTGCGCCGGTTGAACAGGCCGAAGGTGATCGGCCGGCCGGTCTCGATCGCGAGCTTCGACAGGCCTTCGTAGTAGATGCGCGCCGTGTCGCTGTCGGCGCCGCGTGGCTCGCCCGCGACCTCGACCAGGCCCGCGCCCATCGCCTTGACCAGCGTCTCGAACTCACCCCAGGTCGCCAGGCGACTGGCGACCGGCTTGTCGTCGGAGGTCTGGTGATTGACGCTACGCGTCGTCGAGAAACCGATGGCGCCGGCGGCGATCGCGGCCTTCAACTGATGCACCATCGCCTTGGTGTCGTCCTCGGTGGCCTCATCGGTGAAGGCGCGCTGGCCCATCACGTAGGTGCGCAAGGCGCAGTGGCCGACGTAGCCCGCGTAGTTGATGCCCTTGGGTAGCGTGTCGAGCACGTCGAGGAACTGCGGAAAGGTCTCCCAGCGCCACTTGATGCCGGCCAACATGGCGGCGCGGCTGATGTCCTCGGCGCGTTCGAGATTGCGGAACACCAGATCGGCCTCGCTCTCGCGGCAGGGCGCCAGGGTGAAGCCGCAATTGCCCATCACGACGCTGGTCACGCCCTGGAAGCAGGAGCTGGTACCGATCGGATCCCAGAAGATCTGGGCGTCCATGTGGGTGTGGCCGTCGATGAAGCCCGGCGTCACGACATGACCCTCGGCATCGAGGGTTTCCTTCGCAGTTGAGACGATGCGGCCGATCTCGGCGATCTTGCCGTCCTTGACGCCGATATCGCCGCGATAGCGCGGCAACCCGGAACCGTCGACGATCATGCCGTTCTTGACGATGAGGTCGTATGCCATGGCGATCCTCCGGCGTTTTGCGTGAGGGTACGCTCCTCCATCCGATCGTCAATCGCTGGCCAGCGCATGGCTGACGCTCTAGGATCGCGGCAACAAAAATCAGGAGGAAAACATGCGCCGCCGGCAACTTTTGACGACCACCGCTGCCGTCCTGGCGGCCCCCGCCATCGCCACCTCGGCGCGGGCTCAGGCCTTCCCCTCCAAGCCCATCCGCATCCTCATCCCCTTCGCGCCTGGCGGCACGTCGGACATCCTGGCCCGCCTGCTGCAGCCGCACCTTCAGGCGGCGTTGGGCCAGAGCGTCATCGTCGAGAACCGCACCGGCGCCAACGGCAACATCGCCGTCGACATGATCGCCAAGTCGCCGCCCGACGGCTCGACGCTGGTGCTCACCGACCTCGGCAGCGTGACAATCTCGCCGTCCGTGATGAAGCTGCCGTTCGACGTGGTGAAGGACTTCAATGGTGTCACCGTGCTGGCCTACTCGCCGCACTTGCTGGCCGTGGCGCCGGACCGTCCCTACAAGACCGTGGCCGAACTGATCGCCTACGCCAAGGCCAACCCGGGCAAGCTCAACTATGCGACCGCGGGCCTCGGCAGCGCGCCGCATCTCGCGGGCGCGCTGTTCGCCCAGGAGTTGGGGCTGAAGTGGGCCTTCATCCCGATGAAGGGCGGCGCCGAGGCGATCCAGCAGGTCTCCGGCGGCCATGCCGACGCGTTGTTCAACGGCATGATCGCCACGCTGCCGCATGTGAAGAACGGCAAGCTGCAAGGCCTCGCCGTCTCCAGCGCCAAGCGCAGCGAACTCGCGCCCGAGCTGCCGACGGTGATGGAAGCAACCGGCCTCAAGGACTTCGTCACCGGCAGCTGGCAGGGCTTCCTGGCCGCCGCCGGCACGCCGCCTGCCATCCTCGATCGCCTGCACACCGAGATCGAGAAGGCGACCAAGATTCCCGAAGTGGCGGCCCGCCTGAAGGAGCTCGGCGCCGAACCGGTGCTGTCGAAGCCCGCGCAGAGCGATACGTGGCGCGCCCAGCAGGTCGCCAGCTGGGAGAAGGTGGTGAAGGATACCGGCATCAAGCTCGAGTAGCCTGGGAGGCAACGGCAGATGGAATTCGGCATCCTCTTCACGTCGCATCCCCACCCGAAGGAAGAGCCCTACCCGCACCGCGACGTGCATGCCCGCACGACCGACGAGATCCTCGAGGCCGAGCGCCTGGGCTACGACACCGCGTGGATCGCCGAGCATCATTTCTCGACCGGCTACGGCATCATGCCGGACTGCTTCGCCTACATGGCCTATCTCGCGGCCAAGACCAGCCGCATCAAGCTCGCCGCCGGCGTGATCACGCTGCCGCTCTACGATCCGATCCGCGTCGTCGAGAACACCAGCTTCGTCGACATCCTGTCCAACGGCCGGGTCATGCTGGGCATCGGCTCGGGCTACCGGCCCTAGGAGTTCGTGGGGCTGGGCAAGGATTTCGACGGTCGCCGCGACATGGTCGAGGAGGCGGTCGGCCTGATGTTCGATGCCTTCCACCGCCAGCGCTACGACCACAAGGGCAAGTACTTCAGCGGCACCGTCGCCGAGCCCTACGAGATGCTGCCGCATCCCGTGCAGATGCCGCATCCGCCGCTCTTCATGGCCGGCGGCACAGACCGCTCGATCGGCTACTGCGGGCGCAACGGCTTCGGCCTGATGCTCTCGACCTTGCCCAGCGTGGAGACGCTGGCGGCGCAGACCGCGCTCTACAAGCGCGAGCTCGCCAAGGCGTCGGCGGAGCGCGCAAAAAATCCGGCGGCCGGCCAGATCGATATCGCCCGTTGGGTCTATATCGCCGACACCGACAGACAAGCGCGTGCCGACACCGAGGAGGCGATCGTGCGCCACATCGCCCACTTCGGCGGCACCGGCACCGCGGGCTACCTGGGCTCGGTGTCCGAGAAGGGCGATGCGCTCACCTACGACGATCTGCTCAACACCACGCTGCTGCATGGCTCGGCCGAGACGGTGATCGCCCGTTTGCGCGAGCTGCAGTCCCGCACCGGCATGACGTCCCTGCTGCTGCACTATCCGCCCTACTACGGGCGCGAGAAGGCGATGAGGAGCCTGAAACTGTTTTCCGAACGCGTGATTCCCGCCTTCCGTCCCCCGGCGCGGCGCGCGGCGGCCGCGGAATGAGATCGGCCGCAGCGCGCGGCAACACCTCGCTGGGCGCCGTCTACACCATGCTCGCCATGCTGGGTTTCGCCAGCATGGATGCCATCTCCAAGTGGCTGGTGGCCGACTATTCCATCGGCCAGATGATGTGGATCCGCTACGCCGTGTTCTGCGTCTTCGCCTGGCTCGTCGTCCGCCGCCGCGGCCTGCTGACGGCGGCGCGCACGCAACGGCCCTGGCTGCAGGCCGGGCGGGCGCTACTGGCGGTCGTGGAAAGCGCCGTCTTCGTGTTGGCCTTCAATTACCTGCCGCTGGCCGATACCCATGCCATCGCCGCCACCTCGCCGCTGATCGTGATCGCGCTCGGCGCGCTCTTCCTGGGCGAGCGCGCCGGCCTCGCCCGCTGGCTGGCCGTTGGCGTGGCCTTCGTCGGCATGCTGATGATCGTGCGCCCCGGCCTGCGAACGCTCGACTGGCCGATGCTGCTTCCCCTCCTCGGCGCGCTTCTGTGGGCGGCCTATCAAGTCCTGGTCCGGCTTTGCTCGCGTACCGACTCGCCGGATACGACGCTCGTGTGGTCGGCCTTCGTGGCCTTCGGCGCCACCACCTTGATCGGTCCCTGGCAGTGGCGTTGGCCGGATGCGACGGCCTGGGGTCTGCTGATTGCCATCGCGCTGCTGGGCGCACTCGCGCACTACGCGCTGATCAAGGCGCTCGACCATGCCGACGCCGGTGCCGTGCAGCCCTACAGCTACACCTTGCTGGTTTGGGCGGCGGTTCTGGGTGCCGTGGTATTCGGTGATGTCCCCGACCATTGGACACTGGCGGGCGCCGCCGTCATCGTGCTAAGCGGCCTGTACACATGGCACCATGATCGCCGCGAGTCGGTGCGCTTGGCTCGGAGAGACATTGTTTAGGAATATCAACGGGTTAAGGAAGAAATTGACCCACACTGGCAACGGGGTCATTCCGCACCAGCCGTGCAATGAAGCTCTTGAAATTGCGCACCTCAAGGGCCACTTTGTCGCCTTCCGGACACTCCTTCGAGGACCGGAGCGCCGCCGCCCGTTTGTTTCCGCCGGCTTGCATAGCTGATCGCCAACACCGGTATCGCTTCACCCTGCGCCAGGCTGTTCTGAGCGCCATACGTCGATTGGACCGGTTTACTTTATGGACGGCGACCTCAGCATGCATCGCGGCAGTCAGCCTGCGCTGGCGCCGACGCCCACCCGCAATTCCAGTCTGCCGTTCCGCCGCGGCGGCTTCACCAGCCTGTGCGAAGCGCTGGACTACGCCGCTGGCGGCGAGACTGGCCTGAACTTCTTCGAAGCACGCGGCCGGCTCCTCGCCAGCCTGCCCTATCGCGAACTCCGGGCGCAGGCATTGACCTTCGCGCGCCGCCTGGTCGGCGCTGGCATCGCACGCGGCGAACGGTTGCTGATCATCGCCGACACCTGGCCGGGTTTCTGTGTCGCCTTCTTCGGCGCGCAATATGCCGGCGTGCTGCCCGTGCCGGTGGCCGTTCCCGTCGGCCTCGGCGCCAAGGCGAGCTACATCCAGCAGCTCACCCGACAGATCGCCGCATCAGGCGCCGTCGGCGTCGTGGCCCCCGACGATCTCGCGGCCTACGCGAGGACGGCGGCACAGGGCACATCGGCTCGGCTCGCAGGGTCGATGGCGACGTTCGACGCTTTACCGGACGGGCCAGTCGACGTGCGGCCTCTCGGCGCCGACGAGCAATGCTACGTTCAGTTCTCCTCCGGCAGCACGCGCGCGCCGATGGGCGTCGATATCCGCCAGGACCGCTTGATGGCCAACATCGACGGTTCGATCGCCCGGCAGGGTTTGAACGAAGATGATTCAGGCGTGAGCTGGCTGCCGCTCTATCACGACATGGGGCTGATCGGCTTCATCCTGGCGCCGATGTGCGCGCAACGCAGCGTCGATCTCCTGGCGCCGCACGATTTCGCGCGCCGCCCGACGCAGTGGCTGTCGCTGATTTCGCGCCGCCGCGCCACGATCACCTACAGCCCAAGCTTCGGCTATGATCTCGCCGCTCGCCGGGCGCAGACCCAGATGCCGGCCGACCTCGACCTCTCATGCCTGAAACTGGCCGGCATCGGCGCCGACCTGATCCAGCCGCCGGTCTTGAACCGCTTCGCCGAGATCTTCGCACCCAAGGGCTTCGACGCGCGGGCATTCATGCCGAGCTACGGCATGGCCGAACTCTGCGTCGGATTGAGCTTCACGCCCCGCTTCGGCGGCTTCAAGCTCGACAGGCTCGGCAAACGCGACTTCGTGGTCTGCGGCCATGTGCTGCCCGGCCACGAGGTCGAGATCCGCGACCAGGCCGGCGCCGTACTTTCCGGCCGGCAGATCGGGCGCCTGTTCGTGAAGGGCCCCAGCGTCATGCCGGGATATTTCGGCGAGCCCGAGGCGACAGCCCGGGTGCTCAAGAACGGCTGGCTCGATACCGGCGACCTCGGCTTCTGGAGCGACGACCAGATCGTGGTGACCGGCCGCGCCAAGGACCTGATCATCGTCAACGGCCGCAACATCTGGCCGCAGGACATCGAGTGGGCCATCGAGGCCCTGCCCCGCCTGCGCCAGGGCGATGCCTGCGCCTTCTCCGTCGAATCGGGAGCGGGCGAAGAGGTGGTCGTCCTCGTGATGAGCTACGTGGGCGATGCCGCGGAACTCGAGGCGCTGACCGGCAGCATTCGTCAGACCGTCAAGGAAAACGCTGGCGTCGATTGCCGGATCGAACTGATCTCGCGGAAGTTCGGACTGCCCCTCACGTCGTCCGGCAAGCTCTCGCGCACGCATGCCAAGGCGAAGTTCATCGCCGGCGACTACACGGTCCGCGCCGCCGCCGAATGAGCTAGCGCGGCCACTGCCGCAACGCCACCAAGCCGCCGTCGATCGGCAGCAGGATGCCCGTCACCCAGCGCGATTCGTCCGAGGCGAGATAGACCGCGCCGTGGGCGATATCCCAGGCCGTGCCCTCGGTCTGCATCGGCACCAGCTTCTTGCGCCGGTCGCGCGCCTCGGCGCCGAGATGCGCCACCATCGGCGTGTGCACCGATCCGACGATGATGCAGTTGGCGCGGATGTTCTGGGTCGCATAGTCGGCCGCGACCGACAGCGTGAAGCCGTGCAGGCCGGCCTTGGCGGTGGCATAGGCCACCGCACCGGCGCTGCCCATCAGGCCGAGGGCGCCCGCGATCGACGACACCATGATGATCGAACCGCCGCCGCCTTCCTTCATCCTGGGCAGGCAGTATTTGCTGCACAGCATGGTGGTTGTGAGATTGGCCTCCAGCACCTTGTTCCAGGTCTCGAGCGTCACGGTCTCGGGCGTGCCCGGTCCGCCGATGCCGACGTTGTTGTGCAGGATGTCGAGGCGCCCGTATTTCTTGGTGGCAAATTCGGCCATGGCCTCGGCGGCATCGGCTTGCGCCACGTCACCTGCAAACACCGAGGCCTCGCCGCCTTCGTCCTTGATCTGCCTGGCGAGCTTCTCGGCGCGCTCGGCGCTGCGGTTCACCAGCACGACCTTGGCGCCTTCGCGCGCGAACAGGATGGCGGTCGCCATGCCGTTGCCCACGCCCTCGCCGCGCGGTGCCGCGCCGGTCACCACCGCGACTTTTCCATTCAGACGTCCGGCCATGTCATCTCCCCCGATGGAATGCTATTTCTTGCAACGACCTTAGCCGGGAGACTCGCGCCATGGCCAGCAAGACGGAAAGCTACGAAGGCGGCTGCACCTGCCGACAGGTGCGCTATCGCCTGACATCGAAGCCGATGTTCGTGCACTGCTGTCACTGCCGCTGGTGCCAGCGCGAAACCGGCACCGCCTTTGCCCTCAACGCCATGATCGAGGCCGACCGGGTCGAAACGCTGGCGGGCGACGTCGAGGTCGTGGACACGCCGTCCAACAGTGGCAAGGGCCAGAAGATCTCGCGCTGCCCGAGGTGCCGCATCGCGGTGTGGAGCAACTATTCGGGCGCCGGCGATATAGTGCGCTTCGTGCGTGTCGGCACCCTCGACGAGCCCGACCGCCTGCCGCCCGATGTCCATATCTTCACCATGAGCAAGCAGCCCTGGGTCGCACTGCCCACCGGCACGCCGGCGGTCCCGGAGTTCTATGACCGCAAGAAGGTGTGGCCGGCTGAAAGCCTGGAGCGGAGCGCGGCTCTGCGGCGCAGCTAGGCCCATGGCCCTGAAACCTTATACCCGCGACAGGCTGCGAAGCGTCGGCACGGCCGCCATCGCCGCGGTGCTGTCCGGGCGCGGCCTGCCCGACCGGCGCATCGATGGCTTGCGGCCGCTCGCGCACGCGCAGGACCCGCTCGTCGGTGAGGCCTGCATGGCACTCGAGCACTGCCGCGCCGGCGCGGTTCTGGTCGTCGAGGCCGGCAAGCCACTGCCGTCGCTGGCCTTGCTCGCGCGGCGCGGTGTGGCCGGCATCGTGAGTGCCGGGCCCTTGCGCGAAGCCGCCGAGATCGTCCGCCGCGGCCTCCCCGCCTTTCAGCGCCCGGCCGGCCTCGTGAAACACCTGCCAATCGAAAGCGGCAACGTGCTCGTAGGCGACCGCCAGGGCGTGATCGCGATCCCCGCACACCTCGCGGACGAGATCGCCGAGGAAGCGGCCGACGCGCTGGCGTTCGAGGCCTTCACCGCCGAGCAGGTCGACGCCGGCGGCGGAGTCTACGGCCTCCACATCCCGAGCGGCGAGCAGGCACGGATCGCCTTCGCCGCCTGGCGGAAGCTCAGGAGACGCTAGCCCTCAAAGGGCTAGAGACTGCTCAGATCGGCGAGCGCACCGGCGATCAGGCGTGTGCCGATGGCCATCAGCAGGATGTCGTTGGCGACGCGCACGTACTGATAGCCGCTGGGTGGCAGCGTGAGCTGCAACATGAGCGCCGGCGGCAGCGGGTAGAAGACGACACTCGTCGGCAACGGCTGACCGATGACCCAGAGCTTCTTGGCCTGACCCGGCGGCAGGCAGCCGTTGTTCTTCTTGGCGAGCCCCGGGGGGCAATGCCCGGCCGCGTATTCGCTGCGGTAGTAGCCATAGACCGCACCACGGTCACGATCGTTGATGATGACGTTGACCTGAGGGGCGGCGGCCTGCGCTCCGACCTGTCCTTGGCCTTGGCCTTGGCCCTGACCTTTGCCAGGGGCTACGGCCGTCTTGTCGGGCGGGCCGCCGCGGCCGGGCTTGTCGTCCTTGTCCTTTTGGGCGAAGGCCGGCGATACGACCGTGGCGCAAAGAAGGGCGATCAGGACGGTTTGGGCAATTCGCACGGGAGGTCCTCCAACTGAGGCCCCAGCAAGAGCCGGCAATATGGCCGGGCAATGGCTAGGCCGTGGCATCAACGCGGAAGCGCCAACAAGGTTGCTTCGCGCGTTAGGCCTTCCAGTAGTCCGGCAGCTTGGCCGCCAGCCATTTGGCCAATGCCGCATTCACCGCAACCGGCTGCTCCTGCGCCATCCAGTGCCCGGACTGCACGACCGCCTCGGTGAGATCGGCGCAGTCGCGCCGCATTGGCTCGGCGAGCCGTGAGGTCATGGTCTCGCAGGTCGTGTCGTAGGCGCCGTGCAGGAACAGCACCGGCATCGTGAGCCTGCCGCCATTCTTCGATTGAGACGCATAGGCGCCGTTGGCCTTGTGGTTCATGTACCAGGAATCGGGCCCGAAGAAGCCGTTGCGCGTCAGCGCCGCCGTATAGGCCTCCATGTCCGCCTCGGTGAGGACGTCGCCGTCGCGCGGCACGTCGGGACAGGCGCCGCCGCCGAACCAGCCGCCCGCCGCGCGCACCATCGACGTCGGCGCGGGCTTGCCCACGCGCGTGGGATCGCCCTTGCGGAACAGCGCCTTCACGACGTTGCGGATGTTGGCCTCGAAGCCCTTGCAGGCCTTGTCGAAATTCTCCTGATAGAAGAACTGGTAGTCCCACTGGCCTGCCGGGAACTTGTCCGCCGGATAGAGCGTGCGGTCGACCAGCGGCAGCATGGCGTCGAGCGTGAAACCTTCGGAGAGATAAGGCACGCAGAGGCTGGCGACGCCGACGGTCTTTTCCGGATGGTGGCTGGCGATGTTCCATACCACCGGGCTGCCCCAGTCATGGCCGATCCAGACGGCCTTGTCGCGGCCGAGAGCCGCGAGCAGGTCCAGCATGTCGGCAACGATGTGTTCCTGCGCGAAGTCCTCGTGGCGCGTGTAGGTGCTGGAGCGGCCATAGCCGCGCATGTCGGGCGCGATGCAGCGGAAGCCCAGCGCGGCGAACGCCGGCAGCTGATGACGCCACGACAGCGAGAGCTCCGGCCAGCCATGGACGAAGATCAGCAGCGGCGCCTTTTCCGCTCCGCAGGCGAGATAGCCCGTGGTGTGACGGGCGGACTTGACGGTGTGTTCGGTGACCGGGAATGTCATGCGCAATCCTTGAAGAGTTGAGGGAGGTTCCATGGAAATCGATACTGGCACAACCGAACTTTTATGCGCCGTTCGCGACGGCGTGGCGCTGATCACGCTCAACCGGCCGGAGGCGCGCAATGCCATGTCGCCCGACCTCACCCAGGCGCTGCGCGACCAGATCAAGGCACGCGGCGACGATCCGAGCGTCGGCGCCCTGCTGATCACTGGCGCCGGCACGGCCTTCTGCAGCGGCGGCGACGTCAAGGGCATGGGCGGTCGCGGCCCGCGCGGCCAGATGAGCTACGAGGAGCGGCTGTCGGACCTGCGCTGGCGGCAGGCACATCTCACCGGCGCGCTGTTCGCGGTGCGCAAGCCCACGATCGCCGCACTGCCCGGTGCAGCGGCAGGCGCCGGCCTCGCCATCGCCTTGGCCTGCGACATCCGCATTGCGGCGAAGTCGGCATTCGGCACCACGGGCTACGCCAGGATCGGCCTGTCGGGCGACTACGGCATCGCCTGGCTGCTCACCCGCACGGTCGGACCGATGCGCGCGCGCGAGCTTATGCTGACCTCGGAGAAGGTCGACGCCGAGCGCGGTGAGCGCATCGGCCTCTTCAACCGCGTGGTCGACGACGCCAAGCTCCAGGACGAAGCCTTTGCTTTCGCCAAATCGCTGGCCGACGGGCCGCGGGTCGCGCTGCGTCTCATCAAGGACAATCTCGACGATGCGCTGCACATCGACTATGCGACCGCGCACTATCGCGAAGCCGAGCGCCTGGTGTCGGCGTCACGTACCGCCGACCACAAGGAGGCGGTCCAGGCTTTCGTCGAGAAGCGGAAGCCGAAGGTTGTCGGTCGCTAATCCCTGTCAGGTGCGCCGAGTGGGAAATACGACCGGTACGGTCGAGCATCGTCGACTGCGCGCGCAACTGACAAGCGGGCCAGCAATCTTGCTCGATAGGCTCTGAGGATCGGGAATCGCTCAGAGATGGGGTGCGCCCAGTCGGCATAGAAGAGCGAAGGTGCTGCAGCACAGTCGGCCATGGTAAAATCTTCACCCGCCGCCCACTGCTTGTCCGAAAGCCTGCCTTCGAGCCAGACATAGGAAATGTCGAGCAGGGCTCTCGCCTCGGCGACACCTCGCGCATCACGCTCACCAGCGGGACGCAAGACATCCAACACGATTTTTTGCATTGGCGTCATGACATAGAGATCGAAGAAGCGGTCGAGGAAGCGGACCTCCAATGTCGGCACCAATTGCGGCGCGACATGCTCGATGATGATGCTCGATTCGACGACCGTAGTCCCGTCGTCGCGCAGCACTGGCATCAGCCCATGCGCCCAGAA
>CAMDOT010000154.1 GCA_945903635.1 Rhizobium sp. Q54 | reverse complement strand
ATCGGCTTGGGAGTCTGCGCCGCCGCCACCTCGAAGAAGCCCTCGGCAAACGATTCCTTGGGCCGCGGTCCGCCGGTCGGCGTCATGGAGAAGTAGCGCTTGTAGTTGAACTCGCTGTTCACCGCGAGGCCGAGCAGGGCAAAGAACGTGCGGTCGTGCTGCATGACGATCGGCATCGCCGGCGCGATCATGTTGGTGGCGTAGCTGCTGGCGATGATGTCGACCTTGTCGACATCGAGGAGCTTGGTGTAGAGGCCCGGCACCGTCGAGGGATTCGACTGGTCGTCGTAGTAGATCAGCTTCACCGGCCGCCCGAGCAGGCCGCCCTTGGCATTGATCTCCTCTTCCCAGATCTGCATCGCCAGAAGCGTTGCCTTGCCGTTGGGTGCCAGCGGGCCCGTCAGGTTCATGCTGAAGCCGATGGTGAATGGCTTGCCCTGGGCGCCGGCAGTGCCGGCGAAACTCGCGGCGGCGCCAGCGACTGCCAGCTTGCCGAAGGTACGACGCTCGATGCGCATGACCCTATCCTCCCAATTTATAATATCGTTGCCGCGATCCTAACTCTCCTTGACGCGATATGACAACGCCGGCCCGGCCGACTACAGCAAGGGCGGCGGCCCGGCCATGCCCAGCGCGTGCTGGCCGAACAGGGCACCCTGGATATCGGGCGAGAACATGACGTGGGCATTAGCGGCGTGTGCATCGCGAAACAGCCGCTGCATATTGCTGGTCAGGTAGAGACCGCCCGATCCGGCGATGCCCATCATGATATCGACGGCCTCCAGGCACATCCGCACCGAGAAGAACGCATCCCGGCGGTAGCGGAGCTTGTCTTCGTGGGCGGCCTCGCGGCCGGCACGGGCGACCGCCATGGCATGGTCGCAGACCCGCCGCATGATCATTTCGGCGGCGTCGATGCGCGCGCTGGCTTCCGCCACCTTGATTTGCACGGCCTGGCTGCCGCCCATCGGCAGGCCGGTTGTGGTGGCGTTGCGCTTGCGGGCGGCCCCCACCGTCTGTTCGTAGGCACCCTGCGCACACCCGAGCATGACGCCGGACAGCACATAGGGGCCGAGCGCCAGCAGCGGTAGGCGGAAGACCGGCGTGGGATTGACCTCGGAGCCGGGGTGCGACTTGCCGTTGAATGCCCGGGCCGTGAGCGTGCGCCGCTCTGGCACGAACAGGCTCTTGACTGCCACATCCTGCGATCCGGTGCCCGACAGGCCGGCGGCGTGCCAGGTGTCGATGACCTCGTACTGCGAGCGATGGACGAGGGCGAAGCGCTGGTCGACCGGAGGGCCGTCGTCCTGTTCGCGGACCATGAAGCCCAGCATGTTCCAGTCGCAATTGTCGATGCCGGAAGACAGCGGCCAGCGCCCGGTAACCACATAGCCGCCGTCGACCTTGTGGCCGCGGCCGTTGGGGAAGATCAGCGACGTGGCGATCAGCACGTCGAGCGAGACGTCCCATAATTCGGCCTGGGTCTCGGGCGGGAAGTAGCCCAGCATCCAGTGATGGCTGGCGAGATTGCCGAGGTTCCACGCCGTCGACGGGCAGACGCGCGCGATCTCGGCGCAGGCATCGACCAGGACGGCGAGATCGAGTTCGGCACCGCCGACGCGGGCGGGCTGCATGATACGGAACAGGCCCGCCGCATGCAGGTCGCGTTCGGTGGCCTCGGGCATGCGGCGCAGCCGTTCGCATTCCTGGGCCCGCGCGGCAATGGCGGGTACGAGTCGGCGGGTGCGCTTGATCATTTCGGCGCCGTCGACACCAGCAAAGGAGATCCGCTCCGCCGGCAAGGTCGGCGACTGCTCCCAGCGGCCTTTGCCTGGTTCCTGACTCTTCATTGTATGCCTCCCCGATTGGTCAACTTTGCGCCGACACTTTCGAGACGACAACCTTGATCCAGCCTTCACCTGTGCCAGTTTCACTCCGAGTGGATGGAAGGTTCAGGGCCGGGGGCGGGGATGCTGCAGCAGATAGTCGATCTCGAGGCCGAGGGACAGGAATTCCATCGGCTTCTCGCCGCCCTGAAGGACGACGACTGGCAACGGGCCACCCTCTTCAAGGGCTGGACCATCAACGACATCGTCCGGCATCTGCATATGGGCGACACGATGGGCCTTGCGTCGGCGACCGACGCCGCCCAGTTCGCGGCGCTGCTGGCCGATATCCAGGCCCGGCGCGCAACGGGCCTCAGCCGCGTCGAGGAAACGCGCGAGCGGCTGGGCGACCTCGCGGGACCACGCCTGCTGGAGCGCTGGCAGATCACCCTCGACCGGCTCTGCGCCGCGCTTGCGGCCAAGGCTCCCGACGCGCGGCTGAAATGGTCGGGTCCGGACATGGGCGTGCGCATGTTCGCCACCGCGCGCCAGATGGAGGTCTGGTCGCACGCCCAGGCGATCTACGATCTGCTGGGCCTCGAACGGCCGGCCCCATCGTCCCGCCTCAGGAACATCGTCGAACTCGGCGTGCGTACCTTTGCCTGGGCCTACCGCAACCGCGGCCTGCCGGTGCCGCCGGTCGTACCCCATATCCGCCTCACGGCGCCGTTCGGCGAGGCCTGGGAATGGCACGCGCCATCGGCGGGCCAGTCCGTTGCCGGCGAGGCGATCGACTTTTGTCAGGTGGTCACGCAGATCCGCAACGTCGCCGACACGGCGTTGCGTGTCGAAGGTGATGGCGCGAAACACTGGATGAGCATCGCACAGTGCTTCGCCGGGCCGCCCGAAACACCACCGGCGCCCGGCACCCGCCGGCGCGTCGTCAATGCCGTTCGAGAAGCCGTCCGAAGCCCGTGACACCATCCCTGATGCCGGCCAGCCGGAGCGCATGCCAAAGCGTCGCCTGGGTCGAGGTGATCACCGGCTTGCCGAGTGCCTGTTCCAGGGCCGCGATGACGGTATGGGAGCGCGTGTTGAGGCAGGAGATGATGAGCGCGTCCGACCGGGCGTCGCAGCCCTTGAGGCCGAGCTCGTAGAGCGCGGCGGGCTCGGGCTCGGCCAAGAGGAAGCCGTCGGTGATGCCGAGATGGGCGCCGCCGCGAACTTTCAGGCCGGCACTCTCGAAGTAGCGATGCTCGGCGGCGTCAACTTCTTCAGAATAGGGCGAGACGATGCTGACCGTGGCGGCGCCCAGCGTCCCGGCTGCCGTCAGAATGGCGTGTGCCGCCGTCGTTGCCGGCACCTGATGAGCCTCCTCGATCTCGGCTCGGAGGTGGGCGTCGTAATTCAGGCCCTGCACGATCGACGAGGCGGTGCAGCCATAGGCGATGACGTCCGGGAAGACGCTGGAAAGCTGGCGGATCGCGCTCTTGCCCTCGGTGCGATCCATTTCGATGAAGGCCTCGGGGGTGGTCGCGGGCGGAATGAACATGCGCGACGCGAAGACGCTGACGCCCGACGGCACCGTGCGATGGGCCCACGGTTCCATGACCGTGTTGACGCTGGGGACGACGATGCCGATTCGCGCCCGCCAGCCGTCGCCATTGAGGAATCGTTTCGACATGGTGGCCTCTAGTTGCCCAAACCTAGTTGAACGACATGCCGCCGCTCAGCGGCACGGTCTGGCCCGTCATATAGGCATTGCCGACGAGCATCAGCACCACCTGGGCACATTCCTCGGCCGTACCGAAGCGGCCTAGTGGAATGCGGTTGGCGGCAGAGGCAAGACCGGAGCGCACCATGTCGGTCTCGATCAGCGAGGGGGCCACGGCGTTCACCGTGATGCCATCCTTCACAAGGCGTGCGGCATAGCCGCGGGTGAGCCCCTCCATGCCAGCCTTCGACGCATTGTAGTGCACGCCGACGCCGCCGGCACCGCGTGCCGCACCGGAGGAGATATTGACGATCCGTCCCCATTGGCGCGCGCGCATCCCCGGTACGACGGCTTGGGTGCAAAGGAATGCCGACTTCAGGTTCACCGCGATCGTGCGATCGAAGTCGTCCTCCGTGAGATCGTCGATGCCGCGGATGAGGGCGAGGCCTGCGTTGTTGACCAGCACGTCTACCGGCCCCAGCTCGCGCTCGGCTGTCGCCATCATCATCGAGACTTCGCTGGATCGCGAAACGTCGGCGCCGATTGCGATGGCGCGGCCACCCTTGCTGCGGATGGCGTCGACCACGTCGCCCGCTTCCTTGGCGCGCTCGCGGTAGTTCACCACCACGGCCGCTCCGGCGTCGGCCAGCGCCATGACCACAGAACGGCCGATGCCCCGCGATCCGCCGGTCACCAGAGCGACCCGTCCCGTCAACAGCGGCATGATCCTCATTCCCTCGATTTCGCCCGATGCCCGCAGGTTGACGCATTGGACCGGCGCCGCCAACCTAGCCGCACAGAGGAGAACAGATAGCATATGAAGATCGGCGTCATAGGCCTTGGGCGAATGGGCGGAAATATCGTGCGGCGGCTGACGCGGGCGGGGCATGCCTGTGTCGTTTACGACGCCAACCCCGAGCCGGGCGCGATGCTGGCCAAGGAAGGTGCCACAGCCGCCGCTTCCGTGCCCGCGCTGGTCGAGGCGCTGGGACCCTCGCCGCGCACGGTGTGGGTGATGTTGCCGGCGGGCAAGATCACCGAGGACACGATCGCCCAGCTCGGGTCCTTGATGAAGGCGGGCGACGTCATCATCGATGGCGGCAACACCAACTTCAAAGACGATGTGCGGCGCGCCCGCGAGCTGGCGCCCAAGGGCATCAAATATCTCGATATCGGCACGTCGGGTGGCGTGTGGGGGTTGGCGCGCGGCTATTGCCTGATGATCGGCGGCGATACCGAGACCGTGACCCGGCTCGACCCGATCTTCGCAGCACTAGCGCCCGGCCTCGGCGACATCGAGCGCACGGCGGGCCGCGAGGCTGCCGATCCGCGCGCCGAGCGTGGCTACATCCACGCCGGGCCGGTGGGCTCGGGGCATTTCGTGAAGATGATCCATAACGGCATCGAGTACGGCATGATGCAGGCCTTCGCCGAGGGCTTCGACATCATGCGCCATCGTGCCGACGACAAGCTGCCGGCCGACGAACGCTACGACCTCAACCTGGGCGACATCGCCGAGGTGTGGCGGCGCGGCAGCGTGGTGACATCCTGGCTGCTCGACCTCACGGCCAGCGCGTTGGCCAAGGATGCGCACCTGGAAAGCTTTTCCGGCCATGTCGAGGACAGCGGCGAGGGCCGCTGGACCATCGAGGCCGCGATCGAGGAGGCGGTACCGGCGGATGTGCTGGCAGCCTCGCTGTTCGTGCGCTTCCGCTCGCGCCAGCAACACACTTTTGCGGAAAAGGTTCTATCGGCGATGCGGCTGGGCTTCGGTGGCCACGTCGAAGCCCCCAAGAAATAGGAGTTTTAATGCGTGTAGGTGTTTTCTACTTCCCGACCGATTACGGCATCGATATCGCCGAGCTGGCCCGCGCGCTCGAGGATCGCGGCTTCGACTCGCTGTTCGTGCCTGAGCACACCCATATTCCGCTCAGCCGCAAGACGCCCTTCCCAACAGGGGGCGAGCTGCCCAAGCGCTACTCGCACACCCATGATCCGTTCGTCGGTCTCGCCTTTGCGGCGGCGGCGACCAAGAAGCTGAAAGTCGGCACCGGCATCTGCCTGGTGCCGCAGCACGAGCCGATCGCCACGGCCAAGGCCATCGCTTCCCTCGACCAGCTCTCGGGCGGCCGCTTCATCTTCGGCATCGGGGCCGGCTGGAACCAGGACGAGATGGAGAACCACGGCGTCGGCTACGCCGGCCGCTACAAGCAGATGCGCGAGCATGTGCTGGCCATGAAAGCGCTGTGGACCGAGGAGGCGGGGTCCTTCCACGGTGAGTTCGTGAATTTCGATCCGGCGTGGTCGTGGCCCAAGCCGGCGCAACGCCCGCATCCGCCGATCCTGCTGGGCGGCGAGACCGACCACACGCTGAAGCGCGTCGTCGAATATTGCGACGGCTGGTTTCCGCGCCCGCGCTCCGGTTTCGAGGCCGCCACTGCGGTTGATCGGCTGAAGCGCATGGCCGAGCAGGTGAAGCGCGATCCCGCGACGCTCACGATCACCGTGTTCGGCGCACCTCCGGAAGCCGCGGCCCTGGCTGGCTACGAAAAGGCCGGAATACCCAACGCGCTGCTCGCCATCCCCGACTTGAGCCGTGACGAGATCCTGCACCATCTCGATTCAATTGCGCCGCTTGCGAAGGCCCACGCATGAAGGTCGCCGTCGGCCTCGGTCTGATGGAGTTTCCGTTTGCCGGGGCCGCCGACTATTGGCGCTGGGTCGATCTCTGCGAGGCGGGCGGCGTCGATTCGCTGTGGCAGACCGACCGGCTGGTGAGCCGTCAGCCGATCCTCGAGTGCCTGACGGCCGTGGCAGCGCTGGCCGGCCGCACGCGCCGGCTGCGCTTCGGCATGAACGTCGTGTCGCTGGCGCTGCGCGATCCGGTGTTGCTCGCCAAGCAATGCGCCACGGTCGACGTGCTGTCGGAGGGCCGCCTGCTGCCGGCTTTCGGCATCGGCAGTCCGCTGGGGCCGGAGTGGCAGGCGCTCGACATCGACACCAAGACGCGCGGTCGTCGCACCGACGAGAGCCTCGAAGTCATCGCCCGCCTGTGGCGCGAGGAGAGCGTCGACTTCGCCGGCAAATACTATCGCCTCTCGGGCGCTTCGATCTCGCCCCGACCGGTGCAGCCCGACCTGCCGATGTGGATCGGCGGTTCGTCCGATGCCGCCGTCCGGCGCACGGCGCGCTATGGCACCGGCTGGCAGGGCGGCGCCGAGGGCCCGGTCGAAGCGGGCCGCGTCGTCGCCGCCATAAAACTGGCCGCCGCCGAGGCCGGCCGCTCGATCGACGAGGATCACTACGGCGCTGCCTTTCCGTTCTATTTCGGCGCGGCCTCTGACGGCATCGTTGCGGTCGCCATGGCGGCCTACGCCAAGCGCACCAATCGCGATCCGGCGCGCTATTTCGCCATCGGCGACGAGACGGCGGTCATCGACAGGATCGCCGAGTATGTCGATGTCGGCGTCCAGAAATTCATTCTGCGGCCGGTGGGCGACGGCGCCGGCGTGCTAGCCCAGACGCGATTGCTGATCGAGAAGGTGTTGCCGCGGGTCGGCGTGAAATGGCCGAAAGCAGCGTAACAAGGCGGCTTGAGGGGGAAACAATGAAGATCGGCGTGGCGATGTTCTTCACCGACTATTCCATGGCCCCCGGCGAGCTCGCCATGGCGGCGGAAGAACGCGGCTTCGACTCGCTGTGGTCGCCCGAGCATTCGCACATTCCGCTGTCGCGCAAGTCGCCCTTCCCGAGCGGCGGCGAGCTGCCGAAGAAATATTACGACGCCATGGACCCATTCGTGGCGCTGACGGCCGCCGCCGCCGTCACCAAGACCCTGAAGGTCGGCACCGGCATCTGCCTGATCGCCCAGCGCGATCCCATCCAGACATCCAAGGAGGTCTCGTCGATCGACCAGATTTCCGGCGGGCGCTTCCTGTTCGGCGTCGGCAACGGCTGGAACAGCGACGAGATGGAAAATCACGGCACCGTCTTCGCGACCCGCCACAAGCTGGCGCGCGAGCGCATCGAGGCCATGAAGGAGATCTGGACCAAGTCCAAGGCCGAGTATCACGGTGAGCTGGTCAACTTCGATCCGATGATGAGCTGGCCCAAGCCGGTGCAGAAGCCGCACCCGCCGATCATCGTCGGCGGCGCCTTCCCCTACGGCGCGCGCCGCGCCTTGCGCTACGGCGACGGCTGGATGCCGCACCGCGTGCGCAAGACCTACGCCGACGTGAACGCGCTGCTGCCGAAGTTCCGCGAGATGGCCAAGGAAGCCAACCGCGACCTCGCTTCGGTCCCCGTCACCATCTGGGGCGCCAAGGAGGACGAGGGCCTGCTGAAGCGCGACCGCGACGATGGCGTCGAGCGCATCATCGTCAGCCTCGACTCGGCCAAGGCCGACAAGATCCTCCCCGAGCTCGACCGCTGGGCCAAACTCGCGCGGGCGGTTGCCTAGCGCTCCGTGTCGTCCTGAGCGCAGCGAAGGACCTCACCGAGCGACCAGACACGTACCGCTGGTACCGAGTGTGTGGCTGACGTGAGGTCCTTCGCTGCGCTCAGGACGACAGGAGTCAGACGAGCGCCAGCACCTCGTTCTTGAACTGCTGCATCTCGCCCAGCATCGCCTCGACGGTGGCACCACCGAAGCCGAAGTCGAGGCTGCCGACGCCCATGTCGCTGAGCGCGCGCATGTCGGCGGCGATCTCCGCCGGCTTGCCCGAGAACAGCCGCCGTTCGCCATCGCCTGCCTTGGGCGGAACCTTTTCGCCAAGTGCCGTGCAGCGGAAGGCGAGGCCCATCGCCTTGGGATCGCGCCCGGCTTCTTCGGTCATCTTCCGCAGGCGCGCGACCTGCGTCTTGAAGCGCGCCAGGCTGTCGAGTGGATTGGCCGGGTTGGTGCCGATCGGATACCAGGCGTCGCCGAGGCGCGCGGTGCGGCGCAGCGCCGGTCCGCTCTCGCCGCCGACCCAGATCGGCGGATGCGGCTTCTGCACCGGCTTGTGCGAGAAGTCGATGTTGTCGAACGAGACATACTCGCCGGCGAAGCGCGGGCTCTCCTTGGTCCAGAGCTCGATGAAGGCCTTTATGTATTCGTCGGTGACCTTGCCGCGCGCGGCAAAATCCGGCGCGCCGATCGCCTCGAACTCCACCTTCAGCCAGCCGGCGCCGATGCCCAGGGTCAGGCGGCCGCCCGACAGGACGTCGATGGTCGACAGTATCTTGGCGGTCAGGACCGCAGGGCGATGCGGCACCACCATCACCGAGGTGACCAGCCTGAGGCGTGTCGTCTTGGCGGCCAGGAAGGCCACTTCGGTCAGCTGCTCGTGGCGTTCGACGCGGGAACCGGCGGGAAATTCACCAGTGTCGCTGTAGGGATATTTGGCCTGGATATCCTTCGGAATCACCACATGGTCGCTGAAAGTGGCGTAATCGAAGCCCAGGGCTTCGCCGCCGACCACCAGTGGCGTCAGGTGCTCGGGCGCGGCCAGAAGCCCCGCGGTCGGCGCATTGAAGCCGATCAGCATCGTGTCATCCTCCCAATTGTGGCGGCCATACTACACGATGCAGACGGCTGCGATTGGCGCTATGTTTTGGTCATGATGAAGACGGGCGTTTCGTTGGCCGCATTGATGGCCGAGGCGGGTGAGCTGCGCGATCGCGGCCACGGCCGGCTGATTTCGTATTCGCGCAAGGTGTTCATTCCGCTCACCCACCTCTGTCGCGACGTTTGCCACTACTGCACCTTCGCCGAGCGACCGCGCACTGGCCAACCGGCCTATCTCTCGCCCGAGCAGGTTCTCGCCATCGCCCGCGCCGGCGCGGCAGCGGGCTGCACCGAGGCGCTATTCACCTTGGGCGACAAGCCGGAGCTGCGCTACCAGGCGGCGCGCGAAGCGCTGGCAGCATTGGGCCACGAAACGACCATCAGCTACCTGACCGCGATGTGCGCCCTGGTGCTGCGCGAGACCGGATTGCTGCCGCATGCCAATCCTGGCGTCATGACTCGCGAGGAGATCGCGGGCCTGCGCGCCGTGACGGCGAGCCAGGGCATCATGCTCGAATCGACCAGCGAGCGGCTGTGTGAAAAAGGCGGCGTGCACTACGGCTCGCCCGACAAGCATCCGGCGGTGCGGCTGGAGACGATCCGCCTTGCCGGCGAACTGAAGGTGCCGTTCACCACCGGCATCCTGATCGGCATCGGCGAGACGCGCGAGGAGCGCGTCGAGGCGCTGGAGGCCATTCGCGACCTGCATGCCGCGCATGGTCACATTCAAGAGGTGATCGTCCAGAATTTCCGCGCCAAGCCCGATACCAAGTGGGCCGACGCCGATGAGCCCGATCTCGAAGACCTGCTGTGGACCATCGCCATGGCCCGCAAGATTCTCGGACCGGACATGAACCTGCAGGCGCCCCCCAACCTGTCGCCAGGCGTCTATCCGCGCCTGATCGCGGCCGGGCTGAACGACTGGGGCGGCATCTCGCCGGTGACGCCCGACCATGTGAACCCCGAAGCGCCATGGCCCGCCATCGACGAACTGGCGCGTCGCAGCGCCGAGCTCGGCAAGGTGCTGGTCAACCGCCTGCCGCTGTACCCGGCCTATGCGCGCGATCCCGACACCTGGCTCGCGCCCGAAGTTGCCACGCAGGTGCGGCGCATGAGCGATGCCGAGGGCCTGGCCCGCGACGACGACTGGTCGCCCGGCGAGACCACGCCGCCGCCCGCGCCGCGCGTTCTGGTGAGCGAGGTCGACGCCGTGATCGCCCATGCGGTCGATCGCGCGACGTCGGGCCAGCGTCTCGATCCGCCTGACATCGTGCGCCTGTTCGCGGCACGCGACGCCGACTATCGCCATGTCACGGGCGCCGCCAATGCACTGCGCCAGGCCGTCAGCGGCGACGTCATACGCTACGTCGTCAACCGCAACATCAACTACACGAACATCTGCTATTTCCGCTGCAAGTTCTGCGCCTTCTCGAAGGGCCGCACGCATGAGGACCTGCGCGGCGCGCCCTACGATCTGGCGCTCGATGAAGTGAAGCGGCGCGCCGTAGAAGCCTGGGAGCGCGGCGCCACCGAAGTCTGCATGCAGGGCGGCATCCATCCCGATTACACGGGCGAGACCTATGTCGCGATCTGCAAGGCGATCAAGGAAGCGACGCCCGGCATGCACATCCACGCCTTCTCGGCGCTGGAGGTGACCCAGGGGGCTGCGACGCTGAAACAGCCGATCTCCGAGTTTCTTGCCAAACTGCAGCAGGCCGGATTGGGCACCCTGCCGGGGACGGCGGCCGAAATCCTCGACGACGAGGTTCGCGCCATCATCTGCCCCGACAAGATCAACACCGGTGAGTGGCTGGGTGTGCAGCGCGCCGCGCACAAACTCGGCCTGCGCACGACCTCGACCATCATGTACGGCCATGTCGAGACGCCGCTTGCCTGGACGCGGCATCTGCTGGCGCTGCGCGATCTACAAGTGGAGACCGGCGGCTTCACCGAATTCGTGCCGCTGCCGTTCGTGCACATGGAAGCGCCGATGTACCGCCAGGGCCGCGCGCGCCGCGGGCCGACCTTCCGCGAGGCGGTGATCATGCATTCGGTGGCGCGCCTGGTGCTGCATCCGGTGATCCCCAACATCCAGACCTCGTGGGTCAAGATGGGCCCGGCGGGCGCCGCGATCTGCCTGCAATCAGGCGCCAACGATCTCGGCGGCACGCTGATGAACGAAAGCATCTCGCGCGCCGCCGGCACGCAGCACGGCCAGGAATTCCCGCCCGACGCCATGGAGGCGCTGATCCGCTCGATCGGGCGCGAGCCGCAGCAGCGCGACACGCTCTACCGGCCCGTCCCGGAGGAACGCCGTGCCGCCTCGCTGGTCGCCGCCGACCTCGCGCCGATCATCCTGACGCCGCCCCGCAAGCGCGCCGCCGCCACGGCGTGAGAGGCAGCACCTTCGGCATGGAACGTGCGTCGGGATTGGGGCTTGGCTGACCGGGGGATTTCGCAGTGACCGAGACGCACGATCCGATCGCGCTGGAATTGTTCAAGAACGCGATTTTCTCGATTGCCGACGAGATGGCTCTCACCGTCTTCCGGACGACCTACTCGGGCGTGCTCAAGGACAACATGGACTACTCGACGGGCTTCGCCGATGCCGACGGCAAGCTCGCGGCGCAGGGCCTGACCTTGCCGGGGCATCTCGGTTCCGTGCCGACGGCCATGGACTCGATCATGCGCCACTTCAAGGACGACATGGCGCCGGGCGACGTCTTCATCATGAACGACCCGTTCGACGGCGGCATGCACCTGCCCGACATCTTCGTGATCAAGCCGCTGTTCCACGAGGGCGAGCGGCTGGCCTTCGCCTGCACCGTCTGCCACCACATCGACGTCGGCGGCCGAGTGGCGGGCTCGAACGCCTCTGACTCGACCGAGATCTACGCCGAGGGTCTGCGTATCGCGCCGATGAAGCTCTACGAGGCGGGCAAGATCAACAAGACCATCATGACGTTCATCGAGAAGAACGTCCGCCTGCCGGTCCAGCTGTTCGGCGACCTGCGGGCCCAGCTCGCGGCCTGCCACATCGGCGAGAAGCAGTTCGCCGAGATCGTCGCGAAGTATGGACCACAGCAGACGAAGTTCTACCTCAAGGAAGTCATTGATTATGCCGAGCGGCTGACGCGCGCGGCGCTCCAGGATCTGCCCGACGGCGAATGGAGCTTCGAGGACTGGATCGACGACGACGGCGTCGACTACGGCAAGCCGATCCGGCTGTTCGTCACGATCACCAAGAAGGACGGCCACATGGTGGTCGACTGGACCGGCACCAATCCGCAGGTCAAGGGCGCCATCAACAACACGCTCTCCTTCACCAAGGCGGCGTCCTATACGGGCATCCGCTCGGTGCTGCCGCCGGGCATTCCCAACAACGAAGGCGTCTTTCGTGCCATCGAGGTGATCTGTCCGCCCGGCACGGTGGGCAACGGCGTGCTGCCGGCGGCCTGCGCCGCGCGCGGCCTCACCGGCTTCCGCATGGTCGATTGCATGTTCGGCGCGCTCGCCATGATGCTGCCCGACCGCGTCAAGGCGGCGGGTGACGGCGGCAACACCGGCATTTCGATCGGCGGCTATGACGACAATCGCAAGCCCTTCGTCTATGTCGATTTCACCTGCGGCGCCTGGGGCGCGCGGCCGTTCGCCGACGGCCCCGACGGCAATTCGCATATGTTCGCCAACATGGCCTCGCACTCGATCGAGGTCACCGAGGCCGAGCAGCCGATCCAGCTGTTGGCCTACGAGTTCGTTGCCGACAAGGCCGGCGCCGGAAAATACCGTGGCGGCGTGCCCTTCCTGCGCGATTACAAGTTCCTCGAAGGCGAAGGCATGCTGCAGGTCCGCTCCGACCGGCGCGATCATCGGCCGTTCGGTCTCTACGGCGGCAGCCCCGGCGGCCCGTCGGAGAATTACCTCAACCCGGACGGTGAGAACCGCCTGCTGCCGTCCAAGCTCACCATGACGGTCAAGCGCGGCGACATCTTCCGCCATGTCCTGGCCGGCGCGGGCGGTTGGGGCGATCCGCTGGAGCGCGATCCGGTGGCCGTGCTGCGCGACGTGCGCAACGAGCTGCTGTCGCCGGAGAAGGCTCTGGCCGATTACGGTGTCGTCATCGACACCAAGGCATGGACGGTCGACGCTGCCGCCACGACGCGTCAGCGCAGCGAGATCGCCAAGTCACGCGGCTGGGCGACGGTCCCCAAGGTTCAACGGCACGACCCGGTACTGCTCGCGCGCGCGGCCGAGTAGCGCGATGCCGAACCGAGAATTCTGTCATCCCGAGCGTAGCGAGGGATCCTTGGCAGCGTCGCATCAAAGATCCCTCGCATTCGCTCGGGATGACATTTCGTCCTGCTTCGACATGTGCGGCGTCAATCCATGACCGTTACCTACCGCGTCGGTGTCGACATCGGCGGCACCTTCACTGACATCGTGCTGCTCGGGTCCGACGGCGCCATCCACACCAAGAAGATTTCCTCCAGCGTGGGCAACTACGCCCAGGCCATCGTCGACGGCCTCAGCGAAGTTTTTGGCGAGACCGGCCTCGCCGGCGGCACCATCGAGGAAATCCGGCACGGCACAACCGTCGCCTCCAACGCCATCCTCGAGCACAAGGGCGCGCGCGTGGGGTTGATCACCACCAAGGGCTTCCGCGACGTGCTGGAAATCCGCACGCTGCGCATGCCCAAGCTCTACGACCTCACCTGGACCAAGCCGCCGCCGCTGGTCGAACGTTACCTGCGCAAGGTCGTCGACGAGCGTATCGACCACGCCGGCAAGGTCGACCGCGCCCTTGACCCCGCCGACGCCGAACGTGCCGTCGACGCGCTGCTGGCCGAGAAGGTCGAGGCCATCGCCATCTGCCTGCTCAATTCCTTCACCAACCCCGTGCATGAGACGATGCTGCGCGACATCGTGGCGGCCAAGGCGCCCGGCCTGCCGCTCAGCGTCTCGTTCGAGGTGCTGCCCGAGATCAAGGAATACGAGCGCACGTCGACCACCGTCATCAATGCCTATGTGATGCCGATCGTCGCGACCTATCTCAGGGCCCTGCGTCAGGGCCTCGACGGTGCCGGCATTCCCGCCCGCCTGCTGCTGATGCAGTCGAACGGCGGCCTCACCACCGACACGGCTGCTGCCGAGCGGCCGATGAACATCATCGAGTCGGGCCCGGCGGGTGGCGTGGTCGGCGCCCAGGCACTAGCGCGCGCCAAGAACCTCAAGAAGATCATCACCTTCGACATGGGCGGCACCACGGCCAAGGCCTCGATGGTCGAGGAGGGCGAGATCGCCCGCGCCCAGGAATATGCCGTGGGTGCGGGCATCATGATCGGCTCGCGCCTGCTGACGGGCGCCGGCTACACGCTGAAGGTCCCGGCCATCGATCTTGCAGAAGTGGGGGCTGGCGGCGGCAGCCACGTCTGGATCGATGCCGGTGGCGCGCTGCAAGCCGGTCCGGAAAGCGCCGGCGCCTTTCCCGGCCCGGTTTGCTACGACGAGGGCGGCGAGGTGCCGACCATCACCGACGCCAACGTGCTGCTGGGCTACATCAACCCGGGCCATCTTGTTGGTGGCGCGCTCAAACTCAACGCCGACAAGGCGCGGGCGGCGTTCGTCGAAAAGATCGCCAAGCCACTCAACATGGCGCTCGAGCGCGCGGCCTATGGCGCACATCTGATCGCCGCCTCCAACATGATCCGCGCCATAAAAGCCGTCTCGACCGAACGCGGCCGCGACCCGCGCGAATTCGCGCTGTTCGCCTTCGGCGGCAACGGCCCGCTGTTCGCTGCCGGCATGGCCGCGGCGCTGGGCATCTCGCGTGTCGTGGTGCCGCCCTCTGCCGGACTCTTCTCGTCCTTCGGCCTGCTCTATGCCGACGTCGAGCACCACTACGCCCGCACCTTTCGACGATTGCTGCGCCGCGCCGACCTCGAGGAAATCGACACGGCGTGGAATGCGCTGGCGAGGCAGGCGACCGACCAGCTCGCCATCGAAGGCTTCACCGGCGCCAGCGCGCGGCTGAAGCGCTCGGCATCGCTGCACTACAAGGGGCAGAGCTACGATCTCACCGTGACCGTACCCGACGGGCCGATCGACGCCGCCATGGTCAAGTATCTCGAGGAAGCCTTCGGCCAGGAGCATGAGAAGACCTACGGCCATCGCGCCGGACCCGATGAACCGGTCGAGCTTGTCGCCATCCAGGTCGTGGGTTCGGGCCTGCGTGAAGGCGGCGCCGTGCCGCAACAGGTGAAGTCGAGCCGCGCCGAGCCCGGCGCGCAGGCGTCTCGCCGCGCCTACTTCGGCGACACGCATGGCTGGCGCGATACGCCCGTGTTGAGCCGCGCCGACTTGGGCGGCGGCCGGACAGGCCCGATCATCATCGACGAATACGACACCACCTGCGTCGTCCCGCCCGACGCCCGCGCCGAGCTCGATGGCGCAGGGAATATCGTGATTACGCTGTAACTGAGACCTCTTCCTCTTCTGGACCG
>CAMDOT010000153.1 GCA_945903635.1 Rhizobium sp. Q54 | reverse complement strand
TGGTGGTGCCGACGTTCTCGACGGCGGCGCCGGCCGCGACACCGCTTCGTACTTCGACGCGACCTCCGGTCTGACGGTTTCGCTTCTCACTCCCGGCAACAACACGGGGGAGGCGATCGGCGATACCTACATTTCGATCGAGAACATTTCTGCGTCGGCTTTCAACGATATTCTGACCGGCAACGCCAGCGACAACACCTTGCTCGGCAATGGCGGTGCCGACCAGCTCGATGGCGGCGCGGGCGCTGACACTGCCAGCTACCAGAACTCAACCATCGGCTTGACGGCGTCGCTCGCCAATTCCGCGGACAATACGGGCGAGGCCGCGGGCGACACGTATGTCTCGATCGAGAGACTTGCGGGTTCCAGCTTCAACGACACCCTCATCGGCACTGCCGGCGACAACGTGCTGACCGGCAATGGTGGTGCGGACGCGCTGAACGGCGGCGCGGGCTTCGACTATGCGAGCTACTTCGGTGCCACGAGCGGCGTGACAGCGTCCCTGATCAACCCTTTCAGCAATACGGGTGAAGCCGCTGGGGACACATACATCTCGATAGAATCTCTCAGCGGCTCGAATTTCAACGATGTGCTCACTGGCGATGCCTCGTCCAATTGGCTGATCGGCAACCTCGGCGCCGACCTGCTCGACGGCGGCGCGGGAGGAGGCGACTACGCCGCATACAACAATGCGACGACCGCCCTGATGGTCTCCCTGGGTACCCCTGCGAACAATACGGGCGAAGCTGCGGGCGACACATACATCTCCATCGAGAGGCTTTCCGGCTCGGCCTTCGATGACGTGCTCACGGGCGATTCTGGAAGCAATGTAATTCGCGGCAACCAGGGTGCCGATATCATCGACGGCGGACTTGGCAACGACGCCGCATCGTACTTCAGTTCCACGATCGGCCTCACCGCTTCCCTCGCCAACTCGGCGATCAACTCGGGTGAGGCCGCGGGCGATACCTACATTTCCATCGAAGGCCTGTCCGGCAGCAATTTCGACGACGTTCTGATCGGCGACGCCGGAAACAACACCTTGATGGGTGTGGCCGGCGCCGACCAGCTCGACGGCGGGGACGGCTTTGATTTCGCATTTTATTCGGAAGCGTCTGCGGCCGTGACGGCTTCGCTCGCCACTCCAGCCATCAATACAGGCGACGCCGCTGGCGACACGTACATTTCCATCGAAGCTATCTACGGATCGGGCTTCGGCGACGTTCTCGTTGGTGATGCCGGCGCCAACACGCTGACCGGCGGTCGGGGAGGCGATAGGTTCGTGGGCGGTGCCGGCAACGATCTGCTGAATGGTGGGGACAGGCAGGGATTAGGAGGAGGCCAGCTCGACGGAAGCACGGACATCGCCGACTACAGCGGTGTCGCAGGCCTGTCCCAGGGCATCGTGGTCAACTGGACGGCGGGGACCGCCGTCGGCCAGGGCGGCGTGATCGACACGGATACCCTCTACCAGATGGAAGGGATTTTCGGCACCGCGTTCGACGATTCCTTCAACGCCGCTGGCTATTCCAACGCGCTCGCGCACGTGGGTGACTTCAACGGCTATCAGCTCATCCGCGGCGGCGGTGGCAACGACACGATCATCGGCAACAACAACACCGAGGTCCTCTACACTGATGCCACGAGCGATGTGACGATAGCGATGACGCTTGTCGGCGACGTGTACAGTGGCACGGCGACGGGTGGTGGCGTCGGCACTGACCAGCTCACCGACGTCAACCGCTTCATTGGTTCACTCCACAACGACACCTTCACGGGCACCGACAGAGCCGAGATCTTCGATGGCTTCGAGGGTGGCAACGACGTATTCAACGGTGGTGGCAACACCGACACGGTCGAGTACGACGGCGGCAACCGCATGGCGATCGATGTGCAGTTGGCAGCCGGTATCGTCACCGGCCGGGTGCTGGGATCCAATATCGGTACCGACACGCTGAATTCCATCGAGCGCATCCGCGGCTCCGAGTTTGCCGACAAGTACGATGCCACGGGCTTCTCCGGCGCCAGCACGAACGCCGGTTCGAACGGAACTTTCAACAGGTTCGAAGGCCAGGGAAGTGCCGACGAGGTGATCGGCAACGGCAATACCTATCTCGACTACTTCAATACGAGCGCCGCCGTCACCGTGACGATGAGCGGTCAAGGCTCCGGCACCGTGTCAGCGGCCTACAATGGCGTTTTTGCGATCGATACCTTCACCGGCGTCTTCGGCATCAACGGCGGCAGTTTCAACGACACCTTCAACGGCGGCATCGGCAACGATAACTTCTTCGGCCAAGGCGGCACCGATAACATGTTCGGTGGTGGCGGCGACGACATCCTGGAAGGTGGCGCTGGTTTCGACAACCTGGTGGGCAACGCGGGCTTCGACTACACGTCGTACCGTAATGCCGGGTCGTTCGTGGTCGTCAACCTCGGCAGTTCCGGTTTCACGGGCGACGCGGCGGGCGATCATTTCGCTTCGATCGAAGGCATCATTGGCTCGAACTTCAACGACGTTATCACCGGCGATATCTTCGGCAACATTCTGATCGGCGGCGCCGGCGAGGACGCCCTGAACGGCGGTCCTGGACAGCACATGTCCTTCGATGACGTCGACTATGCATCTTACATAAATTCCACGATGGGATTGACGGTCTCGCTCGCCGATCCGGATTCAAATACCGGCGAGGCTGACGGCGACAACTACACAAACATCGACGGCCTGATCGGAACGGGCTTCGCCGACATCCTGACCGGAACGGACACCACCAACGATGTCTTCATCGGCGGATTCGGCAACGACACAATCAATGGCGGCCTGGGCAGCGATGTCTCCCGTTACGACACCGCGGGCTTTGGAATCTCGGTCAACATGGGCACCGGTATCGTCAATGGTGTCGGACAGGACACTCTCTTCTCAATCGAAGGCATCTGGGGATCGAATTTCGCCGATACCTACGATGCCTCGGGCTACACCGCGGGCACGCCCGGCGATGCCGCTGATGACTACAATTTCTTCGAGGGTTTCGGCGGTGCCGATACGATCACCGGCAGCCCGACTGTCAACCCCTCCGGCACGATGACGTCGACGTCGATCAACTATGCGCATGCCACTGCGGGCATCACCGTCAACATGAGCACCTCGACGTCCGGTACGGTGCTCGCGACCTACGGCGCCGACACCTCGACCGACACATTTACGTTTGTGAATATGGTCGGCGGCAGTGCGTTCAACGACACGTTCAATGGCACGGATGGCGCACAGATCTTCAGCGGTGGCGGTGGCAACGACGTGCTGCATGGCGGCGAGGGCAACGATAACCTCTCCGGCGGATCTGGTATCGACGCGTTGTACGGTGGCGGCGGGGATGATGGCCTTGACGGTTCAGGCGACGGGTTCGGAGGAAGCGCCGATACGCTGGACGGCGGCGCCGGTACCGACACCGTCTTCTATACCAGCTCCAATGGCGTGACCGCTTCGCTCGAGAACTCGCTGATCAATACCGGTGACGCCGCGGGCGATACCTACATCGCGATCGAGAATCTTTCCGGGTCCTACGCGAACGATAGCTTGAGCGGCAATAGCGGAGACAACATCATCGACGGCTTCCTCGGCGCCGATTTCTTTAACGGCCGTGGCGGCATGGACACGTTCATCGGCGGCGGCGATGGCGACACCTTCGTCTTCGACTCGTCGGTCGGCGTGGGCAGTCTCGCCACGATCGTCACCTACGCGCACGGCTTGGACCACTTCAACCTGGACAATCAAATCTTCACGCAAGTCCCCGTCGTAGGAGGGTTCGAGACAGGAGGGCTCGACGCCGGCGCATTCGTCCTGGGGGTGGCCGCCCAGGACGCGGACGATCGCATCATCTTCGATAGCGCGACGGGCAACGTGATGTATGACGCCGACGGTACAGGGGGCGGGTCCGCCGCCATCGTCTTCGCGACGATCCAGGGGCTGTCTGGTGGTCCCCTGGACCACACCGACTTCCTGATCGTCTGACCGCCTGAAGACGCGACACGTATCTCGATGAGAGGAGGAGACGCCGGTATTGGCGCCTCCTCCTCGGTTCGTCTGCGGAGCACATTCCTGATATGCAAAAGTAGACTTGCAGGTTCAGCAGGAAATAGTCTATATTTCATGTAGACTGGCGCTAACCGCGCCGACCTTTTCCACAACCACAACCCGGGATACTACCATGCCCATCGACCTCGCTCATCCGCGAGCGCTTCTGGCTGTCCGCGCGGCCGCGTTCCTCGTGCAGGCATTGCCAGCACGCGCGCCGCGCCTGCTTGACCAGGCGCTCGCTGCAAAGGCGCCGCGCCGGAGCGCGTGAGGCCTTTCTGAAACGCCGAGCGTCCGTCCAGGGCGCCTCGATTCGACCGAGACCTGAACCTTTGACCATGCCCCGCCCGGCGCGCCCGCCGGGTACACTCCAATTGAGGAGAAGGGGCCGTCCCGCGACCTGTACCGGGTACCCGGTGCTGAGCCGTGAGTAGCAAGCACAAGGCTGCCCCCGCCGCATTGACTGTCCGGCAGGTGGGTAGACCGAGGCGCGAAAAACGTGTCCGAGGACTGTTTTTGACGGTCTACTGTGGCCGCCCGAGGTGGGGCCACAGGGTCAGATTCCGCTCGATGTCACAGGTGGGCGCTCAACCTGTGTCACAACATTTGTCTCAACTTGGTGTGACACTTTTTAGTGTGACACGGGATCGATTTGCACCGGCGTTTGTGTCCTCTACTGCGCGGCTCCTCCGGCCCACGGCGACATGATCTCGTTCATGCCGGTGAGCTCGCCGGTCTTGGGATCGCGCACGATGCACGACGGGTTGGCGAAGCCCAGCGGGGAGATCTGGTTGCCGACCTCGACGATCGGCAGGCGGGCCGCGATCGCCTTCTTCACGGCGTCCGGCAGGTCGCGGTTGACCCTGATGGGGCCGACGCCGGAGACGTCGATGCGCGGCTGGTGGAAGGCAGCTTCGACGTCGAGGCCGCGGTCGATCTGCATCAGCGCGAGCTGGGCCACCGCGGGCACGATGCGCCGGCCGCCCGAGGCGCCGATGCAGAACCACGGCTTGCCGTCCTTCGCGACGACGACCGGGCAGATGTTGCACAGCGGGCGCTTGGCCGGTGCGATCGAGTTGGGACGGTTGGGTTCGGGATCGAACCACAGCATGCCGTTGTTCATGGTGATGCCGGTCCTGGGCAGCATCACGTTGGAGCCGAACAGGCTCATCAGCGTCTGCGTCAGCGCCACCATGTTGCCTTCGGACTCGGCGGCACCAAAATGCGTGGTGCAGGTGTCGGTGGGCTTGTCGCCCAGCGTCTTCAGCCGCTCGTCGTAGGCGGTGTGCATGCCCTCGGCGATGGCGGCGAAGAAGGCGGCATCGGGCGCGCCCTTGCCCTTGGTCGCGGCACCCGCGAGTTCGATGGTCCGGCGCAATGTGGGACCGGCGGTGAGGCCGCCCGCGACGTTGATGGTGACGCCGTGATGCTCGAACGACAGCGGCTCGACGATGCGGGCCTCGTAGTTCTTGAGATCGTCCAAGGAGATCGCCGAACCGCCGGCCTGAAGGTCGGCCGCGATATCGCGGGCCAGCGCGCCTTCGTAATATTCACGTGGGCCACCCTCGGCCAGCCGGCGCATCGTCTCGCCCAGGTTGCCGAGCTTGAGGTGGCGCACCGTGCCCTGCCAGTCGTTGGTGGGCACGCGGCCGTCGTCGCAGAGATACGCGGCCTTCGAGGCGGGGAACTTGGTGAGGTGCTTGGCGCCGTTGGCGATCATCACCTGCATGTACCAGTCGAGTTCCATGCCGCGTTCGGCAAGGGCCACGCCGGGCGCCAGCACGTCCTTCCACTTCATGGTGCCGAAGCGCTCCAGCGCCTTGCCGAGGCCCGCGACCATGCCGGGCACGGCGATCGAGTGGTAGCCGACCTCGTTCCTCTGCTCGAGGATGTCGGGCCAGGCGAAGGGATTGGCGGGGCCAGGCCCCACGATCTTGTAGGTGGCGGGGTCGAGTTTCCGGGCCGAGATGGGGCCGTAGTCGACCGTCCAGGCGCGGCCTTCCTTGGCGCTCCAGATCGTCATGAAGCCCACGCCGCCGATGCCGCTCATCCACGGCTCCAGCGCGCCGATCGCCATGCCGGTGGCGACGGCGGCATCGATGGCATTGCCGCCTTGGCGCAGGATGGCGGCGCCGACCTCCGCGGCCCTGCAATTCTGGGCAACGACGACGCCCTTGCCGCGCACGGCCTGTTTGGTGATCTTAAGTTGCCGTGTCAGCGACTCGCTCATAGAAGCTCCTCAAAATTGAGGCGTGACTGTAGCGGGGCCTGAATTCGCCACAAACCCCGTTAGACTGCAGGGCGGACGGGCCGAAAAGGACTGGCCAGGAAAGATCGCAGGCGTGACGGAACTGAACCAGACCGACCTGCAGACGCTCGTGACGGGCAACAAGCGCGCCTGGGACAGGTTTGTCGCCGCGGCCGCCCCCCTCATCAATGCTGTCGTGCGGCGCACCATGGCGTCCTATCGCCTGGGCGAGGACGACGTGATGGACGCGGCCCAGGATGTTTTCGTCCGTCTCTGTGCCCAGGACTTCCGGCTGTTGAAAACTTACGATCCAGCGAGGGCCGGCCTTTCCACCTGGCTGGCCGTCGTCGCGCGGTCGGCCGCCGTGGATCATCTGCGCCGCCGCCGCCAGGCGACCGAGCCGCTCGACGAGGTGCCGGAAGCGGTGCTGGGGGTCGAGGACAAGCACGTCGAAAAACTCCAGATTCCCCAAGGTCTTCTGACCGAACGCCAGACCCTGATCCTGAAGTGCCTGTACGACGAGGAGCGCGACGTGGCCGAAGTCGCAGTCTTGCTGAAAATCGACGCCCAGAAGGTCCGCAGCACCCATCACAAGGCCCTGCAGCGACTGAGGGCTCATTTCGGCGAGGAACCTCCCTGAAATCGGGCCCGGAAACCGGGGATGGAACGGGTCTTTCTGACGTAATTAGGGCAGGAGAGGGTGCAATGGGCACTGAACGCAAATCCCGGACGGACAAGGAGCTGTGGCAGGGCCTCGCCGCGGAGCGGGATATCGCGCCTGCGACGGTATCGGATCTCGATTTCGCCGCCTGGCTGGAAGGCCGTCTTCCCGAGGCCGCCGCCGCGCGGATCGAGGCGACGGTGGCCGCCGACCCTGAGCTGCGGAGCGCGGCCCTCGATCTCGCGGATATATTGGGCAAGCCGCTGCCCGCGGCACCGATTCGACTGGCCGTGAGGGCGCAGGCGTTGGTTGGTTTCGACGCCCAGCGCGAGACCGGTCGTCGCGGCGGATGGTTCGGCCGCCTGTTCCCGTCCGGGCCGCTCTTCGCCCTGCAGCGCGCGGCGATGATCGCAATGGTGATCGTGGTGGCCGGCGTCGGCTTCGTGATGGGTGGGGGCCTGGGCGATTCGTTGGCCCAACAGAGATACGGTTCGGATGCTCAAAGCATCGCGAGTACGGCCGGCACGACGTCGAGCGAGCTGAGCGACTTCTTCGTCAGCGACGGGATCTGACATGAGCTCGCGCCTGATGCAGGCTGTGCTTGCCCTGTCCCTCCTGCTGAACACGTTCGTGCTGGTGGGGTTCGTCTATAGCAGCTGGATCTCGCCGCCGGCATTCGAGCGGCACATGCCGCCGCCACTGCCGCCGGGCACCCGCCCGAGCCCCGTCGAGATGCTGATCAAGGATCTCGGCCTCGACGATGGCCAGCGCGAAGCGATTCGCGCTCCAATGGAGCGCTATGCCGTCGCGCGGCGTGAGCGCTTCCGCGAGATCCAGAAATTGCGCGATCAGACGGCGGCCGAATTGGCACGGCCGCAGATGGACATGACGCAGATCGACGGGCTGATCGATCGGCTCACCCGGCTGCGGGCGGACCAGTGGAAGGAAAGCCTACATGCCGTGGCTCTCCTCGAGCCGCAGCTGCGTCCGGACCAGCGCGAGCGGCTGCATGTGCTGCTCGCCGAGCGCTTCGCCGGCGCGCCGCCACCTCCGCGTCTTCCCGGGGGGGCG
This sequence comes from Rhizobium sp. Q54, assembly GCA_945903635.1. Classification (GTDB taxonomy): domain Bacteria; phylum Pseudomonadota; class Alphaproteobacteria; order Reyranellales; family Reyranellaceae; genus Reyranella. The sequence goes on along the minus strand of CAMDOT010000153.1, from coordinate 7,573 downwards.
GCAGCTCCCGGGCAGGGCCGACCGCCGCAGTAGAGGAGTGACCTCGCATGGTGCATCTCGACAGACGCGTCTTCGTTACCGGTGCAGCGGCTCTCGCGGTCAGCGGCAGCCTCTCGCGTCCCGCCCGGGCGGCCTCGGCGATGGGCTTCGATGAGGCGCGGCATCTCCTCTCGCGGACCGGCTTCGGGCCGACGCCGGCCGAGATCCGCGCGCTCGAGACGCTCGATTATCCCGCCGCCGTCGACACGCTGCTGACGACCTTCCAGCCCAAGGCAGCGACGCCCGCGCCGGCGTGGGTCAATGACGGAATGGGTGCGCTCCGCCAGAAGCAGCAGGAGATGGCCCGGGTCACCGCCGACGGCAGGGCGGTGCAGGTCCAGCCGCCCTTGCAGGAGCAGAGCCGCCAGCTGCGCAATTGGTGGATCGAGGAGATGGTCGCGACCGAGCAGCCGATGGTCGAGCACATGGTGTTGTTCTGGCACAACCACTTCACGTCATCGCTGACGAAGACCTACTATCCCGGCTCGCTGTACCACCAGAACGAGTTGTTCCGCGCCAACGCGCTGGGCAACTTCGCCACCTTGCTGAAGGCTGTGCCGCGCGATCCGGCGATGCTTCTCTACCTCGACGGCGTGCGCAACGTGGCGCGCCAGCCCAACGAGAATTTTGCCCGCGAGCTGCTGGAGCTGTTCACGCTCGGCGAAGGCCACTACACCGAAGGCGACATCAAGGCCGCGGCGCGCGCCTTTACCGGCTGGTCGATCGACCGGGCGACCGGCCAGTTCGCCTTCCGCGAACAGGTCCACGACGGCGGCGAGAAGACCTTCCTCGGCAAGACGGGCCGCTTCGGCGGCGACGAGATCATCGCCATCCTGCTCAGTCATCCGCGCACGGCGGAGACGATCACAGAGAAGCTGTGGCGCGAGTTCGTGTCACTGAAGCCCGATCGCACCGAGATCGGCCGGCTGGCTGCGGTGTTCCGCACAAGCGGCTACGAGATCAAGCCGCTGATGCGGGCGTTGTTCCTGTCGCCGTCGTTCCGCGATCCCGCCAACCGTGCGGCGCTGATCAAGTCGCCGGTCGACCTGATCGTCGGCACCGTGCGCGTGCTGGGTCTGCCGGTGCCGGAAAAGACCCAGCTTGCCCGCATGATGGGGGGCCTCGGCCAGAGCCTGTTCAATCCGCCCAACGTCAAGGGCTGGTCCGGCGGCGAAAACTGGATCACCGCCTACACGCTGCTGCAACGCCAGCAGATCCTGCGCCGTATCGTCGAAGCGACGACCGTGGCGCAAATGGAGGGCATGGGCGGCCGGCGCATGGACCGCCGTCAGGCGCAGCCGGCCATGGAGGAGACCCAGCAGATGATGGAGCCGCGGCCGGTTGAGGGCCGTAGCTTGCGCAACTCCGGCGCTGAGGCCCGGCTCGGCCCGACCCTGATCGGCGTCGACGCGGCGACGCTCACGCGTACGCTGCTGCCGCGTCCTCCCATCGATTCGGTCGAGACCGGCAGTGTGCCGGGCGCGGCGGTCGCCGCGGCACTTCTCGATCCCGCCTACCAGCTGAAGTGAGGAGGCGATCATGGCGTCACGCATCCTTATCCTGGTCGAACTCAGGGGCGGCAATGACGGGCTGAACACCGTCATCCCGTATGCCGATCCGAAGTATCGCGAACTGCGCGGAGACATCGCCCTGCCGCGCGAGCGTACGCTGCAGCTCGACGAGCGCGTCGGACTGCACGACAAGCTCGAGCCGCTGATGGAGTCGTGGAAGGCCGGAGACCTCGCGATCCTGCAAGGCGTCGGCTATCCCTACCAGAATCGCTCGCACTTCCGTTCCATCGAGATCTGGGACACCGCGTCGGCGTCGAGCCAGACGTTGAGCGAGGGCTGGATCGCCCAGACTTTCCAGGGGGTTGCGATCGCCAAAGGCGCCGGCGTCGACGGCATCGTGGTCGACACCAACTCGGTGCCGCTGACCGGCCCGTCGCTGCGCACGATCGTGATGCAGGATGCCGAGAACTTCCTGCGCCAGGCACAGGCGATGAAGGCCATGCCCGACATGGCCGATGGCGGCAATCCGGCGCTGCGTCATCTCCTGGCCGTCCGCCACGAGGTCAACGCCGCCGCGGCGGGCCTGCGCGACAAGCTTCGCGAGACGCCGCAGCCGGCCTTCGCCTACAGCCAGGAAACCGGTCTGGGCCGCCAGCTCGATCTCGCGACACGCCTTGTGACCGCGCGCGTGCCGGTGATCGCCATCAAGGTGGCGATGGGCGGCTTCGACACCCATGCCAACCAGACGCCGCCGCACGAGCGGCTGCTGGGTGTGCTGGCGGCAAATCTCGCGCTTCTGCGCAAGAACCTCATGGCCGCCGGCCGATGGGATGACGTCCTGGTGATGACCTATTCGGAATTCGGCCGACGCGTGCGGCCCAACGCCAGCGGCGGCACCGATCACGGCACGGCGGCGCCGCAGTTCGTCTTCGGTGGCGGCGTGAAGGGCGGCCTCTACGGTGTCTATCCGTCGCTCGCCGATCTGCAGGATGGCGACCTCAAGCACACCGTCGATTTTCGCAACGTCTTCGCGACCGTGGCGCAAGGCTGCTGGGGCCTGCAGCGCGACTTCGGCCTGCGCCAGCCGCAGCGCCTCGACTTTCTCGCCTAGATCCTTCGCCTGGGCTCTACGCGCGGCCGGTCAGCTCCTGCCGCACCGTGCCGCGTTCGGCTTCGATGCGGATGAACCACAGCAGCAGTGCGGCGCCGATTTTGATCGCCACCGGCAGCACGATGTAGACGATTACCAGCGCGGTGGTGTCGTAGCTGCCCCTGGCCGGATTGAAGCCCAGGAAGGCCGCCACCGGCAGCGAGCCCGCCGCGCCGAGCGCGGTCGCGAGCTTGGTCGAGAGCGCCCACAGGCCGAAGTAGGTGCCGGTCTTGCCCTTGGAATCGCCGCCCTCCTGGGCGTTGATCACGTCGGCCAGAATCGACGGCGGCAGGCCGTAGTCGGCGCCGATGCCCATCCCGGTGATCACGGAGATGGCCAGGAACCAGTAGAAATCGCCGGGTCCGATGAAGATCGCGAGACTCATGGCGACGGCGGTCAACACCATGCCGATGAACCAGGCGGCGGCCTTGCTGAGGCGGCGTGACAGCAAGAGCCACAGCGGCACGCTGGCGGCGCCGGAGATGAAGTAGGTGAGCAGGATGATGCCGGCGTCGACCTTGCCGCCCTTCAGCACATGCTCGACGTAGAACAGCATCACCGTCACCGCGACACCCAGTGCCGCGCCGTTCACGATGAAAACCAGCAGGAGGCGGCGGTACAGCCGGTTCTTCAGCGGCTGGAAGAAGGTGACGAAGATGTTGCGGTTGGCATGGGTGACCGGCGGATGAACGGAAGGTCCCGCCCATATCATCGTGGGCGTCGAGAGCACGAGCAGGATGGGCAGGAAGACCAGCCCCAACATCGCGTAGCCCTGCGACTCACCCAGCTGGGCCGTCAGATAGGTCGGCAGCACGACGGCCAGCGTCATGCCGAGCAGGCCGAACACTTCGCGACCGACCGTCACCTTGGTTCGCTCGTTGTAGTCGTCGGACAGTTCGGCGCCGTGGGCGTGGTAGCTGATCGACACGCCCGAATAGCCGAGATGAACCAGCAGCAGGGCGGCCAGCAGCCAGAACGCCATCAGATTATGATCGCCGATGATCGAGTCGGGCGGATCGAAGAGCATGTAGAAACCGGCGCCGAGGAACGGGGTCATCAGGGCGACGAAGGTGAGACGGCCGCGTTTGCCGCGCTTCGTGAAGCGGTCGCTGATGACGCCGATGATCGGGTCCTGGATGGCATCGACGATGCGGGCGAAGATGAAGATCGCGCCCATGATGCCGAACGAGAGTTTCAGCACCTCGCCATAGAAGTGACTGACGTTCAGCACGACCGGCAGCGCCGCCATGGCGAGCGGTAGTTGCAGGGTCGAGTAGGCGACCAAACGGTCGAACTTCACTTTTACCGGCGCGGCGGTGCCGTGCCCGGTCGATCCTGCGTCCACCCGTAAGCCTTCCTGTCTTCGGGGCTGCTTGGCGCGCCCCATCGTTGCCGACAGTTATATATGCCTGAAGTGCGCCTGCAATACGTCCGTGCGGCGCGTCTTGAAGCCTGCGGCACAATAGGCGAGGTAATATCGCCACATCCGGCGGAAGCGCTCGTCGAATCCGAGCTTGGACACCTGGTCGGCGACCCGGTCGAAGCGGCCGAGCCAGGTCTCCAGGGTGCGCGCATAGTCCAGCCCGAAGCTGTAAAACTCGGCAATCTTCAAGCCGGCCTGCCGGCATTGCTCGCGCATCGACGCGGGCGACAGCAGCATGCCGCCGGGGAAGACATCGGTCTGTATGAAATCTGGATGACGGCGGTAGCCCTCGAAGAATTCGTCGGCGATCACGATGGCCTGGACGATCGCCGAGCCGCCGGGGGCGGCATGGCGCTTGAGCGCGGCGAAGTAGTCGGGCCAGTAGCGCTCGCCCACGGCCTCGATCATCTCGATCGAGACGATGTGATCGTAGCTCCCCTCGATGTCGCGATAGTCGCGGAACTGGAAATCGACGCGGTCGGACAGGCCGGCGCGCTGCAGGCGGGCCTGGGCGTAGGCGAGCTGCTCGCGCGAGATGGTGACGCCGGTGACCCGCATGCCGCGCCGCGCCGCCGTCTCGGCGAAACCGCCCCAGCCGCAGCCGATCTCCAGGATTCTGTCGCCCTGCCGCGCGCCGAGCTGGTTCAGGATGCGCTCGTACTTGGCGGTCTGCGCCGCCTCGAGCGCCTTGCCTTCCGCCCCCTCGTAGAGGGCGGACGAGTAGGTCATCGTCGGATCGAGCCACAGGCCGTAGAACTCGTTGCCGAGATCGTAATGGGCATGGATATTGCGCCTCGAGCCCTCGCGCGAATTGTCGTGCCGCCGGTGCAGCAGCTTCAACAGAAGGCCGTGAAAGGCATTGGTACGCGTGACGCGCCCCAGGGACTTTTCGTTGTCGGTGAGCAGTGACAGGAGCTCCGGCAGGTCGGGCGAGTCGCAGAGGCCATCCATGTAGGACTCGGCGAAGCCGATGTCGCCGTCGAGCAGCACGCGGCGAAAGAAGCGCCAGTCCTTGATCTCGATCACGGCCTGGCGTTCCGCCTGGTTTGGACCGAAATGGCACGTCGTTCCGTCCGGAAGCCGTACGGTCAGCCGGCCAACGGAGAGGCGGGCGAGAGACTTGAGGACGAAGCGGGCGGCGAATGACATGAGGTCAGCGGCTCACGAGCTGCGAAGGCGGGACGGGCTTGCGATAAAATCTCGCCCGCTTTCGCCAAAGTTGCAAGGCCTGCCAATGGATCCGCACTATAACGCCCACTGTCATCGTCGGGTTCCCCAGGAAGCGGCGCAGCACGGCGCCGTCCGTCAGCGCCTCGCGCCGGCCGCCCACGGAGGTGGCCAGCATCAGGCCCTGGGCGTCGTGATAGTTGACGTCGACATGGGCAATTCGCTCGTCCAGCCGGAAACGGAACCGGTAGTCGCCCTCGACCGGCAGGAAGGGCGAGACGTGGAAGACCTTGCGGCCGTCCAGCCAGGCGTCCGGGGCGATCGGCTTCGCATCGTCGTGATGGACCAGGTAGCAGTGGCTTTCGCCGAAGGTGTTGTTGACCGCGCACAGCACCGCCCGCAGGGCGCCCGCGCGGTCGCGGCAGAACCAGAAGCTCACCGGGTTGAACACGTAGCCCAGCATGCGCGGCATGGTCATCAGCGTGATCTCGCCGTCGCAGACTTCGCCCAGTCCGTGCCCTGCCAGGATCTCCTGCAGCCAGGACTTGAGGTCGCCGCCATCGCGCCCGCCGTGATCGGCGCGCCGGAAGGAGACGAGGCCGGGTCGGTCGAGTTTCAGCCAGCGGCCGGCGGCTGCGTCGAGCGTGCCGAGGTCGAGGCAGAGATAAGCGACGCGATAGCGAAAGGCGTTTTCACGCGGCCGCTTGCGGCGGTGCACGACGGTGGCGGCGATGAGGGAGTGCGCGGTCTCTGACCCCCTCCGCCCCGTAGGGGCGGAGGGGGGCGAGCGTAATCACGTCCGCGCCGCGACCGGCAGAGGGATCGGCTCGTGGATCGGCCGGTCGGCGACGATGCGCGGCGGGTCGCCGATGCGGCGGTGCTCATCGGGCTTGGGCCAGGGCCGGCGGACGCCGAGCTGTTCGGCGACGTCGAGGCCGGCCGACAGCGCATCCTCGTGGAAGCCGTAGCCGCAGTAGCTGCCGCAGAAATAGGTATCGCGCACGCCCTGGATCGCGTGCAGGCCGCGCTGCGCCCGGATCGCGGCGGCGTCGTACATCGGATGGTCGAAGGCGAAGCGCGCGTAGGCCGCCGACGGCAGCGGCGTGCGGCCGGGATTGACCGAGACGAATAGCGGCGTCTCGTCCGGCAGGTTTTGCAGCCGGTTCATCCAATAGGTCACGCTCACGGCCTGCTCCCCGGCCCTCATCTCGTCGGATTTGCGGTCGGCGACGTAGTTCCAGCTCGACCAGACACTGCGCCGCTTCGGCATCAGGGACAAATCTCCATGCAGCCAGACCTCGTTCGAGGAGTAGGCGAAGCAGCCGAGCAGCTGGCGCTCCGGCGCGTCGGCATCCTCCAGCAGCGCCAGCGCCTGGTCGGCATGGCAGGCCAGCACGATCTTGTCGAAGCGATCCCAATGGCCCGAGGCGTCGCGCACTTCTACACCCAACTCGGTTCCAGGTGGCCCACGACGGATCGCGCGCGCCGGTGTGGCCAGTCGTGCCCGGCTCCGCAGCGGCGTGGCGATGCGCTCGACGTAGGAGCGGCTGCCGCCGCTCACCGTGCGCCACTGCAGGTGCGGTCCGATGGTGAGCAGCCCATGGTTGTTGAAGAAGCGCACGAAGCTCTGCGCCGGATAGTCGAGCATGCGGCCCATCGGCGTCGACCAGATGCACGATGCCATCGGCACCAGGTAGCGGTCGCGGAAGGCGCGGCTGAAGCCCGCGTCGTCGATGAAGTTGCCGATCGTGAAGTCGAGGTTCTCGCACTCCTCCAGCAGGCGCGGGGCGAGACGATTGAAGCGCAGGATGTCATGGGTCATGCGCAGGAACGACGGCCGCACGACGTTGCGGCGCTGGCCGAAGTAGCCCGTGAACGAGCTGCCGTATTCGAACCGTCCCTCGTCGAGGCTGACGGCGAACGACATGTCGGAGCTCTCGGTCGGCACGCCCAGATGATCGAACAGGGCGATCAGGTTGGGATAGTTGCGCTCGTTGAACACGATGAAGCCGACATCGACCGCCCGAGTCCCACCCGGCACCGGCGCGTCGACCGTGCAGGAATGGCCACCGAACCGATCCTCGCGCTCGTAGATCACAACCTCGTGCTTGCGGCTCAACAGCCAGGCCGCACCCAGTCCGGCAACACCGGCGCCAATGACGGCAATCTTCATGCGCGACAACTCCCTGACGTTCTTCAGTGATACGTCGGGAGGGGCGGAGCGGATGACCGCTGGTGACGCTCATGCTCAGACGGACCGCGGGCCTCCGGCCCGCTCATGAT